>JBGSTK010000119.1:0-8068 GCA_041736565.1 Phycisphaeraceae bacterium | reverse complement strand
TCCGGTCGCGGCAGCAGCGGAAGTCGCTCCCGTAGCCGATGCCCCGGCGGCACAGTAAGTCTATAGGTCCAACGTAACCAGCACAAAACCGGTCGCGGCTAAAGCAGCCTCGCCCGGCAGTCGGAGACAGCAGCCATGATGATCCATGAAATCACTCCCAAAGCCGGTCGATACCGCGCCAAAAAGCGCTTGGGTCGCGGCATCAGCAGCGGCCACGGCAAGACCTCGGGACGCGGCTCCAAGGGTGCCGGCTCCCGCTCGGGCTGGTCGGGTTCGATTAACCCCGGCCGTGAGGGCGGACAGATGGCCTTCTTCCGTCGCATTCCTAAGCGTGGCTTCAACAACGCCAACTTCCGCGTCGAGTACGTGGTGGTGAACTTAAACGTGTTGTCGGCACGCTTCGAAAGCGGCGCGGAAGTCAACCCCGACCTGATGGTCAAGGCCGGCCTGTTGCGCGACACCAACACGCCCGTGAAGATCCTGGGCACCGGCGAGTGCAAAGGTAAGTACAACGTGACCGCCGACGCCTTTTCCAAGGCCGCTGAGGAAAAGATCACCGCCGCGGGCGGCACCGTGCAACGCACCAAGTGATGAGGCGGAATTTCCGGAACTGACTCCCGCGAAGCCCGAGCAGATGGAAGCCAATGCTACAAGCGTTTATCAACATGTGGCGGATCAGGGAGCTGCGGCTGAAGCTGCTCTTTACGGTCGGAATGCTGGCCATCTACCGCATGGGCTACTTCGTGCCCCTCATGGGCGTCGATCAGGACAACCTGCGGCGCTGGAGTGAACGAGCCACCGGCGGCGCGGCTGGAAACCTGCTGACTTTTGTCAGCACGTTCACCGGCGGATCGCTGAGCCAATCCACGATCTTCGGCCTGGGCATCATGCCCTACATCTCGGCATCGATCATCTTGCAGCTTCTCTCGACGGTGCTGCCCGGGTTGCAGGCACTCAAGAAGGAAGGGGCAGGGGGGCAACAGAAGATCACTGAGTGGACCCGCTATCTGACCGTGGGTCTGGCACTGGTGCAGGGCTCATTCTGGCTTTCCTTCATGCAGAGCCAGCAGCTTGTCTATCCCGCCTACCAGCACGGTACGGGAGCCGCGACGTTCTGGATTGCCGGCATCGCGGGCCTCACCGCCGGTGCTGTGTTTCTCATGTGGCTGGGCGAGCAGATTGATAAATTCGGCATTGGCAACGGTGCCTCGCTGATCATCACCGCAGGCATCATTTCGGGTATGCCCCGCGCCGTACTGGCCATCGCGGGAGGCTTTAGCGTCTCGGGCACGGGCAATACGCCCTATACGCCCATGACCGTGATCTTCCTGATTATCTCGTTTATCGTGGTCGTGGCAGGTGCCATCGTCATCACCCAGGGCCAGCGCCGCATCCCGATCCAGCAGGCCAAGCACACTCGCGGTCGGCGGGTCTACGGCGGGCAGAAGACCTACCTGCCGCTGCGCGTCAACCACGGCGGCGTCATGCCCATCATCTTCGCCAGCTCGCTGATGGTCTTCCCCGGCATGCTCGTGGGCTACCTCGATAGCGCTGCCCGTGTCGGCGAATGGCCCGCTTGGATGGCCGGTACCGTCAGCTTTCTGGAGCGAAACTTCCGCATGGATGGCGGGTTCGTGTACATGTTCTTCTACGTCGGCCTCATCTACTTCTTCGCCTACTTCTGGACCACCGTCCAGTTCCAGCCCAAGGAAATGGCCACGCAGCTTCGCGATCATGGATCGTTCATCCCCGGCCTGCGCCCCGGACCCCGCACCGCCGAGTATCTCGAAGTGGTTATGGAACGTATCACTTACGTCGGCGCAGGCTTTCTGGCGGTCATCGCGGTCATCCCAACAGTAGTTCACGGCCTTTTCCAGATTCCACTGAATGTTTCGAGCTTCCTGGGCGGCACGGGCCTGCTCATCGTGGTCAGCGTCATGCTCGACTTTGTGCAGCGCATCGAAGCTAACCTGTTGATGCGTAATTATCAGGGCTTCCTGAGCACGGGCGGGAGCGGCAAAGGCCCGCGTATGCGTAGCAGTGCCGCGGCGTTATTCCTGGCCACAGGGTTGGGTTTGGCAGCAGTTTCGACGTTGGGGACAATGGCGGGCTGACACCCCGTGACCCCGGGCTGTTGGCGTCCAGGAGCGGCTCGTGCTATACTGTCGGGCTCGCCGTTGCCCGGCCATCGGAGACGATTAAGAAAAAGAGTTCAACGGCGACCATGGCAATTCGGCTAAAAACGCGGCAGGAAATTGAAAAAATGCGGGCTGCGGGCCGCGTGGTCCGTGCGGTGTTGAATCACTGTCAGGAGATATGCAAGCCGGGGATCACCACCCGGGAGATCGATGAGCAGGCCTACGAGGTCTTCACCAGCAAGGGCGCCAAGGGATTGTTTCTCAACTATCCCACCTACCGCCCCGGAGAAGGCTTTCCCGCCAACCTGTGCATCAGCGTGAATGATGAAGTCGTTCACGGCATCGCGGGGGATCGAGTCATCAAGGATGGTGACATCGTCGGTGTGGATTGCGGCGTGGAACTCGACGGATGGTGCGGCGACGCGGCCACGACCATCATGGTCGGCAACGTCGCTCCCGACGTCCGAAGATTGTGCGAAACAACCCAGCGTGTGCTGGAAATTGCGTTGGAAAATATTAAGCCCGGTCGGCGGTGGAGCCAGATCGCCCGCCTGATGCAGGGCTATGCGGAAAGTGCCGGTCTGGGCGTGGTGAGGGATTTTGTCGGTCACGGCATCGGTTCAAAGATGCACGAAGACCCCAAGATCCCCAACTTCGTCAGTCGAGAGTTGGTACGACACGACATCATCCTGCGTGAAGGCATGGTGATGGCCATCGAGCCGATGTGCAACTTGGGCACACACGAGGTCATCACGCTGTCAGACGGCTGGACGGTGTTGACGGTGGACCGCAAGGCCTCAGCTCACTACGAGCATACGGTAGCGGTCACAGCCGACGGTGCCGACGTGTTGACGGATGGGAATTGATGTCCCTGCGGAATCGCGGGATTGACGAGGATCGGACAACCAAGAGAAATGCCCAAAGAAGACAAGATAACCGTTGAAGCTCTGGTGGTCGATGCATTGCCCAACGCAATGTTTCGCGTGCGACTGGAGAACAACCACGAGATGGTGGCCCATATCGGGGGCAAGATGCGAATGCACTATATCCGCATTCTCCCCGGAGATCGGGTGACCGTCGAGATCAGCCCCTACGACCTGACCAAGGGCCGCATCACGTATCGGCACTGATGAGCAATGGAAATCAGCGGACCCCCGGAGCCCAACGGACCCCCCGGAATCCGGTCCAGCACTAAGCGAGATTTGTCATGAAAGTTCGTAGCAGCGTCAAGCGAATTTGTGAAAACTGCAAGATCATCCGCCGAAAAGGCGTCGTGCGTGTGATCTGCACCAACCCCAAGCATAAGCAGCGCCAAGGCTGATAAAGCCCGCGGCGGTTTGTGCGGCGCGTGGACCACGCCCGCCCTGCCCCAAGCCAGGAGCATCCCATGCCACGTTTAAGCGGTGTTGATATTCCCGATAACAAGCCCATCCGCATCAGTCTGCGGTACCTCTTCGGCATCGGCCCGACGACGGCGGCACAGATTCTCGCCGAGGCGGGCATCGACGGCCAGATTCGCGCCAACAAGCTCAGCGATGAGCAACTGGCAGCGATCACCGGCCTCATCGAAGCCGGCCACATCGTCGAAGGTGCGCTCCGCCGCAAGGTCTCGCAGGACATTCAGCGGCTCAAGGACATCCGCAGCTATCGCGGTGACCGTCACCGTCGCGGCCTGCCCGTCCGTGGCCAGCGCACGCGCACCAATGCCCGCACCCGCAAGGGCAAGCGCAAGACCGTGGCCGTCAAGAAGGGCGTCAAGGCGATGAAGTAACGTTGCGACCGTGGGCACCTGTTGCCCCGGCGTGTGAGATAGAAAAACCTCGAGTCGAGCTGCCCCCGATACCGTACGCAACGGCCACGACGGGCAGCGCCAGCAGATTCGAAAGGAAACCATGGCCAAGAAACAGAAAAAGATTCGTAAGGGCGTGACCCGCGCCATTGCCCACATCAAGGCGAGCTTTAACAACACCTACGTCAACATCACCGACATGAACGGTGAGACGCTGGTATGGAAGTCAGCCGGTACGCAGAACTTCAAGGGCTCGCGCAAGAGCACGCCCTACGCCGCGACCCGCGCCGCCGAGGATGCCGCCGCCATCGCCAAGAAGATGGGCGTCATCGAGGTGGAAGTGCGTGTCAAAGGTGCGGGCAGCGGTCGCGAAAGCGCCATCACCGCCTTGCAGGCTGCGGGCCTCAAGGTCACGGCTGTCGAGGATCGCACGGCTGTGCCGCACAACGGCTGCCGTCCGCCCAAGAAACGCCGCGTTTGATTGCCCGGTCACGGTTTCCCATCGTCGAAAACGACTCTGGGACTAGCCGAGGCCCTACACCGTTTTACACCCCCGTGTCACAGTAGCTCGATCGGCCTCCCCCCCCGGCTTTGGCGGCTTCATCTGAGCGTTAAGACACGGCGATTCCTAACCCCAGGGATTTAGCCGGGAAATTGGAGACTCAATCATGCGCATCCGATGGCGAGGTTTGGAACTGCCCAGCCAGGTAGTTCCCGATGCCGACCTCAACAACAATCGTTACGGCAAGTTCGTCGCTGAGCCTTTCGAACGCGGCTTTGGCACCACGGTGGGCAACAGCCTCCGCCGCATCCTGCTTTCGTCGCTTGAAGGTGCCTCGGTGACGGCCGTCAAGATCAAGGGTGCCGAACACGAGTTCTCCAGCCTCGAAGGCGTCACTGAAGACGTTACCGACATCATACTCAACATCAAGAACCTCATCGTCTCGATGGAAGGCGATGAACCGCGGACCATGCGCCTCCAGGCCGAGGGCCCGGGTGAAGTCACCGCTGACCTTATCGAAGCGGATCCCAGCATCACCATCCACAACAAGGACCTGGTGCTGGCGACGCTGACCACCGCTGTGGATTTCGACATCGAGTTCAAGCTGGTTAAGGGCCGCGGATACGTCCCGGCCGGTGAGCAGCTTCAGGACGGCGAGGATCAGGAGATCGGCTGGATTCCCGTCGATGCCCTTTATTCGCCGGTGCAGCGAGTGCGTTACAAGGTCGAGGACACCCGCGTCGGTCAGAAGACCAACTACGACAAGCTGACGCTGGAAGTCTGGACCAACGGTACCGTGGCTCCGGACATGGCGCTGGTGGAAGCCGCCAAGATTTTGCGCAAGCACCTCAATCCCTTTGTTCAGTACTTTGAGATGGGTGCCGCCACGGCCAGCGAAAGCGCCGCCGCAGCCGCCAAGGTCGAAGAAGATCAGATCAATCGGCTCAAGATGCCCATCGCGGATCTGGATATGTCGGTGCGTGCCAGCAATTGCCTGGAGAGCGCCAACATCAAGACGGTGGCGGATCTGGTGAGCCTGACGGAGCCGGAGTTGCTCAAAGTTCGCAGCTTTGGCAAGACGTCGCTGCGTGAAGTGAAGCGCAAGTTGGCGGATATGGGATTGACCCTGGGGCAGGAGCTTCCCGCGGAGTTGCAGGAAGACGATCAACAGGAAGACTAAAGAGCGAGCCCGCGGAAACCTGCGGGGATTGTGAGAATTAACCATGAGACACCGAGTAGCCGGATACAAATTGTGCCGTGATGCCGAGCACCGCCGCGCCGATCGCCGCAACCTGGAGGTGGCGTTGTTCACCCACGGCCAGATCACCACGACGCTGCCCAAGGCCAAGATGGTGCAGCCCTTCGTCGAGAAGCTCATCACCGCCGCCAAGAAAGGCGATCTCGCCTCGCGTCGGCGGGTGATTGCCGAGATGCAGGACCGCATCATCGTCAAGGGCGATTCGGACCCTGACGTGAAGCGTAACCGCTACGGTGAAGTGGTCGATGGCCCGCGCGTCGTCAAGAAGCTTTTTGATGACATCGCGCCGGTTTACGCGGAGCGTACCGGCGGGTACACGCGGATCATCAAGCTCGCCGGCCACCGTCTGCACAACCGCCAGGTACTCAAGAGCGGCCACCGCATCGGCGATGGCAGCAGCTTGGTGATCCTGCAGCTGCTCTCGGCGCAGGACGAAGGCCCGCAGGTCGCCGGCCAGACCTCACGCCGTCGCGAGAAGGCTAACCGCCGGATGGATTTCGCCGCCAAGCTGCGCAAAGCGGGCAAGGCTGAGAAGTCCGAGCCCGTCGCCGATGCCCCCGCCAGCGAAGGCAAGAGCGAAGAAAGCAAGAGCGAATAAGATCAACCGATTGGCTGACCATGCAACCCCGAACCCCGCGCCACCGGCGGGGTTTTCTATTTCGTTGGCTCAACGCTGGCCCGATGCTCCGAAAAAAACACCGCCCCACATGGCGCGGGGCGGCGGAGGCCGTGTCTCTATCTTTTGGCAAGTTGATCAGGGATCAGGCCAGGTCTTCCATCATGGCGTCGATGGCGGCTTCGATCTTGTCGGCACTGTCGTATCCGCCTGCGTTGATCTGGGCTCGGACGCTTTCAATGAGGTCTTGGCGGACATCGGGCAACTCCCGTAGGAGGCTGAGGTGCCGGGCGGTCTGCGAGAATTCCACGCTGTCGTTGCCGGCGGTCCTGCTCTGGCCGTTGGAACTGGCGGGGGCGCTTCGCTGGGGCGATTGGTAGGAGGCGGCATTGGGCCGACCGAGGGGGGAGATATCCGTCATGACAACAACTCCTGGCTTGCGTGCGTCGCCTTGGGGGGTATTGCGAGTGCAGCGGTTGTTTCGTCGCAGCGGTGACCCAATTCGCTGCCATGGCGGCCTTGCCACGATGCCCCGTCCATGGGGGGGTCCGAGATTCTCTCCAACGCGATCTTGGCGTTGTTTCCTGCTACTTCTATCGACCAAACCGCCCCCTCCAACTTGAACGAATTCACCCGGTTAGTCCAACTCCCATCACCCTGTAAATAAACATCTTACAACAAATCGCTCTCTTTTGGTCCGGTAAGAAACAAGATGGCAGCGTTGCATCGAGGGTCCGACAGCGTCCGAAAACCATGCGTCGACGCCAACGCCGCACCCACGACCGGCCCCGCGCCCGTGCCAACGCCAAACCTACGCAATCATTGCCCGACCCGACGCCACTGGGCGACTGCGATCATTTCGCCAAACCGTAGGCCCCTGTTAAGCTGCTGACCATGTCTGCCGCCCTCATCATTCATTGCCGCCAGGCGAGGCTGCCGCTGACGCAGCCCCGAATCATGGGCATCCTCAACGTCACCCCCGACAGCTTCTCCGACGGTGGGTTGGATGCGGATGTGGCAGCGGCCGTCCAACGCGCGATGGACATGGCCCGGCAGGGGGCGGATGTGATCGACATCGGCGGGGAATCGACCCGTCCCGGTGCGGCAGCCGTCAGCGACGAAGAGCAAATTCGCCGCACCGTGCCGATCATCGCAGCGCTGGCGACCATGTTCCCGCCCCGTCACGAGGGACAGCCCCCCGCACCGACACCGGCACCGCTGCTGAGCATCGACACGCAATCGCCCGTCGTCGCGGCAGCGGCCATCGAAGCGGGTGCCACGATCATCAATGATGTCAATGCTGCGCAACGGCCGGGCATGCTCGAACTCGCGGCAAGCAGCGGGGCGGCACTGGTGCTGATGCACATGCGCGGCACACCGGCGACCATGCAGCAGCAGCCCCAGTACGGCGACGTGGTGGCGGAGGTGCGGGTGTTTCTCCTCCAGCGTGCGGAGGCGGCAATGCGGGCCGGTGTCACCCGCCAGCAAATCATCCTCGATCCGGGCATCGGCTTTGGCAAAACTATCGAGCACAATCTCGCGTTGCTGGCGAATCTGTCGCGATTGGTCGAAACGGGCTTTCCTGTGATGCTCGGGGCAAGTCGTAAGCGGTTTCTGGGCTTGTTGTGCGCGGGAGCTGAGGGTGTGGCCCCCGAGCCTCGGGACTTGATGGGCGCGACATGCGCGACCTCGGCATTGGCGGTGCGGGCTGGGGTTGGTTTGTTGCGGGTTCACGATGTGGCAGCCAATCGGCAGGCGGCGCTAG
>JBGSTK010000071.1:0-5572 GCA_041736565.1 Phycisphaeraceae bacterium | reverse complement strand
GTCGCGCAGCACGGGCAACACCTGCGCCCGCAACCGCGCCCGCAACCGCGTCACATCCTGATTCGTGTGATCCTCCCGCCAAGGCTGCCCAATGTCTCGCAGGTACGCCTCCACCGCGCGCCGATCCACATCCAACATGGGACGAATCAGCACCACCGACTCGCCCGCCGCCTGCCCCGCGCCCTCCGCACTCTCCGCCGCACCATCCCCTCGCCCCTTCCCCACCAACCGCCGACGCCACGCCATTCCCCCCATCCCGCGTAGCGCACTACCGCGCAGCAGCCGCATCAACATCGTCTCAAGCTGATCATCACCATGATGCGCCGTGACGATCCACTGCGAATCAACCGCCTGTGCCATCGTCGCCAGCGCTTCGTAGCGTGCCCGTCGCGCTGCTGCCTCAAGGTTCGAAGCTGCACGAATCGCCGCACCATCCAGATCTGCACTCACAAACGCCAACCCCAACCGCTGCGCCAGTTGCTCGACAAAGGCCGCATCCTCCTCTCCGCCCGCATCGTCGCGCAGATGATGTCGGACATGCCCCACGTTGAGCCGCAGGCCCCACCGTCGTCCCGGCGCCACCGCCGCCAACGCACACAACAGCGCCACGGAGTCAGCCCCACCGCTGACCGCCAGCAGCAGGCTCGAACCCGCCTCGACGCCGCAACGCTGACGAAGCGCCGCAGCCACAGTTTTGACGAAGGCATGGTGTGGGGTCATCATGGTCATGTGGGCTCGACCGATCATACCGCCCAGGCCGCCGCCCGCGCTGTCCCGCGATGATGCCACGCATGACACCAATCGCCGCCAACTTCAGCACACTCGCCCAAAACGGTTGGCTCACCGATGGCCTGCTCATCGGCGGGCTGCTGCTCATCACCTTCTACTTCATCTCCCGCGTCCGTAAGCGCCGCCAGAACTCCGCCCCGCGACTCACCCCACAGGAACAGCTCGAACGCAATCAACAACAGCGTGGCCTGCGCGGCGACCTCGAGGAACTCATGGTCACCATCGAACAATTCACCCAGCGTTGCGGGAGCCAACTCGACGCCAAAGCCATCCGCCTCGAAAAGCTCATGCGTCAAGCCGAGGCCACCATCGACCGCCTAGAGCGAGCCCAATCCAACGCCCCCGCACGCCCCGTCTCAGGCGATCAATCCGACCCGTCCTCCGTCACCCCCGGTAGCCCCGGTGCCCGCTCCGACATCTCCGTCACCCCCGGCCCCCTCGGCACCTCATCACCCTCTCCCCGCACCGCCCGCTCGCCCCTCGCCACCCCCATGCCCGACGCCTCCGCCAGCCTCCCCCAGGACACCCTCTCCCGCTCCGTCTACCTATTAGCCGCCCAGGGCGTCACCCCCCCCGAAATCGCCAAACGCCTCAACGAACACATCGGCAAAGTAGAACTGATCCTGGCGCTGCGGCAGACGCAGTGAGGGGGGAGATGTGGTGAAGGTTTGGTAAGGTTGCATCTGCTATTCACTGATACGGGCGTTGCACAATGCACTGAGAGATCGAAGCAATTGTCATGAGTGAAAGAGATTGTACCCCGACTCCTGAGCGTGCCGGTGATGCCGAAATGGTGCTGCGGTGGTCGCCTGTAGCGTTCGTGCTCATGTCCGCGGTTGTGGCGATGGGGTGTCTGTCGCTTTGGGTCGCTGTTTCGCCATTGATCAACGCCGTAAAGCAGAGGG
This sequence comes from Phycisphaeraceae bacterium, assembly GCA_041736565.1. Lineage (GTDB taxonomy): Bacteria > Planctomycetota > Phycisphaerae > Phycisphaerales > Phycisphaeraceae > JBBDMX01. The sequence goes on along the minus strand of JBGSTK010000071.1, from coordinate 3,878 downwards.
GACCGGTAGCGCTCGTGGACCCAGATGCCTTGGTTCGCCTGCTGGGAGTCTTGGTGCTATCCGTGCCCATAGCTCTGATTATGCGAGAATTCGGTTGGATGCTCGTCTCCTTGTCTCTATCGGCTCGTGTGTCTGTGGAACCGCACGGCGTGCGTTGGAATGATCGACATATCCCATGGCACGAAGTTGAGGCGGTGTTGGACAAGACGACGATTGGGGGACTGTACTTGCCACAGCCATATGCAACGCTTGTACTTTCGGACGGAACATGTTTGCGCCTCCCGCGAAGCATGAAAGGGTTTAAAGGGTGCGTACGTATGGTTAGAGAGCGAACGCCGAACCAACAGGTGACATTGCGCTTGAGCGACCACGAATGAGAGCGACAACGGCCGAAAAAGCTCCCGTCGGGCCTCCGGCCCGGAAGGCGAGAAGACAACACCCGTCGCCAGCCCTGAAAATATGTCTCGCGCTCCTCAAGCCCCGGAGGGGTGAAACATCCATAGCTCGGTCCGTCAGGGCCGAGAACGAAGTAGATGCGGTCAGGAACGTGCTGCAGTCCGTGGCTACGCGGTATAATCGGCAGTGGTCTAAAAACCTACTGGTACGGGTGGGCGCCTTGTGCGCGTAGGATTGAGACGCATGTTAATCACAATCAGCATTGTTGTGACGCTCGTGGCGATAGTCGGTCGGCCATGGCTTATCACTGTAGTTCGCCGCCTGCGCCCTGCAATAGGGCCTTGGCACCTAATTTACTACTTCACTATTTGGGTGACACTTGTGGTGGGGGTGTGGCCAGCCGCGTACTACGCCATCGCGTGGTTGGCGCCCACGCGGCTACAGGCACAAGTTGAGAGAATTTGGAGAGCTAGTAGCATGCCGGCAGGGGTGAGCTTCGTCATCGAAAGCGATGTCCGCATTGTAAGAAGTCCCCTATGGTTGTGGGCGACGGGACCAGGGCCAGTAGAGTCAGGTGTTGTGCACTTTTTCGTGTACAAGGAGCGACCACTGGTCACCACCTATTGTATCGAGGAGCTGTCCGTTCCGGACGTTGATCCATTGGCCTTTAGTGACCCGACCAAGCGCTTCGGAGGAGACTTCATCTCGGTAAAGACTACTGATGAGGTGTTCGTCAGCTTGCGTGGTCGCGCCAGCGCGCATGGAGTGAATATCTCGCCTGAGCTTTGGAGCGACATGCTGTCATCTGCGCTCGCCCTCCGACGGGGCACGGATTGGCGAGTGTGGGCCAGAGGGTCAGTTCGTGGAGGAGACGATTGGAGGAGATGGGATCAGATGTTCGTTGTACGTGGCAGCAATGAAGAACGTTTCTACCACCTCGACGAATTTGCCCGGAAGGCCAACCATGACAAAGGCTGGATCGGTGGTTTGGCAATTGCTTGGCTGTGCACGTTCCTTTACTATCCCGTCCGAGACAAAGGAGCACCTCGATCCTTCCGACTTTCGCGTAGATGATCAGGCGCTACGGCAAAGAGAGCGTGTGAGAAACCGTAGTCGACAATGCAGGCGGACAATATTATGCCGCAACGGCTTGCAAAGTATATAAAAGTCATCATTGGCGTGTTTGTTCTCAATGTATTGTGCGTTATGTCGTTGCTCGCCTATCCATATATTGTATCTTTGTTTGTTGGCTACAGCGTTGCAGAGCCAGAACTACTATGGGAAATGACATTAGGGATCGCCAATTATCCGATTCATGAAGGCGTCGGCATGCCGAGGAGTCTCGTGAGCCTTGGCGTCGTGGGCTATGCGATATGGTTTCTGCTCATAGGAACTCTGCAATGGGGATTCGTGGCAATAGCCGCTATGTTTGTCATGGAGCGGACAAGGTGTCGGGAGCCGTAGTAGACATTGGGGCAGGCGGGGCATTTTTGCACCGTGTGGAACGATCGCCTCCTATGCATGCGCGGTGTCGAGTGGGTGGATGTCGGCAGCGCTGCGTTCCTACGATGCCTTTTCCGGGCCAAAAAACGATGTGCGAATGGTGGCGTATAGGTGGCATATAGGTGCCGCATAGGTGGGGGTACAGGGGGGGTTGACGCGATCAGCGGGGGGGTTGGGGCCGTCATTTTCGGGCTTTTATTGGAATCAGACTCACCTGGACGGGCTTGGTTGGGGGGGTGCTAGAGGGCGATACCAGGGGGGTAAGGGTGGGGTCGGGGAGTCTGGCGTGGGCGATGGGGCGGTGGCATGCCAAGAATTGGGTGGGGTCGAGTTGACATGCCTGCCTCATTGGGCGTAACGTCTGGCGTTGCGGCGGGATGGCGCGGTCTCCACGCGCCGGAGTCAATCATCATTGGCAGCCCCGGTGCCCTCACAGGCCGCGGCTAAGGATCGGAAGCACGTCCCATGGCGGATTCTCAAGCGACCAATCTCGACTCGACCCTGGGCCGACTCGTCGTGGAACGAGGCTTGGCGACGGACCAGGATGTGCAGGACGTCCTGCAACTCCAGGAGCACGCCGCCAGCGAGGGCGATGTTAACCAGCGTTCCCTGGCGGACTTACTGGTGGCCAACGGCATCGTGACGCAGCGGCAGATCGACCGCGTCAAGCCGTTGATCGAAGACTCCCGACCGAGCCGTCAACTCCCGGGCTACCACATCATCGACAAGCTCGGTGCGGGTGCGATGGCGACGGTTTACAAGGCCAAGCAGGAGAGTCTGGACCGCATCGTGGCGGTTAAAGTGTTGCCGCAGCGGTACATGGATAACGCGGAGTTTATCGAGCGTTTCTACGCCGAGGGCCGCGCCGCCGCCAAGCTCAATCACCCCAATATCGTGCAGGCCATTGACGTCGGCCATGCGGGCGAATTCCACTATTTTGTGATGGAATTCGTCGAAGGATCGACGGTTTACGACCACATTGCCGACGGTGCCAAGTACGGCGAAACGGAAGCGTTGGCGATCATCATTCAGATCGCCCGGGCGTTGGATCACGCGCACCAGGCAGGGTTTATACACCGTGATGTGAAGCCCAAGAACATCATGATCACGCCCAACGGCACCGCGAAACTCGCGGACATGGGCCTGGCGCGAGCACTGGCGGATCACGAAGCGGCCGAGGCGGAGAAGGGGAAGGCCTACGGCACGCCGTATTACATCAGCCCCGAGCAGATTCGCGGCGAGCTGGACATCGACTTCCGCGCGGATATCTACAGTCTGGGAGCGACTTTCTATCACATGCTCACGGGCCGGGTGCCGTTTGACGGTGCTAATCCGTCAGCGGTGATGCACAAGCATCTCAAGAGCCAGCCCACGCCGCCGGACCACATCAATCCCGAGCTGTCGGCGGGCGTGTGCGAGATTATCGAAGTCTGCATGGCCAAGGATCGCAAGAAACGTTACGCCAGTACCAGCGACCTTTTACAGGATTTGGAGGCCGTGGCCCGCGGCGAGCCGCCGTTGCAGGCGAGGCGGATGTTTGACCTGTCGTCGCTCGCCGGGTTGGAGACCAATAAGAACGGCGAGACGCAGATCGTGGCGGTGGAAGGCGATGGAGCGGATTTGCCGCTGTTTATGCAGCCGATGTTTTATATTGCGCTGGCGGGGTGGGTGGTGGCGCTGGCGTTGCTGGTGATCGTGATCCTCAAGTAGCCGTGTGATGTTGAGTGGTTTGGAGTCGCCGAGTTTGAGTCGTCTGGAGCCATCCCTACCCTCACCAACGCCCCCATCCCCATCACCCCGCAACACCCCCGTATCCACCCCCATCAACCCCCCATCTACCCCCCATCACCGCCTCACGGACCCCGCTAACCCTATTTTAGGATCCCGACCTACAGGCGAACCACCGACAGGGTGATGGCGTTGGTGTTGTTTTCGGGAAAAGTATCGATGAAAAAGGCGCAGAGCTTGGCGGGTTCATC
>JBGSTK010000057.1:0-35142 GCA_041736565.1 Phycisphaeraceae bacterium | reverse complement strand
CGACCGCCCGCCCCGTCGCCGCCGCGAGCGCTGCGGCCTCGTCATTTGCCGCCGCGTCCGTATCCTGCGGCAGGTCAAGCGGAACGCGGGCATCAATCGCAAAACCATCAGCCGCGATCGCACGCCAGGTGTCGCCCAGCGCCGCCTCGAGGTGACTGCCCGTGACGATGACCTGGAGTTGCAGTGTCGGTTCCGCTGCTATGGCTGACATCACCGGCCGCAATAGTCCGTAGTCAGCCCGGCTGCCGGTGACAACGGCGATGGTTTTATGCGCGCCCTCAGCGTCAGTAGTCGCGGAAGCGTTGGAAACGTGCCTGCTCATCGCGCCAACTCCAGTCCCACGCTGCTGGGCAGGTTCACGATCCGCTGCGCCACGCTCTCGGCTACCGACAAATCCATGCGGGGGCACTGCTCGTACATGGGCAGTTGATGCATCGGCGTCCACGCCGGTCGCGCCAGGATGCCCGCACCATGCAACGCCGCCAACAGAGCCGGGAGTTGCTCAGCTTCACCAACATCCAGAAGCAGCGTGTTAAGCCAGTAGTTGCTGCGCGACTCAGGCGGCTCGGCGACAAAGCGCACGCCGGGAACCGCATCGAACACCTGCGCATAGCGCGAAGCCAACCGTCGCTTGGCATCAATGAAGCCCGGCAACTGCTCCAACTGAGCGCAGCCCAATGCAGCATTGAGATTCGGCAGGCGATAGTTGAACCCCACAGCATCATGCTCGATGCGCCAGGCATGCGCAGCCCGCGCGGTGGTCGTCAGGTGTTTGGCGCGCGATGCAAGCGCGGCATCATCGGTGAGGATCGCCCCACCCCCGCCGGTGGTGATGATCTTGTTGCCGTTGAAACTCAGCACGCCCAACATGCCAAAGGTCCCGGTGTGTCGCCCGCGATAGAGTGATCCAAGCGACTCCGCAGCGTCTTCAACCATGGGCAGTGCGTAGCGCTCGCACACGCGGCGCAGAGCGTCAATATCCGCGGGATGGCCAAAGGCGTGCATGGGTACGACCGCGGCAATGCGGCGACCCGTGACACGGTTGATGCAGGCATGCGACTGCCCGGCACGCGGCTGCGACGAACCCGCGTCATCCGCTGGTGGGCCGACAATCTCATGCAGATGCGCTTCGAGCTTGTGGGCGTCGAGTCCCAACGTCAGTTCATCACTGTCGGCCAAGTGTGGCGTGGCCCCGCAGTAGGTCACAGCGTTGGCGGTGGCGACAAACGTCAACGCCGGGATGATCACCTCATCCCCTGCTTTCACCCCCGCCAGCAGCAGCGCCACGTGCAGGGCCGCGGTGCCGTTGACGGTGACGATGGCATGTCGTGCGCCGGTGAAGGCCGCCAACTCGCGCTCGAAGCGATCGACGAATGATCCGACGCTTGAGACCCAGCCGGTGTCGATGCATTGCTGGGTGTAGAGCGCTTCACGACCGGCGAGGCGTGGCTCATGCAGAGCCACGGGGCCTGCCTGCGTGCCGATGACCTGCCGCACCGCCGAGACAATCGCGGGGATCAGCATCGCTCGAGTTGGGCCGGGGGTGGCGTTCATGGAGAGGCGAAACGCGGGCTGCGGCAGAATACTGCGGAGTGATGGCGGACATCCGCGCGACACCCGCAAGGATTCAAAGCTAGCGGGTTATCCAAAAGTTCCGTCGCGGACATCGGCGTTGGCGCGGGCGTAATCATCAGGCTGGCCGATGTCGAGCCAGTATTCGTGGATGGGGAAGCTCGTCACGTTTCGCCCCGCTTCGAGCAACCGCGCCACTAAGTCCGTCATGTCCAGCCGCTGCCCTGCTGGTAGTCCGCTCGTCGGCAACAGGTCGTAGGCCGAGGGCTCCAGCAGGTAGATGCCCGCGTTGACAAACGAGCTGTAGGTCGGCTTCTCCACCAGCCGCTTAACTCGGGAGCCATCGCTTTCGATCACGCCGTAAGGCACGGAGAACTCGTACTTCCGCACCGCCACCGTCAGCGTCGCTTCCTGTTCGCGGTGGAACTTGAACATGGCGTCGAAATCAACGGATGTGAGAATGTCGCCGTTGATGATCAGCACCGGCTGCGTGGGGCGTGGCATGAGCGTCAGTGCGCCAGCGGTTCCCATCGGTCGCGGTTCGTTGATGTAATCAAGCCGCACGCCGAAGTCCTGCCCATCGCGAAAATGCTCCATGAGCTTTTCGGGCTTGAAGCAGGTCGTCACACTCACGTGTCGAACGCCAGCTTGCCGCAACCGGTGCACGGTGCGTTCAAGGAGCGGCCGGCCACCGACGGGAAGCATGGGTTTGGGGGTGTCGCGGGTCAGTTCACGCAAGCGTGTGCCCATGCCGCCCGCCATGATGATGGCTTCGAGCGGCGCGGCCTCGGCCTGTGGCATGAGTTGGTCAAGCGTGACCAGATCGACAATCTCGCCGGCGTCGTTGACCAGGGGCAGGTGCCGAATCTTGCGCGCTTGCATGATCGCCAGGAGTTGATGGACGGGCGTGTCAGGCCCCGCAAGCACGGGCTGAGGGTAAACGGGGTTCCGCTTGTCGCGGACAAACTCGCCCACGGTGGTGTCCAGATCGCGACCCGCCAGCAGAGCACGGCGAATGTCGCCATCGGTGATCGTGCCCAGCAGCAGCGGTCCGGCGCGGTTGGCGCTGGTCTCGGCCCCGGCCCCGGCATCAGCACCAGCGACGACGAGAACGATGCCAACACCCGCGCCATCGAGGCAACTCACCGCATCGCGCAGCGACCGGGAGGATGTCAGGCAGAGGCGTTGGAGTTGATCGTGGGTCATGATCGATTCAGACGAAGTTCATCGCGCAGAACGATCCGCACGGAGAGCGAGTAGCGACGCACACGAACGGTACCGCGGTGCCGCAGTTGTCCCCGGCGGTTATATTGCCTTATCGGCCAGCGGGCCTGACCCGGTCGAAACTATTGAGGTGGCTATGCGGGTGCTGGGACTGGTTACGGCGCGGGGCGGCTCCAAGGGATTCCCCGGCAAAAACCTGGCGCCCCTGGCGGGACGCCCGCTCGTGGCCTGGGCGCACAGAACGCTGGCGCAACTTCGGCAACGACACCCGCAACTCGTCGTGCATTTGTCGACCGACAGCCAGGCCATCGCTGACGCCTGGCCAGTGGAAGATCGACCCGCGATGTTGCGGCCCGCAGCCTTGGCGGCTGATGACACATCCTCGCTGGCGGTGGTCGAGTATGAACTCGATCAGCTGGGGGCAGGACCCGAGGGGCCGTTCGACGCGGTGCTGCTCCTTCAACCCACCTCACCGCTGGTGAATCTCGACGATCTTGAAGCAGCTTGGCAGCTCTGGCAATCAGGCGATGGGGCGACGGGCAAGACGGCCTCGGTCATTGGCGTCACGGCGCTGGAGCATCCGCTGGCGTGGAGTTTGAGGGTGGATGCCACCGGCGTGGTCCATCCCGCTACCGAATTGAACAACGATCAGCGACAGAGCCAGGCAGCCGCCTACCGACCCGTCGGGTTCTACCTGAGCGATGTTCAAACGCTGCGGCGGGAGCGGCGGTTCATTGTGCCGGGCCATACCAAGGCCGTTACCGTTCCGCCCGAGCGGGGGATCGATATTGACTATCCCCACGATCTGAACGCAGCTCAAAATATGCTCCTGCACGCGGCGGGGAGTCGGGCTTTGGTTTTGGCGGGGCATCGCATTGCACAAGGTCAGCCGCCATTTATCATCGCCGAGGCGGGGGTCAATCACAACGGTAAGACGAGCCTGGCGCTGGAGTTAGTTGATGCAGCCGCCGCGGGCGGAGCCCAGGCGATCAAGTTCCAGACCTTCGATCCCGCCGCGCTGGTCACTCGTCACGCCCGACAAGCCGCCTACCAAACCGCCAACACAGGCACGACCCAAAGCCAGTTCGACATGCTACAGCGCCTAGCGCTTCCTCTCGAAGCCTGGCGGGAGATCAAAACGTGCTGCGATGAGCGAGGGCTGGTCTTCCTCTCCTCGCCATTCGACCTCGCCAGCGCCCAACTCCTGGCCGATCTCGACATCGCGGCTTTCAAACTCGGGTCCGGCGAGTTGACCAACCACCCGCTCCTGGCGCGGATCGCCAGCATGGGGTGGCCCATGATCCTCAGCACGGGCATGGCCACCCTGGATGAAGTTCAGGATGCCCGCGACGTTCTCGCTGCGCACGGCAACCCGCCGACGGCTTGGCTTCATTGCGTCAGTGCCTACCCAGCGCCGCCCGAGGCGACCAACCTCCGCGCCATGGACAGCCTGCGGATGATCGTGGGCGATCCGGTGGGCCTGTCGGACCACGCGCTGGGTTGGGCAGTGAGTCTGGCGGCTGTGGCGCGGGGGGCCTGCATCTTGGAGAAACACCTGACGCTCTCACGCACCATGCCCGGGCCGGATCACGCCGCGTCGCTGGAGCCCGCGGAGTTTGCACAGATGGTGGAGCAGGTCCGCATTGTCGCCTCAGCCATGGGCGACGGAGTCAAGAAGCCTGCAGCCTGTGAACTCGACGCCCGCGCGGTTGCCCGAAAGAGCATCGTCGCAGCGCGCGATCTCCCGGCTGGACATCGCCTGACACCTGACGACCTCGCAATCAAGCGGCCGGGCGATGGACTGTCACCGCAAAGCATGTCGAAAATCGTCGGCTGCACGTTGCGCAAAGCAGTGGCGGAGGATCAGCCGATTCTCGCAGATGATGTTCAGGGGTTTGACAGCGCTTAATCCCGCATCGCCAGAATCGACGCCAACTGCCGACGAAGAATCTTGCCCGTGGGGTTACGCGGCAGGGCATCAAGCCGATGAATTTCGCGAGGCACCTTGAAACCCGCCAGACGCTGACGGCACCAGTCGCGCAAGGCCGCCTGATTGAACTCATGGCCTTCATTGAGTTCGACGAAGGCAATGGGAATCTCGCCGCGCAGATCGTCGCGCTGGCCGATGACCGCCGCATCACGCACTGACGGGTGAAGGGCAAGAGCTTCCTCAACTTCCCGCGGCACGACGATCTCGCCGCCGACTTTGAGCATCTCTTTTTTTCGTCCGGTGATGTAAAGGAAGCCATCGGCATCGAGCTTGCCGATATCGCCGGTGCGGAAAAAACGCTTTGTTGTCGTGGCAGCTCCGTCGTGATGGGCCGTCGTCGATCGCGGCAGATTCACAAACGCGTCCTGCGTCTGCTGGGGCAGGTTGTAGTAACCCCTCATCACGTTGGGGCCGGCAACGACGATTTCACCATCTTCCTCAAGACCGAGGATGCGACCATTTTCATCGAGGATGGCGATGTCCACGCCGGGCAGCGCCCGCCCGACACTGAAGCGTTTGGCGGCATCGGGCGTACACCAGTTAAGCACAGGCGAGGTTTCCGTCAGGCCGTAGCCTTCGAGCAGACGAACGTTGAAGCGATCGAGGAATGCCTCGTAAACCGCGTTGGGCAACGGTTCGCCGCCGCTGACCGCCATGCGCACCGAAGCGAAATCCTGGGCCTCGGCATCTTTGAGCGCCAGCAGCGCGGAGTACATCGAAGGGATGGCCATGAACAGTGCTGGCCGATGTTGGCGTAACAGTTCGACGATTTGTCTGGGGTTAAAGCGCGCGGCATAGACGACCTTGCATCCGCCCCGCAGCGGGATGAGTGTCATGGCGGTGAGGCCGAACGAATGGAACTGGGGTAGCACACCGAGGAAGGTTTGCGCCTGCGTGATGCCCGCGTGAACGATGCCCGCCTCTACATTGGAGTGCAGGTTGCCGTGGGTGAGCATGACGCCCTTGGGCTTGGCGCTGGTGCCCGAGGTGTAGAGGATGACCGCTAGTTCGTCGTCGCTGAGTACGGGAGGCCAGCGGAGCGGAGGCACGCCGGTGAAGTCGAGGTCTTCCATGCACACGAGCTTAATGTGTGGCGGGAGTTTGTCCGTGCCGCCAAGAAACTCGAGCATGGGTTTGGCGGTGATGACGGTGTCGACGCCGCTGTCGGCGATGACGTAGGCGAGTTCATCGGGGGTCAGCAGATAGTTGAACGGCACCGCCACTCGCCGGGCGAGCCAGGTTCCCAGCAGCGCGATGGGAAAGGCGCCGCTGGTGGGCAGAAGGATGCCGATGTGTTGTTTGGCGGTGGCCTGCTCGATGTGATCGGCCATGAAGAACCCGCCGCCGATAATCTCACGGTAGGTGTACCGGCGACGGTCATCGACGACGGCAACGTTGCGCCAATTGGCGGCCGCCATTCGCAGCATGGGCCAGAGCAGTGCCATCGCCAGATGTTAGCAAATGGCAAATGAAAAAACCCACGAAAAAAATTTCGTGGGCTTTGGTGTTCTAATGGTCTTGTTGGACTGGATGGTCTTGCGACCCTCGCCACGAAGTCCAGCGAGGTACCCGTGAAATCGCGAAGCCTTTGCTCAGACCCAGACGGTCACGAACATGGCTTCTTCTTTGAGCTTGCCGGTGAGAATGCCCACTGAAACCGTGGAGTGTTTCACCTCGTACTCGGGATTCTCATCTAGCCAGTTATTGATCTGCTCATCGAGGTGCTCGATGGCGTCGAGGCGAAGCTTGGAGACGAAAGTACGGCAATGGGTGGAGCCCTGACCGGTAACGACCGGCCTGCGTTTCCAGCGGTCTTCGTGGCGCTTGTGGGTATCGAAGGTGCGAATCTCACGCGAGCGCGTTTCATCGCCATCATCGTCAGCCAGGTCGATGGCATCGGGTTCGGCAACGTCCGACGGTTTGGCGGACGCCACGGGCGCCTCATCGTCGTCCATCTCTTCGATGGGTATCGCGTCCGCCAGGAGGTCATCGTCGGACAGAGGCGTGGGCTCGCGTGGGTCAGCCATGGGGGTATCTCCGGATAGGTCTGCGTTCTGATTCTACCTTAACGAGCGATGCCTGTCAGGCCCTTGGCGACTCGGCGCGGAATTGCTTTTGTGGGGCAACAGCGAGGGGGAGGAGGGCGGGACGAGTGATGGGGAGGCGATGCGAGGCTTATTAACAATGCAACTTCCGTGCCACGATGCCTTACAATGGCAGCGCGATGGCAAAATCAGGCCCAATTCAACCTGCAGCGACACCTATGAACCGACTGGTGCAGCGGCTGGCGCGACTTCCGGGCCTGGGCAACCGCTCGGCACAGCGACTGGCGTTCCACCTGCTCAAAGCCCCTGCCCAGGAAGCTGAGGCCCTGGCAGCCGCCATCGTCGACCTTAAACGCCACGCCCGCCAATGCTCCCGCTGCTTCAACCTGACCGAGACCGACCCCTGCTCGATCTGTGCCGATGACCAGCGCGACCAGGTCCTGGTGCTGGTCGTCGAGCAGCCCGCTGACGTCGCGACCTTCGAGGCCACGGGCATGTTTCGCGGCGTGTATCACGTGCTGATGGGTCGCCTCTCGCCACTCGACGGCATCGGGCCGGGCGAACTCAACATCCACGCACTGGAGCAACGCGTGGAGCGGGGCGAAGTGCGCGAGGTGGTCATCGGTACCAACCCGACGCTCGAAGGCGATGGCACCGCTCTGCACCTGGCGAGAGAGTTGGGGCGACGCGGTGCCAAGGTGTCGCGCCTGGCGCGCGGGCTGCCCACGGGCTACAACCTCGAAAACGCCAGCAAAGCTGTATTGGCCGACGCCATCCAGGGTCGCCAAGAGATGAAGTAAATCGACCGATGAGGGTAATGGGCCCATTCGCCGGGGGTTCGAGGTCCGGAGGCCTTGAGACACGGGCTTTGAGTGACACAGGCCTTGTGACAAAGATTTGAGACAAAGGCGTCAGGTTTCGGCGACAGGCCGGGGCTCACGAACCAAGACCAACCATGCGAATTGATGCTGGACAACATATGCGGCTCGACCAGCGGATGAAGCTGGCGCCGCGCATGATTCAGAGCATGGAGATTCTCCAACTCCCGCTCCAGGCGCTCGAGGAGCGCATTGAGCAGGAGTTGTCGGCCAATCCAACTTTGGAGCTGCGTGAACCCGAGTCGGTCGAATCCGATGGCCAAGAGCAGGATGTCAAGCCCGAGCGTGCCGAGGGCGAGCGGGAACTGGTCGTCGAGGACCAGAAGCACGATCAAAGTCAGGCCGATGATTTTGAGCGCCTCGCCAACATCGCTGAGGAGTACGGCGACGCCTGGGGTGCCAACAACTACGGCAGCGAGGGGAGACGCGCTGCCCCGGCCGAGGACCGCGACGCCAAGATGGACGCGATGAACAACACCGCGTCGCGCTCCATAAGCCTGTCTGAGCAGTTGATGGATCAGTGGCGGATGGTGGAGACTTCGCCGCAGCTTCGCGCCGCAGGCGATTTCCTCATCGGCTTCATCGACGATGACGGATACATCCGCACAGAACGGCAGGAGCTGCTGTCGCAGGCCCCGGCGGGCATACAGGCCACCGATATCGACGAGGCTTGGTCTCTGCTTCAGAAGTCGCTGGAGCCCGTAGGTCTTGCTGCCCGCGACCTGCGCGAATGCCTGCTGTTGCAGATCGATGCACATCAAGCTGCTGGCGATGGGCCCGACCTCACCGTCGAGCGTCTGCTGGTGTCGGACTATCTCAAGGACATCGAAGTCAATCGCCTGCCTCGTATTGCTCAACGCACCGGCTTGGACATCGAGGTTATCAAAGCGGCGCTGCTTCACCTGCGGCAGTTCCACCCGCACCCCGGCCGACTGCTCCACGAGGACACGCCGCGAACCATCACGCCTGATGCTGTCGTCGAGTACGAGGAGGCTGAGGATCGCTACGTCGCGCGACTCACGCACGAACGACTGCCGAGCCTCTACATCAACCACCGCTATCTGCGCATGGCGCGGGACAAAGGCCTGGATCGCAAGACCCGCGAGTTTGTGGGCAACAACCTTCGCAACGCCAAGTGGATCATCGACGCCATTCAGCAGCGGCACAGCACGCTGTTGCGGGTGATCAATGTCGTCATCGACGCTCAACGCGACTATTTCGATCTGGGGGCGCAGCATCTCAAGCCGCTGCCCATGACGCTGGTCGCGGATCAGTTGGGCATCCACGTCGCAACTGTGAGCCGCGCCGTCAGCGAAAAGTACATCCAGACGCCGCGAGGCATTCTGCCGTTGCGGATGTTTTTCTCAGGCGGGACGGAGACGGACGCGGGTGACTCGATGTCCTGGGCAGCGGTGCAGGCCAAGCTTCAGGAAATCATCGATGCCGAGGACAAGGCCCAACCGCTCAACGATGATGAACTGGTCGAAGCGTTGAAAAAGGCGGGTATCGAAATAGCTCGGCGGACAGTGGCGAAGTATCGCAAGCAGCTGCACATCGCCCCGGCCAGGCAACGCCGGGAGTTTTGAAGCGTTGATAGTAACGTTGATCCGCCGACCGCGCCGTTTGCCGCCGCGTTATTCTCAAGCCAGTCCGCTGCGGCGGAGGCTGATCATGTTGCTCTGCAGGGCCTTGCCCGGGCACTCGGTGGGATTGAGTTCCTGATGGGTATAGACGAGCTTGAGGGGCACGCGGTGCTGCTTCATGAGCGTGGCGACGGTGGCGCGGAGTGAAACCATCTGGGCATCGGTGGGGCGCTGGACATCGAAGTTGCCCAGCACCATGACGCCGAGGTTATTCGGGTTGTGTTCGCGGACGTGAGCGCCCTGGTATCGCACATCGCGGCCCTGCCAGACTCGGCCGGCACGATCGATGACGTAGTGGTAACCGATGTCACCCGCGCCTAAGCGTTGCAGGTGCGACTTGCGGATGCTCTCCATTCGCTTGGCGGTGCTGTCAGTGTCGGCAAACCAGACGGGGGTCCAACCCTCGTGGTGCACGGTGATCTTCTTGACGCCGCCCATGGCGTGGATTTTGGTGAGGATTGGCGAGGTGTTGGTCCAGCTCTTGCGGGGGATGATGCTCAAGCCGCCTTGGGATGTCGCGGTGGCGGCAGCGACGGGAGGGGTCAAGGCCTTGGGGGGCGTGCTGGCGGTTGGTCCGATGAGGTCGGCGGCAGCGGTGCTGGGCCGGGGGTTGGATTGGGGCCACAACGGCCCCGGCCTCGCCGACGCCTGGGATTGCCCCGAAACGCAACCGCTGATCATCACTGAAGTGCCAGCCAAACCCAACCACAAAAAATCACGTCGCGACAAACCCATACGAACCTCGTCGGCTTAAACACCTCGGGAAACGATAAAACGCCCGCCCAACCATGAGCGACTGGAGAAAACTAATTTTACCACAGCCCGGGCCCGCCGGGACCCAGGTGCTCAATAATTTATCGACATTCGATCAACATCGGCTTGAGATATGGAACAGGCGGGGGGCAGGACGCCAAGGAACCCCAAATCCATTGTGTGTAATCGCGATCAGGCGGCGACCGTCTTGGCCACCCGGGGGGCAAAGACCCGCACGCAGTTGCGGCCCGCAGCCTTGGCGGCATACACGCCTTGGTCGGCCGCTTTGATGAAGTGCTCGACCCGCTCGAAAACCGTGCCGTCGTAACTGGCCACCCCGATGCTTACCGTGATGCCCAGGAGGTTGCCGTCATCATCGACGATGGGGGTGGTGGCCACGGCTTGGCGAATCTTCTCGGCGAGTCGAGCCGCGGCAATGCGATCCGTGCCCGGCACGACCACGGCAAACTCCTCACCACCGTAACGCGCCACCAATGCTCCCTGCGGCGAATGCTCACGCAACATCGCAGCCAGTTCCACCAGCACCCGGTCACCCGTCTGATGCCCGTAGGTGTCGTTGAACTTCTTGAAGTGGTCCGTATCCAAAAACAGCAGCGCCACCGGCCGACGTGTCTTACGCGTTTGCTCGAATAGTTCGACGATGCCTTCATTAAACCGGCGACGATTGGCGGCCCCGGTGAGCGAGTCGGTGAAGGCTTCCTCGGCGAGCCTGCGGTTGGTCTCTTCGAGCTCGGTGGACTTCTGGGCGGCTTGGAGGCTTAGATTCTGCAGGGCTTCGTTGGCGCGCGCCAGGATGTCCTCGGCTTCGCCCAAGGGGCCCGTGGGCACATCGAAGAGCCGATGCATCTCCACCGTGTTCTTGTGGATAGCTGCCAGCAGCGATTGGGCGCGATCGTTGCCGCACTCGAACCACTCGCCCGCCAGGCGGTAGTAATCTTCCAGCGCCTTGCCCGTCTCGTTGATGAAGATGTCCGCCACGAGGTTGCCCAGGACCACACATTGGACCATGGGCGCCAGTTCCTCGGGGCAGGCAGTGCAATCCTCGTGATAACGGATCGGTGCCACCAGCACGGGCGGAAGTTTCCAGTGTTCCGCCAGCGCCGCACCGATCTCGGGGTGATCCGTCTGGAGACGTTGGCGTTCCAAGGCTGAGAGGTGACGATGGTCGGGGCCGACTTCCGCGACGATGTTGGTGTACGCTTCGCCCAGCGCTTGGGACATCGCCAGCACGCCCAGATCCTGCAGCAGGCCGCCGAGGAAGGCTTCCTCCTGCTGGAGCATTCCGAACTCTTTGCCCAACGAGCGTGCCGCCACTGCGGTAAAGAGGCTTCGCTTCCACAGCGCGACGTGGTCAAAGTCCCCGCTGCCAGCCTGCTTGTTAAGGTTGCTCACCAGCGAGAACCCCAGCGCCAGCGTCTTAACACTGTTGAGGCCCAGGATGACCAGGGCGTGGGTGATGGTGCTGATCGGCTGGGTCTGAGCGTAGAAACTGGAGTTGACCGTGCGAAGGATCTTGGTGGCCAACGCCGGGTCGTTGCTGATGGTCGCAGCGATCTGACGGATATTGACGTCCTTCTGCTGGACCAAGTCGATGACTTCAAGGGCGATAGCCGGGAGGCTTGGGAGCCGGGGAGAGCGAAGCACCCTCTCAAGCAATTGCTGATTCATAAACGATTCCCCTCCAGGGAGCGGGCCGAACGGATAACGGGATTAGGGATGATCCGTTTGCCTCAGCCTTGGAGACATTGGGTGTGCTCAAAACATATCGAAACATGACCGCGTCAACTTGAGACGGTAGCCCGCCGGTGAGGCAAGAAATCGGAAAAGTTCGAACCTTCCACGACAGCCAAACCATAGCTACCCGCCCGGATGTGCCCAACCAAAAAAACCCGCCGCTGGCGCGACGGGTTTGGGTGAAAGATTATCTGGACCATTGGCAACTTAAGTCGTTTCGGCGGCGGCTTTGGTCAGCTTCTCGGGCTGGCTCTCCTCGACGGGCTGATCGGCCGTCGTGAAAATCAGGTCCTTGGGCTTGGCTTCCTTATCGTGACGCATGGTCACGACTTGGCCCGAGCGGATGTCGCCGCGAAGGATCGATTCCGACAGCGGATCTTCGACGCTTTGCTCAATAGCGCGGCGGAGGGGCCGGGCACCAAAGTCGGGGCTGTAGCCTTTGTCGATCAGGAAGTCCTTAGCGGAATCTTCAAGCTCCAACTTGATATTGCGTTCCGCCAATCGCTGGCGAACCTTGCGGACCTCGTACTCGACGATGCCCACCAGGTCCTGGCGGGTCAACGGCCGGAAGACGATCACGTCATCCAAGCGGTTGATGAACTCGGGGCGGAAGTGGCGCTCAATCTCGCTCATGAGCGTCTGCTTCATCTTCTCGTAGTTGGCCTCTTCGGACGGCTTGGCGAAACCGAAGCCGCCCTTGTTTTTGATCAGGTCCGCACCGATGTTGCTGGTCATGATCAACACCACGTTGCGGAAGTCCACATGCCGCCCAAACGAGTCGGTCAACTGGCCTTCTTCCATGATCTGCAGCAGCATGTTGAAAACGTCGGGGTGGGCTTTTTCGATCTCGTCGAGGAGGACCACCGCATAGGGCCGACGGCGGATCTGCTCGGTGAGCTGGCCACCCTCTTCATATCCGACGTAGCCGGGAGGGGCGCCGATGAGTCGGCTGACGTTGTGCTTCTCCATGTACTCGCTCATGTCGATGCGGATGAGGGTCTCCTCATTACCGAACATGAACTCCGCCAGCGCCTTGGACAGCAGGGTTTTACCCACGCCGGAAGGCCCGACGAAGATAAAGCTGCCCATGGGACGCCGGGGGTCTTTGAGCCCGCTGCGTGCCCGGCGAATGGCGCGCGACACCGCGGCGATGGCTTCGTTCTGCGAAACCACCTTCTTGTGCAATTCGTCTTCGAGTTTGAGCAGCCGCTCGCTCTCGGCCTTTTCCAGCCGCGTCAGCGGAATTCCCGTCATCTTCGAGACGACCTCAGCAATGACCACCTCATCAACGACGCCGTCAACTTCCTTGGCCTTGGAGCGCCAGTCCTTCTGGATCGTCTCCTTGCTGTTGCGAAGCTTCTCGATCTTGTCACGCAGTTCTGCGGCACTCTCGTAGTCAGCGCTCTTCACAGCCGCGTCCTTCTCGACCGACAGCCTTTCGATCTTTTCTTCGATATCCGCCAGGTTCGGGGGCTTGCTCATGCTCTTGAGCCGCACCCGCGCGCCTGACTCATCGATGACGTCGATGGACTTGTCGGGTTGCACCCGGCCGGTGATGTACCGTGTCGAGAGTTCCACCGCTTGCCGAATGGCTTCATCAGTGATCTGCACGCGGTGGTGAGCCTCGTAACGATCGCGCAGGCCCTTCAAGATTTCGATGGTGTCTTCCTTGTTGGGCTGCTCGACAAGGATCGTCTGGAAGCGTCGCTCCAAGGCACCATCTTTTTCGATGTACTTGCGGTATTCGTCAAGCGTGGTGGCACCGATGCACTGAATCTCCCCGCGCGAAAGCGCGGGCTTAAGCACGTTAGAAGCATCGATCGCACCTTCAGCACCACCGGCACCGACCAGGGTGTGCAGTTCATCGATGAAAAGAATGACGTTCTTGGCACGGCGGACTTCGTTCATCACCGCCTTGATCCGTTCCTCAAACTGGCCGCGATACTTCGTGCCCGCCACCATCATCGCCAAGTCCAGCACGACAATGCGGCGATCCGCGAGAATTTCGGGCACCGTCTTGTTAACGATATTCTGCGCCATGCCTTCGACGATGGCGGTCTTACCTACGCCCGCTTCACCCAGCAGCACGGGGTTGTTCTTAGTTCGTCGGCAGAGGATCTGTACCAGCCGCTCGATTTCGTTCTCTCTGCCAATGACGGGGTCAAGCTGACCCTGGGCTGCCAATTCCGTCAGGTCCCGACCGAAGCTGTCCAGCGCGGGGGTCTTGCTCTTGCCCGGCTTGGCACCCACCGCAGCGCCCTCGGCGCCGCCTTCACCTGTTGGAGTGCCGGCTTTGGCTTCCTCGGGCTCCACGCCCGCGCCCAGCAGGTTGAGCACTTCTTCACGCACTTCTTCGAGCTTCAGCCCCAAGTTCATCAAAACCTGGGCAGCCACGCCTTCACGCTCACGCAAAAGCCCAAGCAACAGGTGCTCGGTGCCCACGTAGTTGTGGTTGAGGTTGCGGGCCTCTTCAATGGCGTATTCAATGACTTTCTTAGCGCGCGGCGTCTGGGGCAGTTTGCCCATGGTGACCTGATCCGGCCCGGATTTCACCAGTTTTTCAACCTCCAGACGGACCTTGCGCAGGTCCACGTCAAGGTTTTTGAGCACATTGGCACCCACGCCCGAGCCTTCCTTGACCAGACCCAGGAGAATGTGCTCCGTGCCGATGTATTCGTGGTTAAAGCGCTGGGCTTCTTGGTTGGCCAGGGCCATGACTTTTCGGGCGCGGTCGGTGAATCGTTCGAACATTTTGGGTGCCTTTCAAAGCGCGGGCCTCATGACGCCGCCAGTGTTCAATTGTAGGTCATCATTGTGACGGGGTCTGATCGTCCGCCAAATCCGTCTGTAGCGATTACGCAATCCGCGTGCCGCTGTTCCCCGGTTATCGGCTCAATCGGCCCGCAACGTCAAAACCACTTCCATCAGGTTCGTTACACTGCAAAGAACGCCAACTCGATCACTCGCGTCACCGGCCGGGACCACCAGTGCAACAACGCGAGCCAAGTTTGACGGGCAGTCAGAATTAAGTACGTCGCCCAGCGGCTTCACGTTCACTTTCTATAGGATTCCCATGCCAACACCAATGACCCCGCGACAACGTTGGCTCGCGCTCTTCGACGGGCAACCGCCTGATCGCATCCCCACCGACTACTGGACCACCGCCGAGTTCCACAATCGGCTCAAACGCGAGCTGCAGGTCCAAGATGACGAAGCACTTTGGCAGCGGCTCCACATCGATGCCCCGCGGTCATTCGGCGCAGCCTACACCGGCCCGAAAATCCACCCGCACCCCCAAGCCGACATCTGGGGCGTCGCTAGAACCACCATCGCCCACGGCAGCGGCACTTACGACGAGGCGACCCACCATCCGCTGGCGGACTTTGAAACCGTCGAGCAACTCCACGCCTACCCCTGGCCTGACCCAGCGCAGCACGATTTCGACAGCTACGCCCAACCCATCAAGAACGACGACGGCTACCGCATTCGCCGCGTGGGTGCCTACGAGCCCTGGCTGCTCTACTGCGATATGCGCGGCATGGAGCGCGCCTACGAAGACATGCTCGTCGAGCCCGAGTTCGCCATGGCGGCGCTGGACCACATCTTCGACTTCTTCGCGGCACTCAACGGCCGACTCTGGGATATCGCCGACGGCAAGGCGGACATGATGTACCTCGCCGAGGACCTCGGCAGCCAGACCGGCCCGCTCTTCGGCCTCGAGACCTACCGCAAGCTTCTGCTGCCCCACCAGCAGCAGATGGCTGCTCTGGCCAAGTCCAGGGGCCTCCGCATCTTCTATCACACTGATGGGGCCGCTCGCGTCTTTCTGCCCGACTTGGTCGACACCGTCGGCATCGACCTGCTTAATCCCATCCAGTGGCGTTGTGACGACATGGAGCGCGATGGCCTGGTCCGCGACTACGCCAGCCGCATCATCTTCCACGGTGCCATGGACAACCAGTTCACGCTTCCCTTCGGCAGCACCGAGCAGGTAATCACCGAACTCAAAGATAACATCGCCCATTTCGCCCCGGCAAGGTGGATCTGCGCCCCCTGCCACAACATCCAGCCGCTGACACCCACGCAAAACGTCATCGCCATGTACGAAGCGATCCACGCGCTGGGCGTATTGCGCAGCCGCTGACGACGACGCTGCCTGGGGCAACATCAATTCCAGAATTGATTGACCGAGCGCGGCAAGGTCAACACATCCCAGGGAATCTGCGCCACGTGGCCATCGAGATAGGTGGCATTGTTGCCACCGATGGCGGGCGAGTGTCGGTTGGCGAGGTGGGTGTTGTTGCTGGCACTGGCAGGGTTGTAGTAGGCTCGCCACCACGTTTCATTGGTGCGAAATCCATTGACGCGCTTCTCCAGAAAGAGCGCCACGGCTGAAGCGTCCAGCACACTGTCGAGTGTGCGGCTGTCAGAGTATTCGCCCCCCGAGGCTGCGGTGTTGTGCGTGTAGCAGATGTTCCTGTCATTCTCGTTGGGGCCCGCCTCCACGTAGTTCTTGCTCTGAATGCCCGGCGCCAATTCCGTCTCGCTGGCGCAGAAATAGACGCCGGGGAATTGTCCCCCGCCGTATTTCTTGACAAGAGACTGGATGTAATTCTGCTGGGTGAAGTAGCGCACCCAGGGCGCCTGGTCGCCGGAGCTTGACCATGTCGGCGGCAGGTGATTGCGAAAGTCCTGAACGTAGAGGATGGTCGCCACGCCGAACTGTCGCATGTTGGCCTTGCATCGCACATCGTTGGCCGCCTCACGGGCAGCGCCCAGTGCGGGAAGCAACAGTGCCACCAGCAGCGCAATGATGCTGATGACCACCAGAAGCTCGATTAAGGTAAATCCGGTACGTTTCATGGGGATGTATGGCGCCGTCACTGGTCAATCCCCCGGCGACGCGTCAACGTCAGCCCGGGGTGGTTTCGAGGAAGTTTCAGACCCGCTGTAAGCGACGCCGCCGACCAAACATCAGCACACCGCCCGCCGCCAAAAGCGCCAGCGAGGCAGGTTCGGGAATGATGGTGCCGCCCAGCGTCGCGGCGTTGATGCCAAAGCGTCGGAAGTTCGTGCTCGCCGTTGAGTAACCGTCGGCCGTTGCGATCACGACCAGTTTCTGCGGGTTGCTCACGGTCGCGTCCGCCGAGAACACCACTTGATTGAATTGATTTAAACTGGCGTTGGTGTCCACACTGATGTTGTCGGTACCGAGAAGGTCATTGGTGACCATGTCGCGGACTTCAACCCTGAACGTACTCTTATACCCTCGGGAATAGGTGAAATACCGGAACACGCCGTTCTCGATCAACTCGATATTTTCCACCTCGAACGTCCAGGTGGACACGCCGCTGCCGCTCACCAGCCGTCCTTCGTCGAAACCAGTTCCCGTTTGGTCCGGTGTGCCATCGGTCCAGGATGTGTCCTCAACGTACCGGTCTTCAGAGTCGGTGTAGCTACCGGTTTCGGCGGTGATCTTGATCCAGTCAACGGCTGGGCCAGCAGCGAGGCCAGTTGATGACTTGCGGATGACCCCAGAACCGGTGCCGTACTGGAACCAATCGAGCGAACCTTCCGATGTCAGATTGATGGTGCCGCCGTCACGATCGTTTGCGGTCTGGGTGAGCGTGAGAATCGGCGCGGCATGAGCCAATCCTGCCGAGGCGACCATCGCCAGGGCTCCAAGGCCGGTCATCACTGCATTAACGTTTCGCATGAGAAATCTCCTTAAAAGGGTGAAGAGGGTAAACAGGACTAAACAATGGGCGGTTTGCGAGCTTTGTCTGTGAAGCTGAACGCCACAGCCAACGAAGCTTGCGGCACCTGCGGGCTGGCGATGCGATTCATGATCATCCTGACCCCCGACTCGCCAACCTCTCTGTTGGGGACGAGAAACGTCGGCAGCGGTGTGCCGAGAAAATCCATTGGATCATCCGCAAAGGTCACCATCGGAAACTTGTCGCTGCCCAATCCCAGCTCAAGTTTGAGGCCCGCGATCGCCAACGGCAGCATCGTCGTCTCCGCATAGGTCACAAACGCATCAGGTCGATCCGCTGATTCGAGAATCGATCGGGCCATTGGGTAGCGCTCTGGCCGCTCGACCGTGCGGTGAGGATCGCGAATGACCCAAGGCTCGTGCCCGGCCGTCCGCATCGCCTCCTCATAGCCCGCTGCTCGATCTGAGGCGCTGTAATGACGGATCCCCAACTCAGCCTGACCATGGGAAAAATCGACGTAGGCAATGCGCTTAAAACCCCGCTCCAGCAGGTATCGCGCTGCCATCCGACCAGCACCCCGATCATCCGGATACACCGCGTCGTGCGGCTCCTTGGCGTTAAGCCAAACGGCGGGAATCCGATACCGGTTGATCAAATCCCGCATGGGGCCCGGGACGTGGAAGTGATAATTAATCAGCAACCCGTCAGCCGAGTGCTCACGCAGAACCCGTGGCAGAATCGTTTCATCGGTAACTTCACCATCCGCCAGGCGGGCAATGGACAATCGGTGATCGGCCTCCGTGGCTGCAGCCTCGACGCCTCGAAGCAGCGCGTTGGGCAGATGGGAGTAGTAGCTGTGTTCAGACAGGAGCAGCGCCAAGGTGCTGAAGCGACCCGTGGCCGTGGTTCGTGCGGCGGCATTGACGCGATAGCCCAACCTGTCCGCAGCCGCCAGCACACGTCGCCGAGTCCGCGCACTGTGGCTGGCGGTGCCGCTGAGGATGCGGCTGACCGTGGCTTGGGAAACCTTGCAGGTTTCGGCGATCTGGAGTGATGTGACGCTCATTCGCAATGCTCTGCCCCCGGTTGGCGGTTGCCGAGTCCGGATTGTCTGCAGCCGTGAATTCTGCTTCGCAGCCGTTACCGCCATCGCTATTTCGTGGCCCAGTGGCGTGTTGGGCCCACTCCCCGGCGACTCGCGACAATGTATACGGTTACATTATGTATGCGCATACACTGGCTGTCAAGGAAAATCTCCGACCCAGCAAAAAATACATTGATTCCCCCACGTGCCGTCCACGAACCTCTCACAAGTCGCTTAGCTGGCCCAGCGCACCGCCGCACCCACGGTCGCCCCATCACCGCCCCGCGGACCGCCCCCTGTCGCCCGCCCTGTAACCCCTCGGCCACCCTTTCCCCACCACCCCGCCAACCCCCGGTTTGACCGCCATGCCGCTTGCCTTAGAATGAATGGCCGTGTTCGGAATCCGTCGCCACGGCGACCAACCCTGGAGACCGCCTGTGAATCGCACCCTCCTGGCCTCACTATTGTTTGGTCTGATCGCCTTTGCCTGCCTGGTGCCCGCGATCTCGCCCCAGCCTGCCGACGCATTCCCCACTCCCGCAATTGTCAGCAAGTCCTGGGATCTCGAGTTTACCTACAGCAACCCCCGCCCTATCGCAGTCAAAGGACTCGATGGTCGCATGCACTGGTACTGGTATCTACCTTACAAGGTCATCAATCGCACCGGGCAGGACCGCATGTTCGTCCCTGAGTTCACCATCGCCACCGATGAAGGCGACATCGTCACCGCAGGCCGCGGCGTGCCCAGCAATGTGTTTGACGCCATTGCCGAACGACTCAACAACCCGCTGCTTGAAAGCCCGGCTCGCATCGTGGGCCAGATCCGCCAAGGCCAGGACAGCGTCAAGGAAGGCGTCGCCATCTGGCCGGCGTTCGACGCTGACATCACCCGCCTGAGCATATTCGTCGGCGGGCTGTCCGGCGAAACGCAACTCGTGGATGTCCCCGGCCAGGAAAGCCCTGCCCTGACGAGCAAGACGCTGATGATCGACTACGACTACCCCGGCCGACCCGCCGACCCGCAGGATCAGCCCGTAGTGGCCGCGGGTAAGCGCTGGGTCATGCGGTAACGCAACGTTGAGCCTCGCGTTGGCGTGCTTCGACGATATGCCGACCTCCTGCCTGCAGGGGGGAGATCCATTTTCACACATAATCGCTTAGACCTGCCCGGCAGAAATGGTGCATGCACGCCCACCCACGTCCATGCACCCGCCACTTTCTTGAATTAAGCCCAGGTGAATTGCCCGCCTACAATCATCGTCACCGTTCAGTGATGTTCACCGTCGGTGGCTGAGCATCTGTCTTCAAAGGAGTGGATCATGATTCGCCGCATCTATCTCGCTGTGGTTGCCTGCATCGTCAGTTGTGTCGCCGCCAATGCCTGGGCCGTGCCCGTGGCTTACACCACCGTGCTATCCGGCGCTAACGAGAACCCCGCGGTTCTATCGCCGGGCACGGGCACCGCCAACGTGGTCATCGACACCGACACCGACTACCTGCTGGTCGAGGCCATGTTCAACGGGCTGGTTGGCACGACCACCGCCGCGCACATTCACGGCCCGGCCATTCCTCCAGCCAACGCCGGCGTCGCCACTCAGACGCCGAGTTTCTCCGGCTTCCCCCTAGGAGTCACGTCCGGCAACTACGGCCAGACGTTCGACCTGAGCCTGACTTCGACCTACAGGAGCAACTTCATCGCCACCAATGGCGGCACGCCTGCCGGTGCCAAAGCCGCCCTGGCGCTGATGCTGGCCGACGGACAGGCCTATTTCAACATCCACACCAGTTTCGCCGGGGGCGGCGAGATCCGCGGCTTCTTCGCCCTCGCCCCGACCAACAGCGCCATTCCCGAACCTGCTAGCGCCGCACTAGCGCTGCTGGGCATAACGGGGATGAGTCTGGCGATGCTGCGCCGCCGCGCCGTGGCGTGAAGCGAGGCTCGGGGCGCGGGTCCTTCAGGCCGACACCACCACCTTGAACCCGCCGTAGGCCATACGCTTGGGATTGAAAGGCATCTCCGATCCGCCGCACAGATCCTCTATGCGCGGATCTTTCATGACCTTAGCATTGATGCGGTCGCGTTGAGCGCGGGACTTGTAAACGATATAGGAGAACACCACCGTCTCGTCGGCCTTGGCTTTGGTCAAGCGCGTAAACGCCAGACCCATGGGCGTCTCCAAATCGTCGCCGACGCACTCCTTGTATTCGAGCGCACCATATTCCCGCCAGATCTTCCCCGCATTGCGTGACATGCGGAAATAGGCGGGGAGATTCTTCGTGGGCACGACCAGTACAAACCCATCGACGTAGCTCATGTGCAACTCCTTTGACTGCGACCAGGGACAGCGATCGCGGAAAGCATAGGCCACGCGCCTCACCGTCGCGAGCCCCGTAGCGGCTCTGCATCGGGATCGGTGTATTCAGAGGCGACGACGTGGTTGGTATATCATCGCATCACCTAAACGAACTGGAGAAACCCGACATGACAGCACTCACCAACCAAATCGCCGTCGTCACCGGCGGCAGCAGAGGGTACGGCCGAGGCATTGCCACCATGCTGATCATGGCGGGTGCCAAGGTCTGGATCACCGGGCGGGATCAGGCTGCCCTGCGATCCACCGCGGATCAGATTGGTGCCCAGATGGTTGTGGCTGATGTAGCCGCAGCAGCTGACTGGGATCGTTTGTTTGCCACGGTACTTGAATCGAGTGGTGGCCGATTGGATGTGCTGGTAAACAACGCCGGTGCGGGATGCACGATCAAGCCATTGGCCGAGCAGAACGATCGACAAATCGAGCAGTCGATCGCCATCAATCTCACCGGCCAATTATATGGCATGCAACGGTCGGCCTCGCTCATGCACCGGCAAGGGTCGGGGCTGATCATCAACATCGCAAGTGTGTGCGCAACCCACGCCTGGCCCGGTTTCGCAGTCTACTCGGCAGCGAAGGCGGGCATGCTACAGGCTGCCCGTTGCCTGGATACGGAGCTTCGCAGCAAAGGCGTGCGCGTGACCACCATCCTGCCATCGTGGGGTCAGACAGAGTTCACAGAAGCAGCCGGTCTTGGTTCGCGCGATGCGGATGTGGCAAGTCGCTGTATTGCACCAGATGAACTGGGGCGGATCGTCACGGATCTCTGTACGCTGCCAGCCCATCTGGTGGTGCAGGAGTTAACGCTCTGGCCCACCGTTCAGGACGTGATGCCGCTGTAATGAAGCTGCAACTGGAGGTAATGATGGGCAAGCCAGACTTTGATCTCTGTGTGATCGGAGCGGGCAGTGGAGGATTCGCAGCGGCGTTAAGCGCGGCACGATTGGGCCTGCACGTCATACTCGTGGAAAAGCAGGACTGGCTGGGCGGAAATGCCGTGCACAGCGGCGTGAACAACTGGGAGATGGGCGTTGGCGGAACGGGTATCTCATTTGATCTCTATCAAGCGATGCAGAACATACCGGCTGCGGTCGGCATCACCTCATTACATAGACACATTCTTTTCCCCGAGCCAAACCAACTAACATTCCCCGGCGGCGAATGGGTGATCGATCCACAGCGATCCTACATCGACACCCTGAAGCGACACGGCACCCGCGGCTTCAAAGACGACCGGACAATCCTTCGCGAGCGCTGGCACGCAGTAGTGTTTGAGCCAAAAGCCTGCGATGCGGTGATGCGGCAAATGCTCCAAGCCACCGGCCGCTGTGAAATCCGCACCGGCACGACCTTCACCGACCTGCAAGTCCATAGCCGTCGCATTACATCGATCGATCTCGACGACGGAAAGCGCATCTCGGCATCGATCGTGGTCGATGCAACCGCTGATGTACTGCTGCTTCAACGGGCGCAACATCCACTGATAATCGGGCGAGACTGTCGTGATGATTTCAACGAGCCCGATGCCCCGTCACGGCGCACTGACCAAATCAACGGCGTCACACTGATCTACCGTATCACGCCAAGAAACACGTCACGCGTGGATCCGCTGGACCCAGAGATACCGACCGAATGCTGGTGGGCGAAGCGATATCCAGTCGCTTCTTTCACGCAGTACCCCAACGGCGATTTCAACGTGAACATGCTGCCCACAATGGACGGTCACCAGGCCCGAGCGATGGAGTACAAGCCAGCATACGCGGAGTGCCGACGAAGAGTACTCTCTCATTGGCATCATCTACATTGTGACCATGAAGAGTTTCAAGCCTATGAAATGTCATGGATCGCGCCAACCCTCGGTGTCCGCGAAGGGCCACGAATGATCGGTCGGTATGTATTGACGCAGAACGACCTGATTCAAGGCATCGGGCAGCAGCGCCATGATGATGTGGTCGCACTGGCGGATCATGCCATGGATGTGCATGGCAGCGATGCGGGCGAATCACGTTGCCCAGAACTACCACATCCCTATGGCGTTCCCTATCGCTGTCTGCAGCCTCGCGATCTGGACAACGTACTGGTGGCCTGTCGGGGCGCGAGCTTCAGCGCAATCGCAGCATCGAGTTGCCGACTGTCACGCACGATGATGCAACTCGGCCAGGCAGCGGGCACCGCCGCGGCAATCAGCGTCCAAAGCGGACAGCCACTGGCGCAAGTCGCCCCCATCGACCTACAGCACGCACTGCGTCAACAACACGTCCTACTGGATTGGCCAATGCCCGACCACCTCAAGAAGCACCTCATATCAGAAGCCAGCCACGACGCGATCAAGAGCATGTAACTCCATCTCTCGGAGTGCCCGTCGGTGGCAAAGGCTGTTCACCAAGGCCGAATCTACCGTTAGTGATGTCAATGGACGGCGAGTGACGAATTCAGAGGCTGCGCTTCGTCAGGACAAACTGGACAAGAACACATAGTGTTAAACTGCGGAACGTGTGCTATTCTTTGTTTTTGGCTTCGCCCTTGTCGTCATGGCTCACTTGACTGGCGGCTTTCTGATTCTGCTCGACATGGAGAAGCATGTGCTTGGCGCGGTACTGTTGGGCGTCAGCGGCGATGATGCTCAAGAGAATGGCTTCCGCTTCGGCCGACTGTTTGAGCTCCAAATGAGCCATCGCCTTGATATACGCCAGCCAAATGTTGTCGCCGGCGTGTTTGACCTGAGCTGCTTCTTGAAGTGTAGCCTTCGGATCCCTGAACACCAGAAGACGATACCATACATCGGAGATTGTGGCCGTCGGTCCGTCGGGCCAGATGGATTGAAAGCTGGTCAACTCGGGCAGGTGAGGATACTCTTTGAGCAATCGACTTTTGTGACTACCAACGAAGTTCGATATTTCTTGTTCCAACGCTTGCCAGTCCGGCTTCGTTTTGGCCCGTTCGATTAGTTTTTCAACGTCTCGCTTAAATGCCTGCTCCCTGTCTGCGGCAACCTTGTCCTGCCTCTCGACATACTCTTGTTGATACCGCCGATTTTGCTCATCGATCTTCGCTTTTTCGGCTCGCTGGTACTCACGAAGATGTTCCTTGCCAAGTAAATGACGCAATATCGTTTGCCAATACCGAATAGCACGCCATTGTCGCTCTACCGTTTCAAATCGCATGCCCTCGTACTTGTAGGCGGCACTGGAGCTAGCCAAACGACCCGCAGCCTTCACATCAATATAGGTGGCCCACAGAATGGCCAGATCCTCTGCTGCAATCTTTACCTCGTTGGGGTCAATACCAAGTTTAACAAGCACCGAAGTTTCGGGCTGCATGGTGCCGAGTTTTAGATTGAGATCAATCGTGTGAAAGATTCGATGCAGAACAATGGCAACGCCCGGAACGCGTGCAGCGTCATGCACCCACGGTGCGATCTTTTCGAGCGCGGTCTCTGCGCCATTGGCGTAGAGCACGGCATAGGCATGCATCACCGCTAGGTCAACGGATTGGGGCCAACGCTCATGGGCTCGGGCGCTTATGGCCAAACAGTCTTTGCCGAATTTGCCTCTTTTTACGATTTCAGCAGGCAAGTCGTGTTCGCGCGCATAGAGCGCATATGCGGCCCGCGCTTTGAAGAATGCCGACTCAATATCGTCATCGTCAGTGATCTGCAGATCAGTACCCGCAAGCTCAATCAGCGGGGTGTCGATCACCTCGTCTTCAATACGTCGAAGATCGCTGGATTCCGCGACGAAATGCGGTTCGACTGTAACCTCAGCCTCTTTCGGCGACTGAGCCCCCAAAGCTGGCTCCGAGGCACGCAAGGTCTCTGCACGTGACGTGCCACACGTCGTGGAGACGAGCCAGATTAACACACACAATACTAAAGCGCGGTGCATGGCCTGTTCCTTGTGTTTGCCCTGATCTTGTTTGAATTCCCGTCTTGAACCGCTGGAGCAGTTCCCAGCGGGGCGACCCACGGCAGAAGTCCGACGTTCAATGGCGTCGCGCCACCTGGTCGAACGTTTTGACCGCGTGATTGATTGTGTCATGGCCGGAAGTCCCCAAGAAGAACGCTGGCGAAACGTCTCACACTTCTGCCAGCACGATATCAGCCCGCCGGAGTGTGTCAATGCCGCTTGCTTTGGATTCGGGGCAAGAAGCCTGCGTCTGGGTCGGCGTCGGGGGCGGTGCGCGGTTCACAGGTCTGCCTCTCACGCACTGTTGACGATCGCCTCGCGCTGCATCACCTTGGCTGAATCGCGGTGGAAGCGGCGTTGGACGTGGCGGAACCAGGGGTAGCCGATCCACACCAGCGGGCCGTGGGGGCGGGAGAGTGCCAGCACGTCGAAGTGCACGGCGTCGGTGGCGCGATGCCACTCAACAAAGAAGCGTTCCTGGCCTCGGCCGGCGTGACAGGGGAGCGTGCCGACGGTCAGGCCGAAGCGCTTGATGGGGCCATCCTCGTCGACGAGTTCGACGATGCGGCAGGCATTGAGCCACCAGAGGCCGAGGCTGCGGGCGACGATGGCCACGGGGTTGCCTACTTTGGGCATGCCGTTGTGGGGCTCGTCGCTGGGCCGGCCTACCGTCACCCAGGCTGGGAACTGTCGCCAGTTTTCCAACGCCTCGCGTGCCGCCTGGAAACATGCCCGGCCGCGGCCCAGTTCGATGCGTGTGTGATCGAGGCGATAGCCCGCCGGGGTCTTGCCCGCCTCGCCCATCTTGGCGGGGCAAGTCAGCGCCAAGCGGTTCTCGCGCGCCAAGAAGGCGTCGATGGCGTCGGCGTCAGGTTTGCGGAACGAAATCATGGCTTGCTCAAATCAGGGCTATGATCCACCCAACACCAAGGACCACCATGACCCACGTCCCGGGCCAACGTCAGCCGACCATCCTTCTCACCGGTGCCACCGGTTACATCGGCGGGCGACTCGTGACGTTGCTGGAGCAGCGGGGGCTGTCAGTCCGCTGCCTGGCGCGCGATCCAGCCAAGCTTCAAAATCGGATCAGTGCGACCACCGAGGTGGTTCGCGGCGACGTGCTCGATCCCGCGTCACTTGCCGCGGCCCTGGCGGGCATCGACACCGCGTACTACCTCGTGCATCTTATGGCGAGTTCTCAGGACTTCCAGCGGGAGGACCGCCAAGCTGCGGAAAACTTCGCCCGTGCTGCGCGGGATGCGGGCATCAAGCGGATCATATACCTCGGTGGTTTGGGCGACGAAGCCGACCCCGACCTTTCGCCGCATCTCCGTAGCCGTCATGAAGTCGGGCACATTCTGCGGACCTCGGGCACGCAGGTCATTGAGCTTCGCGCCTCGGTGGTGATCGGGTCGGGGAGTTTGTCGTTTGACCTTGTTAAGACACTCACCGATCGCCTGCCGATCATGATCTGCCCGCGCTGGCTCTCGACGCTGACGCAGCCGATCGCGGTGGATGACGTGTTGGCTTATCTGGTGGCGGCCCTGGACTTGCCGAGTGGGCCGGGACGTATCTTCGACATCGGCGGGACGGATGTGGTGCCCTACGGCCAACTGGTACACGAATACGCCCGCCAGAAAAAGCTGCACCGCTGGCTCATCTCCGTGCCCGTGCTGACGCCCTACCTCTCAAGCCTCTGGCTGGCGCTGGTGACGCCCACCTCCTTCGAGGTTGGCAAGCACCTCATCGAAGGCCTGCGCACGCCGACGGTCGTCCGCGACCCCGCAGCGCTGGACGTCTTTGACATCAAGCCCCTGAGCGTCGAAGAAGCCGTCGCCCGTGCCATCGCGGGGTAACTGACGGCCTCTGCACCCCCGCGATGCCTTGGATGGCCGCGTCCTTCATCGGCACGGGGCGCCAGCCAAAGGGATTGCATCCTCAGCCGCGGGAAATGTGCCTGGGGACATAGCCCTAGGCCGGCGAAGCCGCGAAATTTGAGCAGTTGCTGCCCCCCCCGCAGATTTTTGAATCCAAGGCGGGTCTCGGACCGATTACCACTTATGATGTGCAAGTTATTTTTGTTGTTATCATAAATGATGCGTTATACAGCGCAATTGATATCTTATGAGATTCATTATTGCTCAACTCCACCCTCGCCCTGAGGATGCCAGACGATGAAACAGCCTGGTGGAATTTTCAATAAACTGGACCTGCGACGTCGGGAACTCGGCATGTCAACGGCGGTGTTGGCGCGGCGGAGCGGCGTTTCATTTCCGACTGTGCAACGCATTCTCACAGGTCGCCACCCACAGGCAAGCTGGGCCAATGTCCAGGCGATCGCCCATGCGCTGGGCATGGCTCTGGACCTTCGTACCGTCCTTGACCCCGAAGACATGCGCGAGGAGCAGGCGAAACTCAAGGCCAGGCGACTAATGAAGATGGTGCAGGGCACCTCCGCCCTGGAAGCACAAGCCCTTGGCAAGAAAAAGTATGACCAGATGCTGCGCCGCTCGGTTCACGAACTTCTGGCCGGACCGACGCGAAAGCTCTGGGCTGAGTGATTTCCATGGCCGACTGGCACCCGATCAAGGGCGAGACTCCCATCGATGATGTCTCTGGTCTGAAGATCAAGAGCGTCACGAATCGCAAGGAACTCAGTGCCGTGGAGGCTGAGAACATTCGCCAGGCCATGGTTAAGTACATGACCGCGCGCCCAAGTCGCAGGCAAGCGCCGTTCAATCTGCACTGGCTCAAGTCATTGCACAGGGAGATGTTTGGCCGAGTGTGGACATGGGCCGGCGAGTTTCGAACTTGCGAGCTCAATCTGGGCATCCCGGCCAACCAAATCGAAACGCAACTCCATACGCTCTTGGGCGACGTTGAGTATTGGGAGCAACACAGAACGCCCCTGGTTGAGCAAGCGACCATGTTGCATCATCGAGCGGTGGCCGTTCATCCATTCCTCAACGGCAACGGTCGCTGGGCAAGATTGCTTGCCAACATCTGGCTTGCGCTCCACGACCATCCGGCGACGCAATGGCCTGAAGAGATCTTAGGGGATGAAAGCACGATTCGGCAGGAGTATCTTGCGGCCGTGCGCTCCGCAGACGGCGGCGACTATGCGGCCCTGCGCGAATTGCATGAGCGGTTCACAGCCGCTCCAAGATAGGCGAGGGTGAGTCACCGGCCATCTACCGGACGCCGGCAAGCTCCAGGTCAGCGCCACCACATCAAGTCCTTTGAACGATTGTTTCATGGTCATTCGATGTATGCCATGACCATCCGTTCACTCCCACTCAATCGTCGCCGGCGGTTTGCTGCTGATGTCGTACACCACGCGGTTGACGCCACGCACTTCATTGATGATGCGGTTGCTGATCGTCGCCAGCACGTCGTAGGGAATCCGTGCCCAGTCGGCGGTCATGAAGTCCTGGCTCTCCACAGCTCGCACCGCGATGACGTCCTCATACGTTCGGCCATCGCCCATCACGCCCACCGCCTTGACGGGCAGCAGCACGGCGAAGACCTGCGCGGTCTTGCGATACAGCCCGTTGGCGATGATCTCCTCAAGCAGAATCTCATCAGCTTCTCGCAGCACATCGAGCCGCTCCCGACTCACCGCACCGAGCACTCGCACCGCGAGCCCCGGCCCGGGGAAGGGGTGACGCCAAACGAGATGCTCAGGCAGGCCCAGCACTTCGCCGAGGCGGCGGACCTCGTCCTTAAACAGCGAACGAAGAGGCTCGATCAACTCAAAGCCCAGCTCCGCAGGCAGCCCGCCGACGTTGTGGTGGAGCTTGATGTTGGCCGCGGCACCGGAGTAGCCGTGGCCGCTTTCGATGACGTCGGGATACAACGTGCCCTGCGCCAGGAACCGCGGCTTGGCGCCCTGGCTTTGGAGTGTCAACGCCTCAGCCTTGAAGACCTCGATGAAGCGGTGGCCGATGCGTGTGCGTTTGACCTGCGGATCGTCAATGCCCGCCAGATCGCCTAAGAAAGCATCGGTGGCGTCATGGACGCGCAGATCGACGTCGAAGTGGCCTCGGAACGTCTGCTCGACAAGGTCGCGTTCGCCCTTTCGCAGCAGGCCGTTGTCCACAAAGATGCAGGTGAGTTGCTTGCCGATGGCTTTGGCCAGCAACGCGGCGACAACGGAAGAATCGACCCCGCCTGATAGCCCGCAGATGACCCTGCCGTCGCCGACCTGTTGTCGGATGATGCGGACTTGGCTTTCGAGGAAGTCGGTCATTTTCCAAGTGCCGCGTGCCTTGCAGATGTTGAAGAGGAAATTGCGCAGGATGTCCCCGCCGTGGGGCGTGTGAGTGACCTCGGGGTGGAACTGCACGCCGAAGAACGGCCGGGACTTGTGCCTCACCGCGGCGATAGGGCAGGTCGGCGTGGCTGCCAGGGGCAGGAAGTCGGCTGAGAGTGAATCGACCTGATCGCCGTGGCTCATCCACACGGTGGTGTGGTCGGGCAGTCCCGCCAGGAGATCAGCATGGTCGGCGATGCGAAGATCAGCGCGGCCATACTCACGCGCTTTGGCGTTGGCGACGTTGGCACCCAGAAGCTGGCACGCGACCTGCATGCCGTAGCAGATGCCCAACACCGGCACGCCGAGGTCAAACAGCCGGGGATCGCAAGTCGGCGCGCCCTTTTCATAAACGCTCGAAGGCCCGCCCGACAGAATGATGCCCAGCGGCTTGAGCGCGGCTAGTTCCTCGAAGGTGATGTTGGGCCCGACCAGCAGCGAGAAGACGCCCGCCTCCCGCACCCGCCTGGCGATGAGCTGCACGTACTGCGAGCCGAAGTCGACGATGGGCACGATCTGGCCCACGACATCAGGCGGAATATCCAAGTTGGGCCGGGGAGCGGATGCGGACGAAGCCATGGGGTTATCCTCGAAAACCGCGATGATACGGGCAACGGCTCGAAGGTGAAAACGCACAGCACAAAGGCTGGCGGGACGAAGTCGCCTATGGTCTAATGCAACTCAACTCACACCTTGGGAGGCCGCCCCATGCAGCGTCAGATTCACCCACTTGCTAACCCAACCTCCATCACCCCGGGCTGGTCGCGTCGGGGATTTATGCAATCGCTGGGGGCCGGTGCCGCCATGCTCTTGCTGGGACCTTGGGCACGGGCTGCGGAAGGGAACCCGGGCGTCAAGCCCAACGTTATTCTCATCAACGTCGATGACCTTGGCTGGGCGGATGTGGGCTGCTACGGCAGCACGTACTACGAGACGCCGCACATCGATCGCCTGGCTGCGCAGGGCATGAAGTTCACCGACGCCTACGCCGCCTGTGCCGTCTGTTCGCCCAGCCGCGCCGCGATCTTGACCGGGCGTTACCCCGCGCGCATCGGCATCACGGATTGGATTCGCGCAGCCTATCAGGGCGGTGTGGTTCCACCGGACAAGAAGCACCGCCAGAACTACGAGAGCGATCCCAAGCAGCCGCTGCAAACCCCGCCTAATCCGTTGTGGATGGACCTCGACGAAGTCACCATCGCCGAGGCGCTGGGCGGCATTGGCTACAAGACCTGTCACATCGGCAAGTGGCACTTGGGCCCCGAGGCGTGGTACCCCGATAAGCAGGGCTTCGACGAAAACCATGGCGGGTGCGACTTCGGTGAACCACCCAGCTTCTTTGATCCCTACCATCGCCCTGCCAATCCCAACTGGAAAGAGCCCGCGCTTCAAGGCATTCCCAATCTTCCCGCACGCAAGGAGGGCGAATACCTCACCGACCGCGAAGCGGATGAAGCTGTCACGTTCATCCGCGCCAACAAGGATCGTCCATTCTTCATCAACCTCTGCCACTACGCGGTGCATATGCCCATACAGGCAAAGCCCGATCTCGTGGAAAAGTACAAGGCCAAGCCCAACGAGAGTCTCCAAACCAAGCCCGTCTACGCGGCGATGGTCCACAGCGTGGATGATTCAACGGGGCAGATCCTCAAGGCACTGGATGATCTGGATCTCGCCTCGCGCACGATCGTGATCTTCACATCGGACAACGGCGGGCTGAGAGGTCCGACCCACAACGCGCCGTTACGCGCGGGCAAAGGTTCGCCTTACGAAGGGGGCATTCGCGTGCCTCTGATCGTGCGATGGCCCGGCCGCGTGAAACCCGGCTCCACGTCCGCCACGCCTGTCACCGGCGTCGATATCTTCCCCACGCTCTGCGCCACTGCGGGTGCATCACTGCCCGCCGACCGCACCATCGATGGCCAGAATCTCCTGCCCCTGCTCGAGCAAACGGGCCAACTCTCGCGCGATGCCATCTTCTGGCACTTCCCCCACTATCGCAGCAAGCAATCACCCTACAGCGCTGCGCGTCAGGGCAGCCACAAGCTCATCAAGTATTACAACCACGACGGCCCCAAGATGGAGCTGTTCGATCTCGCTGCGGACATGGGTGAGGCCACCGATCTCGCCGCGCAGCAGCCCGCGAAAGTTCAGGCGCTCGATGCGCTGCTGACGACGTGGCTCAAAGAAACGGGCGCGAAGATGCCTCGGCCAAACCCCGACTACCAGCCCCCAAGCAAAGCACCGGCGAAATAGGCGGGCAAATAGCGCAGCGCCCCCGGCCCCTTTCCAGCGAGAACACCGCCACGCCTTCGCGCTATCGCACGACTTATTGATAATCCTGCAGCGCGTGAACGTCCCAGCCGTCGCTGGTCAGTGCCGCCATCGCCTGCACCGCCGCAGCCGCACCCGTCGCCGTCGTCACGATCGGCACGTTGAACCGCACCGCCATGGCGCGAAGCTTGCCCTCATCCGTCGCCAGGCCCTTGCGGTTGGGCGTGTTGATGATCAACGCTAGTTCCTGATTCTTGATCATGTCTAGCGCGTGAGGCCGACCCTCGCTGATCTTGCGGATGCGCTGCGTCTCAATGCCCTGTGCCGCCAGGTAATCGTGCGTACCGCCCGTCGTCAGCACGACGAAGCCCGCCTGCTGCAGTTTGCGTGCGATGTCCACCATCGATGCCTTGTCGCTGTCGCGCACCGAGAGAAACACTTTGCCGGATGTAGGCAGCACTGTCCCAGCCGCCATCTGACTCTTGGCAAACGCGATGGGAAAACTCGTGTCGATGCCCATGACCTCGCCCGTCGATCGCATCTCCGGGCCCAGGATGATGTCCACGCCGGGGAACTTGCTGAATGGGAAGACCGATTCCTTGACCGACGTGTGTCGTGGCGTGACCTCATCGACCACACCGAGATCATCCAGCGATTTCCCCGCCATCACCTTCGCTGCAATGCGCGCCCAGGACACGCCCGTGGCCTTGCTCACAAACGGCACCGTGCGACTGGCTCGGGGATTGACCTCCAGCACGAAAATTTCATAGTCAGCACCCGTCCGCGCATCAGGTCGCTTGATCGCATATTGAATGTTCATCAAACCACGGACCTGCAACGCCTCAGCCATCCGACGCGATTGCTCCTTGAGCTTCGCCACGACATGCGGGGGCAACGAGAACGGCGGAATCGCGCAGGCACTGTCGCCCGAGTGAATCCCCGCTTCTTCAATGTGCTCCATCACCCCCGCCACCAACGCCCGCGCCGGACCACGCACCACACCCGACGCTGCGCGAGGCGGAATGTAATCCGCAATCACATCCACATCGCACTCAATCGCTTCACTCAAAAACTTGTCGATCAAAATCGGCTGATCCGCCAGGTCCGATGCACCCAGCGCAATGGCGGTGAAGTGACGAAGCTGCGCATCGTCGTACACCGTCTCCATGGCGCGACCACCCAGCACAAACGACGGCCGCACCAGCACCGGGTAGCCGATCTTGTTGGCCACCACGATTGCCTGCTCCACGTTCATCGCGATGCCGCCGCCGGGCTGACGAATCTCCAGCTTGCGAAGCAAGTCCGTGAACCGCTCACGATTCGACGCCAGGTCAATCGACTCCACGCTCGTCCCGATAATCGGCACGCCCGCAGCCTCCAAACCGTGCGCCAAGTTCAGCGGCGTCTGACCACCGAACTGCACGATCAACCCATGCACCAACGCTGCATCTTTCGCGCTATCACCACCGTTCAATCGGTCGTAAACGTTGAGCACATCCTC
Source organism: Phycisphaeraceae bacterium (assembly GCA_041736565.1). Taxonomy (GTDB): domain Bacteria; phylum Planctomycetota; class Phycisphaerae; order Phycisphaerales; family Phycisphaeraceae; genus JBBDMX01. The sequence goes on along the minus strand of JBGSTK010000057.1, from coordinate 2,117 downwards.
CAGTGTCAACGGCTCGAAAAACAGCAGATCGCTCGTGTCGTAATCCGTCGAAACCGTCTCAGGATTCGAGTTGATCATCACCGACTCGAAACCCAATTCATCCGCAGCAAACGCGGCCTGCACGCAACAGTAATCAAACTCAATGCCCTGCCCGATGCGGTTGGGACCGCCACCCAGAATGATGATCTTCTTGGCATCCGTCACGCGGATTTCATCATCGCTCCACGACCGCTTGGTCCCGTCAGCAGCCACCTGCGTGATGGGTGATTCATACGTCGAGTAGTAATAAGGCGTCGCAGCCTCGAACTCCGCGGCACAGGTGTCCACGAGTTTGTACACCGGCGTGATGCCCAGCCCCTTGCGATGCGACCGCACCGCCAGAATCCCCGCTGCATCAATCTTGCCCAGATACAAGTTCGCCAACTGCGCATCGCTGTAACCCAACTGCTTGGCGGTAAACAGCACCTCGCGCGGCACATCCTCCAATCGCGCGTAGCCAATGAGGGTCTGCTCAAAATCCACCAACTGCTTGAACTGATCGAGGAACCACCGATCAATCCGCGTCAGATCGTAAATCTTGTCCAGCGACCAGCCCATCTTGATCGCATAGCGGATGTAGTAGAGCCGGCCCTGCGATGGCACGTTGAGTTTGCGGCTGAGCTTCTGCCCATCGATGGGCCAATCGGCATCGAGCAACTGCTCGACATGCCCCGCGTAACCTCGTACCTCGCCCTTCGCACTCGCCGCGCCTGCCCTACCCGCCCCACTCGCCGAGGTATCAACCGTTGTGGCCTGGCGCTTCACCGAGCCGTGCCCAGCGCCCAGCCCCTGGATAATGATGTCGATCTGCTGCCGCGCTTTGGCGCTCAACTTCGGATGCAGCGCAGGGTCCTGGTAAAGAATCGCCGCCGCCTGAATTTCCGTGCATCGGCCGTTGTCGCCCAACTCCGCCGCAGCTTTCTGAATCGCACCCAACGCCTGCGGGTGCTCACGCTTGAGTAACGCGATCGTCTGCCGCAACGCATTCAACCACTTGTCATTCGTGTCGAGCCCCAATCCGAACCGCTTGACCTCCATCGAGCGGATGCCCTTCTGCAGGCTCTCCTTAAACGTCCGCCCGATGCTCATCGCCTCGCCCACGCTCTTCATCTGCGTCGTGAGCGTCTCATCAGCTTCCGGGAATTTCTCAAACGTCCACCGCGGAATCTTCGTCACCACGTAGTCGATCGTCGGCTCAAAACACGCCACCGTCTTACCCGTGATGTCGTTGGGCAACTCCCAGAGCGTGTAGCCGATCGCCAGCTTCGCCGCGATCTTGGCAATGGCGAAACCCGTCGCCTTGCTCGCCAACGCAGACGATCGGCTCACCCGCGGATTCATCTCCACCACCAGCATCTCACCGTCATCAGGATTGATCGCAAACTGAATGTTGCACCCGCCCGTCTCCACGCCAATGGCGCGGATGATCGCCTGCGAGGCATCACGCATCTGCTGGTATTCCTTGTCACTCAACGTCTGCGCCGGAGCGACCGTGATCGAATCCCCCGTGTGAACGCCCATCGCATCGATGTTCTCAATGGAACAGATGATCACCACGTTGTCGTCGCGGTCACGCATCACCTCCAACTCGTATTCCTTCCACCCGATGACCGATTGGTCAATCTGAACCTGCGTCGTCATCGAGGCGTCGAGACCCCTGCGGACAATCTCCTCAAACTCCTCGCGGTTGTAGGCGATGCCCCCGCCCGTGCCACCGAGCGTAAACGCCGGGCGTATGATCGCCGGTAACGCCGTCCGCTCCAGCACCGCCCAGGCCTCGTCCATGGTCGTGGCGATCCCCGCCGCGGGTAACGCCAGCCCGATGGATTCGCAGATCTCCTTAAAAGCCTTGCGGTCCTCCGCCCGGTAGATGACCTTGCGATTGGCTCCGATCATCTCCACGCCGTACTTGTCGAGAATCCCCTTGTCATAAAGCTTGCACGCACAATTCAACGCCGTCTGACCCCCCAGCGTTGGCAGCAAGGCGTCAATGTGGTACTTGCCCTTGTATTCCTTGGCGATGATCTTCTCCACCGCCTCGGGCGTGATCGGCTCGATGTACGTGCGGTCGGAAAACT
>JBGSTK010000053.1:0-6561 GCA_041736565.1 Phycisphaeraceae bacterium | reverse complement strand
GGCTGGGGGGTGGGGGTCGCGGGGCAGGAGGAGCGTGGGGGAGGGCCGGGGGGGTGGGCCGGGGGGGTGGGCCGGGGGGTGGGCGACTGGCGTTGGGGTGATCCCGGTTAAGATTCCCCTATGAGTCAGACGGATCACCTTGACAGTGTGATGGAACGCGCCAGTGTGGCGCTGGTGCGGATGGACTATCTCGCTTGCGAACGCTACTGCCTTGAAGCGCTGGCGATGGCGAGGCGGGAGCGACGCTGGGCCTATTACGCCCGGATTCTGCTTCCGTTGCAGGAAGCCCGGCGACATCGCCGCATGATTGCCGCCGATGGCGTGGTGCGACTGGGATCGACAGACCTGGCGGACATCGGCTCCGGCATTCTTGAGCAGGTGACGCCTGGGTGCATGGTGGTGACTCGGCCGCATGGGAAGCGGGATGCGTTGGCGTTGGCGTCAGCAGCGCGGGACTTGGGCAGGTATCTCGAAGTGCTTTACTGTGACAATGAGGCAAGTGACGAGGTGTGGCACGTTACTTCGTGGCAAGGGCCAGCCGTCACGGTAGCGCGGCCTGCACCACCTGCCAGTTGGCGGGATGTCTGGCTTGGTGGTGATATAAAGCTGCCCCTTTCTCCTGTCAAGTCCGCACAACGACCAGCCGATTGGGTCATTGATGCCACCGAGGCATTGGGCGATGCCGCATTGGCGCAAGTCGCGCAATCGGAGCAACTGGCCCACCGGGGGCAGGACACGGACCCGATGCAGCGGTTGGCGGCTCTGGAGGCGTGCCTGTTGGTCGTGACCGACCATGAGATCATTCATCAGCGATTGGGCGATGCCGCACGCATGCTGGCTGTGGCCCAAGCCGGGAGTCAATCATGAAACGTTTCATCTGGCGGTCGGTGGTTGTCGTGGCGCTGTTGGCCATCATCGGCGTGGTGGTGGGCTTTTTTCTGCTTCGCAGTGAGCCGAGTCATTGGGCGGAGCGTCAACAGCGACGTGCGACGGTGCCGCAGGCTGACCGCAACACACAGGCCCAATCACTCGAAGCACGGTTCACCGCCCTGCTGAGCTACACCAATCCGACGGGGGACCCGGGCATCAAATTTTTGCCTGACAGCGCGAGCACGGGTGCGGTGACCGGCGTTTCAACCCCCGGCCAACCCGATGATGGGCTGGGCTTGCGCAGCATCAGCGTCAGCACGGATGAAGTCAACGCCTGGCTGGAGACGCGCCTGCCCGAGTGGCTGGCGAATCAGAACGTCACCCTGCCTGCCGAGGTACAGGACCCGATGTTCGCGGTGCGTGACGGCTTGGTCATTCTCGCGTTTCGTTATGAAACGCAACGCGTGTCGCAGGTCGTAAGTATGTCGTTTCGACCCGAACTGATCGGTCAGGACACACAGAACCCGCAGCTTGTCTTTGCGCTGGCTGGTGTAAGTGGTGGCAAGCTGCCGTTCCCATCGGGGACATTGGTGAGCCGTCTGGAGGAACAGGCATCCACTGCCAAGAACGAAGCGCTTACGCGAGTGGCCGATGCGATGGCTGGTCGGCCGTTCGAGCCCGTGATGCCGTTGGCGGATGGCAAACGACAGGTGCGGCTGATCAACTACACCTTGGGTGATGACACCACCGAGTTGACGGTCCGACTCGAACCCAAATAGCGCAAGCCTCCTCAAGTCTCCTATGATTGCGGCGATGGCCCAACCGCTCAAAGAAACTGGTAATCATCTTCGTCGCATCGTCGTGGGAATCAGCGGCGCCAGCGGTGCCGTGTATGCCCGTCGTACGATCAGCCTCCTATTGGCAGCAGGCATCGAGACGCATCTTGTCGTCACGCCACTGGGGCAACGGTTGCTCCACGATGAACTCGGGATGGAAGGCATTGACCTCGAGGCGCTGGCGGGCGGCGCCGGTCAGAAGGCGGCCCACGCTGATGCGCCAGGTCTTGTGCTGCATAACTACCGCGATGTCGGCGCCACGCTGGCCAGTGGTTCGTTCCATCACGATGGCATGGTCATCGTGCCCTGCTCGTCTAACACGCTCTCAGCCGTGGCCACCGGCTCAGCGGCGAACCTGCTGCATCGGGCGGCACACGTGACGCTCAAGGAACGGCGAAGGCTGGTGCTGGTCCATCGTGAGATGCCGTTGTCGCTGGTGGATATCCGCAACCTGGCTGCGGCGACCGAAGCCGGTGCCATCATCTGCCCGGCCAGCCCCGGCTTCTACATGCTTCCTCGATCCATCGATGATCTGGTCGATTTCGTCGTGGCCCGCATCCTCGATCTGCTGCAGGTGCCTCACACGTTGTCCGTCCGCTGGGGTGAGAGTCAACCCGCGGAAGTCGTCGAGTGAGGGATGGGCGATGGAGCGATGTCGCTTGAGCCAAGTTAAGTGCGCTTGGCACCATCGCGGGCTCGCTGACGTTATGCTTTGATCTTCATGAGTCACCGTGAGGAACAAGTCACGCCGCCGCCGAGGTTCGGCAAGTTCATGGAGCTTGGCCGCGACATCAAGCTGAGCCACTCGGTGTTTGCATTGCCCTTCGCGTTGCTGGCAACATTTATGGCTGCGGCGTATGCATTGCCTGCGGGGCGAGGCGGTATCGACAACAGTCTGGCGTTCGACGGGTCGCTGCCCTCGTGGAAAGCGCTGCTGTTGATCCTGGTGTGCATGATCGCAGCACGCACGACCGCCATGGCCGTCAATCGATTGGTGGATGCCCGCTTCGACGCTGCCAATCCTCGGACTGCCCGCCGCGCCTTGCCCGCTGGGCGACTCTCCCGCAACGACGTGTGGGCCACGATCATCGTCGCCAGCGCTGTGTTCGTGGCCGCCACCGCCGGATTCTGGTGGCTTAACGACAACCCCTTTCCGCTGATACTTTCGCCTCTGGTGCTGGTCTGGCTAGGACTATATAGCTTCACCAAGCGATTCACCTGGCTATGCCACATTTTCCTGGGCACGGCGCTGGCGATGTCCCCCGTGGCCGCAGCCATCGCCATTCAACCCGTGTTTGTGCTGAAGCCCGATGTCTGGTGCCTGGCGCTGATGGTCATGTGCTGGGTGGCGGGGTTCGACATCATCTACGCACTGCAGGATGTCGCGTTTGATCGGCAGGTCGGCCTGCACTCCATGCCCGCCAACCTCGGCGTCGAAACGGCACTGTGGGTGGCGCGATTGCTTCACATCGTGGCGGTGCTGGCATTGGTGGCGCTGGTCATCATCAGCCCAACGCTAGACCTCGGCTTTGCACTGGGCATCGCGCTGGTCACGGGCCTGCTGATACTGGAGCATGCCCTGGTCTGGCGCTCCGCGACCCATCACATCAACATGGCCTTTTTCACCGTCAACGGCATCATCAGCATCGTGCTGGGCACGCTGGGGATCATCGATGTGGTCACGCACCTGCGTTAAGCGCGTGCTTGTCAGATGGCGGTTCCCCCGCGTTCCTTGGTGCGGATGCGGATGCACTCTTCGAGATTGGTGATGAAGATTTTTCCGTCGCCGATTTCACCGGGGCCGTGGCGGGCGCTTGAAAGAATCGCGTTGACGGTGGTGTCCACAAAGGCATCGTTGCAGGCGATGTCGATGCGCACTTTGGGGATGAGATTGGGCGTCACTTCCAGGCCGCGGTAGATTTCGGCTTCGGGTTGCGCCTGGCCGTGGCCTGTGCATCGGCTCACGGTGATGCGTGTGATCTCAGCCTTCATCAGGGCTTCACGAACCTGGTCGAGTTTGTCGGGCTGGATGATGGCGGTGATGAGTTTCATGGTGATGTTGTCCTGTTGGCGTGCGATCAGTTGACGTTGAGCAACCCGTAGCCGTGCTCGCCGTGGAGGGTGTGGTCCATGCCAGCCTTTTCCTCCTGCTCGACCATGCGCAGGCCAATAGTCTTCTCGACGATCACTAGCAGGATGATGGTGATGACCGAAGCGAAGCCAATGGAAACCAGCACACCCTTGGTCTGGAACCACAACTGCGTCAGCGTCGTGACATCACGATCCCCGCGCAGGAAGAGCACCAGGCCCAAAGCCCCGACGATCCCAGCCACACCGTGAATGCCAAACACGTCGAGCGAATCGTCATAACCCAATTTGTTCTTGGCCCAGATGGCTGCATAACAGACAACCGAAGCCCCAGCGCCCAGCATAAGGGCGCCGTAAGGAAGCACATCGCCAGCCGCGGGGGTGATGGCCACCAGCCCCGCCAGAATGCCCGAGACCATGCCCAGACTCGTCGCCTTTTTGTGAACGAGGCTCTCGATAAGCATCCACATCATGGCACCCGCACCGGCAGCGATCTGGGTCACGGTCAGCGCCTGCGCGGTCTGCATGCCACTGTTGACGCTGCTGCCCGCGTTGAACCCAAACCAGCCAACCCACAACAGCCCAGCGCCCATCATGGTCATGACCAGGTTGTTGGGATTCATAGCCGTGGCGGGATACCCGCGGCGTGATCCCAGATAAAGCGCTGCGACAAGCCCCGATACACCCGCACTGATGTGGATCACCGTGCCACCGGCAAAATCGATGGCTTCGCCAGTTAGGAAGCCGCCGCCCCAGACAATGTGTGCCAGCGGGTTATAAACGAGCAAACTCCACAGGGCAATGAAAACACAGTAGCCTCGGAAGCGAACACGCTCTGCGAAAGCACCTGCGATAAGCGCGGGGGTGATAATGGCGAATTTGCCTTGGAACATGGCAAAGACGAGTTCGGGAATTGCGACGGTGTGACCGTTGACCATCACTTTGTAGACGCTGGTGTCTGTGGATCGCAACAGTACCTTGCCCCAGTCCCAGCCGATGATGCCGTCGAGCACGCTGGGGCCGAACGTCATCGCATAGCCGCACACAGCCCAGAGCACGCCGATGATCGACATGGCGGCGAAGGAGTGCATCATGGTTCCCAGAACATTCTTCGTTCGGACCAGCCCGCCATAGAACATCGCCAGACCGGGCACCATGAGCAGCACCAGCGCGGTGGAAGCGAGCATCCACGCCGTGATGCCGGTATCGATGGGGATTGTCTCGACGACGACATCTTCGACGGCTGCTGCATCGACGGGCGGGGTGGCGACTTCCTGACCCCAAGCCTCAAGCGTCCCCCCCGCCACGACCGCCATGATCATCAACATGCCTAACCAGACCCACTTATCCGTTTGCTTGTTGTGTGGCATGCTGACGTTTCCCTTCGTTTTTCGCTGATGCAAGTAGGTAAATGGCTGGATGTGGCTACACATACCGCCGGGGGACTTGGACACGCGGGACCTAAAGCAAACGCGATGCCGCGCTGAGCCAGCTTGTATTTTCTTGAGTTAGGAAATGAATACTGACGCGCTTTTAGGCACTGGCCGTTTCGCCTCGTCAATTTGCCCAGATATCGAGCATCCGTCCGACGCGCTCGGCAAACAGAAATGGTGCAGCTAGAGTTGGCGCAAAGGACCCACGACAGCCTCAACTGAGTGGCCCTCAGCCGGAACGGTCAGCTTGGTGGCCACGGCATGGAAGCCCCACTTGACCATCGCCATCGCGACAGCTCGGCCCAAAACCGGCGATACTGCCGAACTGGTCACCACACCAACCTCGGCAACCTTCTCCCCGGTGGCCGACAGCGCCGACACCGCAGTGCCCGCCGACGGCAAGCGATCATCCGCCAGATGCAGGCCCACGAGCACCCGCTTGGGATGCCCCAGACTTCGCATCCGGGCGACAATCTCCTGACCGAGGTAGCAGCCCTTGGTGAAACTCACCGCTTCATCCAACAGGCTCGTCTCAGCGGGTGTGCAGTCGCTGGTGAAGTCGATGTGAAACAGCGGTGACCCAGCTTCGATCCGCGCCGTGTTGAACGCCAGCCAACCGATCGGTCGACCACGCAGCGTCTCACGCCGCCGCGCCATCGCCGCAGCAGCACCAGCAGGATCTTCGGCCGGGTCCGGCGCATCGACCTCATAACCCGCTGCCGTCAGCAAGCCTTCGTACACCGTCATCGCTGCGTGGGCTGGCTCCGTGGGCACGAAGATATGCAAGCCCGTCACGCCGCAAACATCACGTCGGCTCACCGTGCAGTTCACCCCGGCCAAAGTCAACACATGATGCGTGCCCGGCAGGTCCAAGCACAGCGCCACATCCTGGGCCGCCACCTTCGCCAACAGCTTCCCCGCCGTCGGGCCATGCAACGCCAACGCGTCGCGTCGATCAGTCCAATCCTCGATGACCACATCTTCACCAAACAACTTCGCATCCAGCGATGCAATCACGGACGCGACATCAAAGCGATCCATCTCCATCCATGTCGAAACGTCACCATGGTGGACGATCATATCGCTGATGATGCGGCCCTTGACGTTGAGCATGAACGCCCGCCGCGACTGCCCGCCTGTCATCGACTTGATGTCCTGGGTCAAAAGACGATGTAGAAAATCCTTCACATCACTGCCGGTCAGCGAGATGATCCCGCGGTGAGGCTGATGGAAAATGCCGACACGCTGGCGAATTGCAGCATATTCCGCCTCGTAAGCACCGAAGGCCTGCGCGATCGCCACCCCGGCATCATCGGGCCCAAACCCCATGAAGA
>JBGSTK010000030.1:0-7363 GCA_041736565.1 Phycisphaeraceae bacterium | reverse complement strand
GTCGCGCCATTGCCCGCAGCAGGTGGACTCGCCATGTCATCCAACGCACGCCCCAGCCAACCCGTGCCCCGCGCTGAGCCACGCTCGGGATCAGCCGTGTGCCAGATGTCCATCGAGGCGAAGTGCGAACGGTTGGGGTTGGGGTAGCCCACGCCCTGCACGATGCCCGCCATGCCATCGTCGATGAGCGTCTTCAGATCACTCAGCGCGGGATTCAGGCCGATGCCCGCACCGTCATCAAGCGTCAAAACCGTCTTGGCATCCACGCCCAACGCGGGCCTGGCGCGGTAGTAGTCGTCAAAGCCGAAGGGCACCACCGTATTGAGCCCATCGTTACCGCCCGAGAGTTGCACCACGACGAGAATATTCTGCCCGCTCTTGCCCGGTTTACGCGGGTCATTGGCGGGGGCGCCCAGCACCGTGGCGCTGGAGCGCAGAAACGTCGGCACACTGGCGATGGTCGAGACAATCGCCAGGCTCGATCCCAAAAACTCTCGCCGCGTAAATGGTGTGGTCCCGCTCATGTCAGGTGCTCCGTTTGTTCCATCGCATCGTCGCCTCGCCTCGCCTCGCCACTCCTCGCCGTGCCACGCACATCATCCCAGTTGGTACTCAGGCATTGCCGTCATCAACAGCAGCAGCGCCAGGACGGTGTCTTGTTTCATGCCGCCCCGGTTACGAATAAACGCCATCATCTGCTCCCGCCGTTGCGGCAGACGCTGAGCGCCCAGCAGCGTCACCATCAAATGATCCACCACGCTCGGCGGACTCTGCGCAGGCAACCCAGCCGTGAGGAACTTGGGATCGTAGGCGGTCTTCTCCGCGCCCTTCCGCCCCGGCTGCACACCCGTGAGCAGGTACACGCAAAGATTCTGCCTCACAAAAAGGGTCGAGCTGTTGATCCACGTCGGCCCGCCGTCCCAACCCGCGACCGTGGGTGGATCAAAAAGCCGCTGGCCCATGAGTCCCATGGCGTTGCTCAGCACATCCATATTCCGCACCGGCGTCCGCAGGGTCCGCACCGTGCCGACCGCCAGTTGCACAGGCGACTTAATCATGTTGCCCACGACCGAGTCGTCGTAGAAATGCCGACTGGCAAAGAGCGTCTTGAGCACCGGGCGCAGCGCGTAGCCGCCGGCGCGCAGCATCTCCGCCAGGCGTTTGACCACCACGCCCTGCGGTGCCGACAGCAGCTTGAAATCCGGCACATCGGCCACGAAATGCCGGTAAAGCTTAAACGCCACGAACTCCGCGCAGGCGGGCCGCGTCAACAGCAGCTTGACGAATCCATCGCCGTCGTACTTGCCCCGTTGGCCCAGAATGGTCTTCTCCCCGCTGTCGTGCTGTCGGGCATCAAAGACAAACGCATCATCTTCGAAGGTGTATCCCGTCAACGCCCGCGCACCTTCCTTGATGTCGTTCTCCGTGTAGTTGCCCTCGCCCAGCGTGAAGAGTTCCATCAGTTCGCGCGCGAGATTCTCGTTGGGTCGTTGACGGCGATTGGCGTTGTTGTCCAGGAAGCGGATCATCGCCGGGTCGCGCACGATGTTGCTCGCCAGGTCCGCGAAGTTGCCCGCCGCATGTTGGCGAAGCATCGCGTTTTGCATGTACATGTGATAGCTGTCGCGCACCGTACGGTGGTTGCTGGCGAAATGCCCGTGCCACAGCAGCGTGAGTTTCTCCTCCAGCGGTCGCGGCGTCTGGATCATGCGCGACAACCACCAGCGTTCAAGCTCCCGCATCTGCTTACGATCCTCGTTCTCCCTGCGGACGCGCTCGTTCTGGAACTCCGCCAGTGCGGCTTCGTTGTTGTCACGCCGCGCCTGCGCGTAGGCGGTACGCTCGTCCGCGGTCATGGGCCGAAGAATATCGCTGGCGAATTCCCCAGCCGGTAACGCCGCGTCGTCGATCTGCTTGAAATCGACCAGTGACGCCACCGCCTTCTCAACGCCGAGGCTCTGCAGTTTGCGAATCTCATCAGGCGTCCCGCCGAACCCCGCCCGTGCCAAGAGGTGCTGCGCCTGCGCGTAACCGAAGTCACGATCCGTGAGTGCTGCCACCGAGGTGTTCAAAGCCATGAGGTGTTCCATCACAAGGGCGAACCAATATTAGAACGCTTCGAGGCCAAAAGTATTGCCAGGCCGGGCGCAACTTCGATTCCCATTGTTCGCTAACGCAGGCACATGTACAATCGCTGGCGAATTCCCCCGCTTCTGCTGGTCAGCGCGATATGCCCCGGCGGTCCCACCAAATCCTCCTCGTCGTCAGCATCTTGTGGGTGTCATGGCTATTGATGATGCTGTTGCACGAGAGTGGCCACGTCCTGGGCGCGGTGCTTACGGGCGGAGACGTGCAGCGCGTCGTCTGGCATCCCGCAGCCATATCGCGCACGGATGTCCAGCCAAATCCCCATCCATTATTCGTGGTGTGGGCTGGGCCATTGATCGGCAGTCTGGTTCCGCTCGTGGTGGCCGCGGTCGCATCAATGATTCGCGCGGGTTTCGCGTACCTGCTCTGGGTTTGGGCAGGCTTCTGCCTTATCGCCAATGGCATGTATATCGGATTGGGTGTGATTCATCCGGTCGCAGATGCAGCGGAGTTACTCACTCTCGGAACGCCGCGATGGCTGCTGGCAGTGTTTGGGCTCGTTACGGTGCTTGGAGGCTTCTGGATTTGGGATCGCGTCAGCCCCAAACTTGGATTTGGCAGCAAGACACAGCCGGTTCGTGAGACGCACGCATGGGTCACCTTTGCGCTTGCTGTCGTCGTGACTGCGATGGGCATCGCCTTGGGCGACCGGGGTCTGTAACACCCCTGCAGTGGACCGAGGCTGGGGATATAGTTACCGCGGTACTCCGAGAAATGAGAATATGTTTTCATCCCCTTGCCTTACTCGGCAACCTGCAACTGGACACTCTCCGTTATGCGACTTCACAACGCTCTGATCCTCATCCTCGCGGCATCCGCGTTGGCGACTGGATGCGCACCGTCATCGCAAAACCTTCTCGGCAAAGATGAAGCGGCCGTGCGGGAAGCCCTTGGTCGACCCGAGTTTCGGCAACGTATTGCAATGGAACGGCCGGACCAGCCTCGGATGATGGGGCCGCGGCCCGCGGGCCTCTTGCCCGGGGAAGAATATACATCGTTGTTCTACCCATCCGCAGGGGGCCAACAGTGGTCGATCTTTCTCGCGTCGCCAGCGATCTTTGAACGCATTCACAAGAATAAGACCCGGTCCACTGACGATTGCGTTGTGGACGTTCAGCGGTACCCACAAGGGACGGTCTTTTAGCGCCGTATAGCCGCTGCGGCAGCCGGGTATTTACGCCTTATTAATCAATAGGAGTTGTTCTATGGGCGCAAAGACTTGGATGCTCGTACTTGCTGCCTCCGATGCGCGGGACCGACTCGCAGCGAAGCGTCCCTTGGACCGAGAGGCAACCCGGAAGCTGGCTGATACGCTTTTCCCTGGTGAAAAGCTTGAACCGATTGGGGACGGCGATCTTTCCTGTACATGTCCGCCGGACGATGAAGTGCACATCGGCTGCTTTCCTGGGGTGTCAGTTATCGCAGCCAAAGAATTCGGCCTCGATTACCCATCAAAACTTCACCAACGTTTCATTGCCGCTGGCGGCAACGGAACGGTCACGCTTCACGCCATGCACAGCGTGGTTGATTGGTTTGCGTATGCGATGTGGGCAAACGGGAACCTAATGCGTTCCCTGAGTCTGTCTCCGGATAACGGCATCATGGAGGACATCGGGCAGCGCATGCCTTTTGAAGAACCATATTGGGCCGGAGAACATCCGGCTGTTGACGTTGAAGGAGAAGAGGACGCCAACCCGTTTCCGTTTCACCCCCTGGAACTGGGTGAGGCTGCTTTGAAGGACTGCTTCGGCTACCAGCTCGAGGGCTATATTGATGCCTCGCTGCTTGAACCCGACGTGATACCGTTGGTTCGCTGCAAGCGTTCCCGCTCAGCGTGGTGGAAGCTTTGGTGACGCGGCTCAACCGACCGATCAAGCGGGACTCACGCGAAGCGGTGGGAGGCTGCTCCTGTCCCGCCGTCGCTGAACTTCGGAGGGTAGACACGGCGACGCCTGCGATGGATAATGGAGTTGTCGTTTGATGCCGGTTTCCCTTCGGGTTTAAGTCTCAGGGTCGAGTTCCGCGGGTTGCCAATAATGGGCTGCACAATGAAGCGTGACATCACTGTTTGGCCTAGTCTTGCGATCATCGTTCTGCCCTTGCTCATTCACGCGGCGCTAGGAATGCCTCGCGATCAGGACCAGACCTCGCCACACTTCTTTCTAGGTCTCTTTTGCCTTTCCTTCATTGGTATTATCCGAGCGACAATACTCTGGTTTCAAACTTTGGCACACGGCCTGAAACATTCGAAAGAAGAGAATCGTTTTGCATTGGTCATGGCACATATTTTCCTCGGCTTGCTGATGGCCTACATCTATTATCTGGCGAACAATGCAACTAACCAGCCGCTGCACAAGACGGGCACGCAATCGTAATAAGGTGTAACCCGCGTGGTTCGTTGAGCGGTCCCCTCGCGACCGCGACTGGCTTGTGAACGGAGGACAGTTAGCCCATGCACAACGTCGTGATTCCATTTCTTGTTTCCGCACTGCTCCTTCTCGGCGGCTGTACACACGATGCCAGGATCAACGGCGCGTGGGTTCAGTATGGTGGGAAGGGTTGGTCAGGCTTTGCTGTGGAGTTCGATGATGGCCAGTATCGTGCATGGCAGTACAGCGATATTCTGATTGGCAATATGTTTGACCCCCCCAAACAGCCCTTGACCGGAACATACGAGACGTGTGGAAATGTCATCACGCTTCACTCCCGCGAGCGACTGTTGTCACCCGTCTGGTTCCTGGGCCGGATGAACGGTCAACCCACACTGTTCGCACCAGGTGACTGGGCGGCACTTCGCTCAGGCAACAAAGTTGACATGGCTGAACTGCTCATGCAGGATCCCGACTTCGATCCGAAGAATCCATTTGCCGATCAAACTGAATATGTCAAGCCCTTGTTTCCAGAGGGACTACGATTCGGTGACCAGTCAGCTACGGAATAGGGGGCGTCATCGTCGGCGGGCAGTAGTTGCGGATGAGTACACTTAAGTGTTAGGCAGTGACGTTCGGACTACGCCCTTGGACGCCTGGAAATCGGCGGCGACAGTTTTCCCTTTTGTTGTGCTACGGAGGGCACATGAAGTACGACATCCGACTCGAACAACACGGTGGTCAACCACTTGCTGTAGTGCGACGTCGTGCGAGGTCACGGGAACTTTCCAAGATTATTCCAGAGGCCTGCGGCACGGTTTGGAATGCTCTCCGCGCCCAACAGGTGCCTGGGGCCGGTCGGCATGTTGCGGTCTACTTGGACGATCAGATCAACCTGGAAGTTGGCGTCGAATTGAACAACCCATTCGCGGGATTTGGCGAAGTTGTGGGGTCGGCCACGCCAGCCGGCCTTATTGCAACGACGACCCATTACGGACCATACGGATCACTCCACGAGGCACACGAAGCCATTCGGTTGTGGTGTAACAACAATGGCCATACGTTGGCCGGGCCGAGTTGGGAGGTTTACGGTCACTGGAAGGACGAATGGAACAGCGACCCCACAAAAATATCCACCGATATCGTCTATCTGCTTGTCGAGGATGGGAATTCGGTCGCTTAGCCATTGCATGCACCGGAGCGGCGGTTAAAGAGGTGTAGGCGAATCTGCGCCGGGAAATGGCGCGGACCAAATTTGCGCGGCACTTCCTCAAACTTGACGCCATTCGCGGCAGCGGGTAGTTATGTCACATGGAAGCAAAAATCGCCGCTGAAGGCATTACGTTTGACGATGTCCTGCTCCTCCCGGCTCGCAGTGACTTCGTTCCCTCCGAAGCTGATGTTGCCACGCAGCTTACCCGCCGCATTACGCTTAATGTTCCGCTGATCTCCGCGCCCATGGACACCGTGACCGAGGGGTCGCTGGCCATTGCGTTGGCGTCGGAAGGCGGGCTGGGCGTGATTCACAAGAATCTCACAGCCACCCAACAGGTCCGCGAAGTCGTCAAGGTCAAGCGATCCGCCAACGGCGTCATTCGCGACCCCGTCACGCTGCCCGCCCAGGTGCCCGTCTCCGTGGCGCTGACGCTGATGCGCGAGCAGAATATTTCAGGTGTGCCCATCACCGAAGGGCCTGATGGTCAGGGTAAAGTCGTGGGTATTCTCACGCGGCGTGATCTCAAATTCCTTTCCAGCGAAGAGACGCCCATCCGCGAGGTGATGACCAAGGACCGCTTGATCACAGCCCCGCCTGATACGACGCTGGAGCAGGCGCAGGCCATCCTCTCACGCGCCAAGGTCGAGAAGCTGATGCTCGTGGATGACCATCAGCATCTGACGGGCTTGATCACGATGAAGGATATCGACAAGCTGACGAAGTTCCCGCGTGCCTGTCGGGATAGCCGGGGCCGATTGCGGGTCGGCGCGGCGGTGGGTGTGTCGCAGGAGGAGCGGGTGGCGGAGCTGATCGCGGCGGAAGTGGATGTGATCGTCGTGGACTCCGCCCACGGCCACAGTCGCAATGTCATCGAGACCGTGAGGTGGATCAAGGCGAAGTATGACATTGATGTGATTGCTGGCAACGTCGCGACGCGCGAGGGGGCGCAGGACCTTATCGAGGCTGGTGTTGATGCGGTGAAGGTGGGCATCGGGCCTGGGTCGATCTGCACGACGCGGGTTGTGAGTGGTGTGGGCGTGCCTCAGATTACGGCGGTCATGGAAGCGTGCAAGGCTGCGGATGAGGCTGGGGTGCCCGTGATTGCCGACGGCGGCATCCGTCATAGTGGCGACATCACCAAGGCCCTGGCGGCTGGTGCGAGCGTGGTGATGCTCGGCTCGCTCTTTGCGGGTCTCGATGAGTCGCCCGGCGAGATGATCATTCACAAGGGTCGGCGATATAAGACGTACCGGGGCATGGGTTCGGCCGGTGCCATGATGCGTGGCAGTGCCGACCGTTACCTCCAGAGCGGCGTCGCACCCGCCAAGTTCGTCCCCGAAGGGGTGGAGGGCATGGTGCCTTATCGCGGCCCGCTGTCGGACTTCGTTTACCAACTTGTGGGCGGATTGCGGGCAGGCATGGGTTACTGCGGCACGCAGGCTGTCGCCGACCTTCGCAGTCGGGGCAGGTTTGTCCGCATCAGCGGTGCCAGCCTTATTGAGAGCCACCCCCACGGCATTTCGATCACCAAGGAAAGCCCCAACTACTCTGTGGACTATCGTCAGGAGGAGTAGGCGGTGCGGTGTGCCGCGTGCCCGGGGTGAGGCCCGAAGGTCAGGTGGGTCGCCGA
>JBGSTK010000026.1:0-15121 GCA_041736565.1 Phycisphaeraceae bacterium | reverse complement strand
CGGCGGCGACGGCGGCATCGTTGGCGGCGCGGCCACCGTGGGCCTCGCTGATCCGCAACTGGCGTGCATCGGCAAAGCTCAGGCTTCCAGCCGCGGCACGAAGGCGAGTGAGGTTGTCACCGCCGGTGCTGATGGCTTTGGCGAACACCATGCGACTGCCGTGGGCGATGACCACCTTGGTGGCGGCTGCGCCGAGGTCGATGAAGCAGGCGGCGCGCTCTTGCTCGCCGGGGCGGAAGAGGTGCGAAAACGCCTTGAGCATCGCCACCGGTTCGCAGTGCATACCCGTGACGTCGAGTCGCGCGGCTTTGGCGATGTCGAGGTGACGCATCACCACCTGCCGACTGGCGGCAAAGCAGATCAGCTCATCGCGCGAGGTGCCTTCGCGCTGCCCGGCACTGATGTTGCGGATCACGAGTTGCGACGGGTCGATGTTGAGGCGTTGGCGCAGATGCTGGGCCACCTGTTCATCGACGGTTAAGCCGTCGCCCGCAGGGAGTTGCAGGTGTTGAATCAGCGTGGCGTAAGCGGGGAGGGAGAGCGCTGCGCGACGGCCCTTGAAGGGTTGACTCTTGAGCAGCGTGGGTAGGGCAGTGTTGAAAAAGGCGAAGCGAGCAGCGGGATCGGTACGGGCGTGTTCGGGGACCACCGCGGCTGCGGCGGCCATCAACTGCGGGGGGTTCGTCGCTTGGACTTGCAGTACCTTGAGACTGTCGGCACCGAAGTCGATAGCGATGGGCGAACCCTGGGGCTTGCTTGTGAATCCAAAAGCCATGCCTGAAAACTCGCGTGGAGGGACCTATCCCGAGTTATCGGCGCAGCGGGGGTCGGGCTTAACCGGGGACTGGGTGGTAAAGGCAAAGGGGTGGGGAACCGGAATGGGCGGGTGGCTGTTATTGCGTCGAATCAACCCGCCAGGCGGTGCCAGGGCTGATCGTGGGTGACGATGCCGCTGTCGCCGCGTGCCTTGGCGATTTCCATGCGACTCTGCGCAGCCGCCAGAACGTCCTTGGGCCGACGGCCATCCTGCGGATAGCTGGCGGTGCTGATGTTGGCGGTGACCTGCCAGGCGGTGCCATCGGGCAAATCAGCTTTTTGCTGGCGGACGACAGCCGCGAGGCGTTCGGCCAAGGCGGCAGCGCCCTGGGCAGCGGTGTCAGGCGAGAGTACAGCGAAGCGCGCGCCTTCGAGGCGGGCGACGAGGCAGTTCTTTCGCAGGCTTCGTTGCAGGTCGTTGGCGACCTGTCGAAGCAGACTATCGCCCACCTCGTGTTCGACCTGGGCGCTGAGTTGGCGGAAGTGATCGAGGCGGACGATGAGCACCGTCCAAGGCTGACTGGGCCGATTCGCCAAGCGATCCAGCACGCCGTTGAACTGCGGCGACAGGGGCAGATCGGTGACGGGGTCGGCTGTCTGAAGCGTCAACATGCGCTCGCGCTGCAAGGCGATTTCAACGCGGGCAGCAATGACGGGTGCCAATGCTTCGAGAAGGTGAATGTGGTGAGTCTCGACACGCTGCCCGCTGCGACGCGCCACCCAAACGACGCCCTGCGCATCAGCACTGCCTCGCAGCGGAATGGCGACCACGCAGGTGAGCCCGGCATTGCGGAAGTCGCGTGACCACGCCAGTGAAGCCGGGGGATCGGGCCAGAACATCACATCTTGTCCCGTGAGCACTTGGGGCATGAGGTGACGTTCGGTGGCATCGAGCAACGCCCGACCCGCAGCAAGCACGGTGCAGGTTGGGCCGAGGTGCAGTGCCTGCTGGCTGCGATTGCCCCGGTGTGAGCGACGAACCGCTACGCCTACCGCTTCGAGGCCAAAGACGTCATAGAGACCAGCCGTGGCGCGGACCAGCAGGTCATCGAGGTTGCTCACGTCATTAAGGCTCATGCCCATGCGTCGCAACGCCAAAAGTTGGCGGGTCTGTTGTTCGAGCAGTCGGCGGTGCTGTTCATGGGCGGACATCTCGCGCACGACCCAGAGTCGGCCGATGAGCCGATCCTGATCATCATGGACAGCGGCGCTTTCCAATTGAAGCAGGCCCAGGCGGGTTTCGAAGCGTTCCTGTGCCGCCATACGGTCATCGCTTTGAATCTGCTGGAGTCGTTGCGCAAGCGCCTCGGGGTCGCGCGGACCGAGGTTCTGCCAGAATTCCTGAAGTTGGTAGGGCCGGCCCATGAGGTCTTCGGGGCGATGGTTGACCATGGCCGCGAGTTTCTGATTGATGGCTGCGACCGCGTTGAACTGATCGACCAGCAGCACGCCATCGGTCATGTGGTCGATGACCAGATGCAGCAGTCTGCCTTGGTGCGCTAATTGCCGTTGGAGTTGTTTCCAGGCGGTGACATCCTGAAGTGAAAGGCGAACCTGGCGCAGCGTTCCTTCATCGTCGCGTACACCCGTGCATTCGACGATGGTGTCGATGCTTCGCTCTTTGATGGACCATCGGAGTTCGCAGCGTGCGGAGTTGTCGAAGTCGAGGCGGTCGATAGTCTGCCGCAACATGGCGCGGTCTTCAGGCCGAACGTAGTCCAGCGCGTTCTGAGCGATGAGCAACTCTTCGGAATCGGCGCCCAGCAGTGCTGCGGCGCGGTGGTTGGCTTCGACGATGCGGCCGGCGGGATCGAGACTGATCATCGCAGCGGGGGCAAACTGGTAGAGATCGGCAAAGGCCTTCTCACGCTGGTGGAGACGCTGGGTCGTGGCGCTGATGCGGGTGAGCATCCCGCCGATGGATTCCGCCAATTGTCCGAACTCGCCCCGGTGCTGCTGCGCCATGTCGTAGAACGGCTCTGCCCCGGCACCGCAGGACGCCAGAGTGGTGACCGAAGAGAGTGGCCCGGTGATCCATCGCCGCACCAGCAGTAGGCCAAAGAGTGTCATGACCGCCAGCAGGAGCCATTGCATGGACATGCTGGCCAAGGCACGGACCTGGAGTTGCTGACGAGCGCGGGCACCATCGACGAGAAACTCCAGCAGAGCGGGTTTGCCGTCTAAGAGCATCGGGGCGCTGAGCAGCGTGTGGCGATCCAGGGCAATCTCATTGCCAAGCGATATGCCGTGGGCGGGGAAGGACCATTGTTGGGCGTCATCGGCGACCTGCTGGCGCCAGTTGCCCGCCACGATTTCTTGATCGTCGTATTGCAGGCGAACGGCATCGATGCGGGGATCAGCGACATACAAGCTCATGGCTTGTTTGATGTCCTGCGGATCGCGCCCGGCGGTTGAGCCTTGGAGAAGCCCCTGTAGATTGCGTGTGGCGATGGCCATGTCCTGGGAGACTTCCATGCCCAGGGTCGTGGTGGCGCGTTGCCATTCGAGAATGGATAGACCCGCGGAGATCACCACGCCGCCCAGCACGAGGCAGCCCACCAGCCGGAATATGACGGAATGGAATATGCGCGGAGGGGCCATGCGTGGCTCACGGGGTGCAGGGGATCCGTGAGTTTCATCGGCGTGGCGGCGGGGAAGCTTGAGGGTTGGGGCGGTCAAAGCCCACCCAACTGCATGTGAGCGATCAGTTTACGGGAAGCCCGTAAAACTCCGCGGGGTTGATCTCGGCTTTGACGCGACGCATCGCTTTGGCCAGTTCGATGTTGAGGGCCGCATCGTTGGTCATGCCTTGGAGGCTTTGCAGCATGCGCAGGGCACCTTTGAAATCCTTGGCGTGCTCCATCTGCTGCGCCAGTTTGAGGCCCGCCACCATGCGATTGGCGGCTTCAATCTCGGCCTCACGATGCGCTCGGCGGGGGTCGGTCGTCGGTGTGGTGGCTGGCGGGGCTGAAGTTGCCTGCGTGGCGGTTGTTGATGGGGGCACGCGGACGGTGTTATCGGCACCGTTGGGGGTGGTCGCGGCATCGACATCGTCGGCGCCTTCGCCCTCACCATTCAACGCAACTTGCCCGGGTCCTGTGGCGGTGGGGCCATCAAAAAGCGAGACGGCAGGCGGCGTGGTGGCAGTTTGTTGCGTCGGCTCCCACGTCGGGCTGGGGTTGGTCTGGGTCGTGGACGTCGGCGGGGAGCGGAAGTAGTAGAGGAACAACACCACCACGCCCACCAGCACCAGCACGTTGAACGCCACGAGCAGCCAGGTCATGAGGCTGAGTTTGCGATTTTGTTGTTGAAGGTTGCTCAACTGCCTGCCGGTGCCGCCTGATTGGGCTTCCTCTTCGGTAGCCTCGGCGTTGTCGCTGGGGCCGAAGTCCAACGCGCGGGCTGCGGCACCGCTGGCCGATGCTGCGGCGGGGATACGTTGGGGCGGTCGCGGGCCACCCGTGCGGCTGGCGGTGGCTTCCATGTCCATGAAGCCGGTCTTCACGGGCGGGAGAGATTGAGGCGGCGGCGGCTCGGATGCGGCATCTCCCCCTGAAGAGGGGGTGAACATCGCATCGCTGCCCAGCACATCCCGCAGGAGATTGGCACCCAGTGAATTGCCCGCAGCGGCTGCGGCTCCCGCACCGGTCGGGCCTGTTGAGCCACCCGCTGAACCAGAGGATCGCGGCGAACGACCGGGCAGCGTCGAAGCACCACCACCTGCACCGCCACCACCCCCAGCCCCGGCTGAGACCAATTCCTTCTCAAGCATTTTGTTGGCGGTGGCTACGGCAGCTTCGGTGGGGAACATCAGCCCAAGTTCGTTGCGGTGTTGGACCGCGGCAAAGTGAGCCCCACAAGAAGCGCAGCGTCGATCACCGGGCTGCACATGATGGTTGCAGTTGTGGCAGTAGCCCAGGAGGTGCGCCACCCCGGGCACGTTGCGGGCGACTGCCCAGAATTGCCGGGTCGTCGGCCCACGCATGACGGTGGTGGGCTTGATCTTGCCAGCCCGCACATGCCTCACCACGACGTCATAGGCACAACCGGGGCGGAAGGGGTTGGCTTTATCGCGGATAAACCAAGGCCCCATAGAAACTTGCGTGGCCTTGAGCGAAAGTGAGTCAAAGAGCCCGCCGCATTCGACGCAGCGTGTCCCGCCGTGCTGAGGGTGACCGCAGTAGGGGCAGAGAATGAGTTTATCGGGGGTCTCGGGCATATTGGCTCTTGAGTTGAATCTTTGGGGGCGGGGACGTTTCGAGCTGATTCGGCAGGTTGGGTATCGGGTGAAATCAGGCTTTGGCTTGTTGACACGCCTGTCGCAGCCTCGTAGCGTGAGGCCATGAGATCAGGCCTGTTATTTATCGGCATCCTGAGCGTCACGCTGGCGGGCTGTGCCGCCGGGGTCAGTGAATCTTATCCGGCAGGGTCGGCTAGTTCGACATCGGCGGTGCCGACGGGGGGTTCAACGACGCGAGACACCCAGTTTAACCCCACGTCCGCCAACCCGCCACAACCGGGGCGGCCGGTGGCCTACGTCGATGGCAAGGCCGTGGAATTAGGCCAGTTGCAGCAGCCGCTGATCGAAGCGGCGGGGGGGCAGGTCCTGGCCGAGTGGGTGCTCGACACCAACCTGCAGCAACGCCTCCAAGAGCGCGGGGTCGCCATCGGCTCCAATGAGATTAACGCAGAACGCGAGCTTCTCTTGCGTTCGCTTTCGGAAGATGCCAATCAGGCCCAGCGGCTATTGGAGCAATTGCGTGAGACCCGCGGGCTGGGGCAGCAGCGGTTTTCGCAGCTTTTATGGCGCAATGCCGCCATGCGGGCCCTGGTCGATCCGGAGGTCGAGGTCAGCGAGGGAGCGCTGCGACAGGCGTACGACTTGATCCACGGCCCACGCTTCGAGGCTCGTTTGATCGTGACCCCCACACCGGGTCAGGCGTCGCAACTGGCGCGGCAGGCGCGGAGCGGCGCATCCTTCGCTGACCTGGCGATCGCTCACAGCACCGACCCAAGCCGAGCTCAAGGCGGACTGCTACCCGCGATCAGCCCAGTCGATGCCACTTTTCCTTCAGGTGTCCGACAGGCGCTGGCGACTTTGAAGCCCGGGGAGATCAGCGACCCCGTGGCGCTGGAAGATGGCTATGCGGTATTGCAGCTCGTACGGATTTTGCCGGGTGGCGCGGTATCATTTGACGATGTAAAGCAGGATCTGACGCAGCGGGTGCGCACCCAGGGCCAGCGTATGCACATGCAGCGGCTGGCGCGGCAGATACTGGGCCAGGCCAAGGTCACCATCACCGACCCCGCCCTCCAGGCGAGTTTCAGCCGTCAGAAGCAGCGGCTGCTCGCGGCGGAATGAGGTTGCCCGTTACGGCCTTGCCCCCAACGCCCCGATCCCTGAGGATCATTGATGATCGCTGACGATCACCGACCCACGCGCTTCGTTGCGCGAGAGATTCCGATTTTTCCCATGCTTGTCGCAGCAGTCGCTCCATAACGCCCAACCGTTTGCACACCTTCCATGAAAATCCAGCCCGCCAGTCGCATTGAACGCTTGCCGCCCTATGTGCTCAACCGCCTCAAGACGCTTATTTATGAGCGTCGCAAGACTGGGGCGGATGTGATCGACATGAACATGGGCAACCCCACCGATCCGCCGCCTGCGCCTGTGGTGGAAAAGCTGCGTGAAGCGGCGCTTGATCCGCGGAACAGTCGGTACTCCGTCTCGGCGGGCGTGTTCAACCTTCGCCGGGAGATGGCGCTCAAATACAAGCGACGCTGGAATGTCGATCTCGATCCAGCCGGTGAGGTGATCGCCACGATCGGTTCCAAGGAAGGTTTCTCGCATCTGTGTTTGGCGCTGCTTGGGCCGGGTGATACCGCCGTCGTGGCTGACCCGGCGTTTCAGATCCACACCTATGCTGTCGTGCTCGCCGGCGCCAACGTTGTAAGCGTGCCTCTGGGCAACGATCAGGCGTTCCTCGATCGCATCGAGGCGGTGCTGGATTCGATGACGCCCAAGCCCAAGATGGTCATCCTCAATTATCCCCACAACCCCACAGCCATGACCGTGGAGCCAGCGTTCTTCGACAAAGTCGTGCGCATGGCCGACAAGCACCAAGTGATGATCATCCACGATTTCGCCTACGGTGAGACCTGCTTCGACAGCTACAAGGCGCCCAGCTTCCTGCAGGCTGACGGTGCCAAGGAGTTCGGCGTCGAGTTCACCACCATGAGCAAGCCCTACAACATGGCTGGGTGGCGCATCGGCTTCTGCTGCGGCAACAGCCAGATGATCAAGGCGCTGTCCACCATCAAGGGCTACTACGACTACGGCATCTTCCAGAGCGTGCAGATCGCCGCCATCATCGCCATGCGAATCGGCGATGAACACATCGTGCAACAGGCTGCGGTGTACGAGACGCGTCGGGATGTTCTGGTTCGCGGCCTCAAACGCCTGGGATGGGACGTTGAAAGCCCCCGTGCGTCAATGTTCGTATGGGCCAAGGTCAAGCCTGAACACCTGACAGCCTTCGGCGGCAACAGCGTGGATTTCTGTATGGCCATGGTGGATCAGGCGGAGGTCGCCATGACCCCCGGGGCTGCGTTCGGTGAGCGTGGCGAAGGTTGCGTCCGACTGGCACTGGTCGAAAACGAGCAACGCATCAAGCAGGCATTGCGGCAGTTGGACCGCGTGCTCAACCGCGTGACGGCCAAACACGGCGTGGCTTGAGTCGGCGAGACGGCGATGCAACACATCCGTCCTGCGCCGCAGCCCGACCGTCGAGCGTAAGATTGGTTGCTCGGGTACGCCGGGGTAGGATTTTCATTCGGGTTTATTCCTGCCGCTGCTGGCCGGGTGCCACACTTTGACCCGCGGCTTTGAGCGGGCAAAGTGTGAGGAACCGCCAATAATGTCCCATGCCCATTGGGTGTAATATTTAACACCCGGCTTGCCGGGTGTTTCGACGTCTCATTGACCACTATCGCAACCGCCCACCGCATCTGGAGTTTGCCGTGACCGCTGCCCGCCGCCTGTCCCTGGATGGAACGGCCACCAAACCCATGACACAATTGACAATTCCAGATGGACTGGGGTGCGTGACCTGTGGCTACTTGCTCAAGTGCCTGCCGTCCGACGGTCAATGCCCCGAGTGCGGTACACCGATCGCGCGATCGCTCCGTGGTGATCTGCTGGAACTGAGCAATTCCGCATGGCTGCGCAAGCTGGGCATTGGCGCAATGATGCTGGCATTTGGCGCTTCCTGGGTCATCGCATTCGCTGTAGGGTTTGCCGGTATCAACATGGCTATTAATGGGGTCGTGGGTGCCCCGGCAAGACCGCACCCACCAATTGCGGAATGGGTGTTTGCCATCGGCACCTTCGTGCCTGCCGGCACTTGGTTGGCCGGTGTGCTGCTGGTGACCACGATCGAGCCGCGCTGGCGCAGCTGGCCCGGCTTCCGCGTGCTCCGCAATGTGACACGCGGTGGCGCTATTCTCACCGTGGTCGGCATCGTGATGGTGATCGTCTCGCGGTTCGCCGATGCGACCTGGGCGCCGATTCTCTCGCGCATCGGCGCATTGCTCTGCTGGGGATGGCCTGCGGCTCATTTCGGCGTTTTCGTCCATCTACGGCTGTTGGCACAGCGCATTCCCAATGCGTCGCTGGTCCGAGCGACACGAAGGGCCATGTGGGGCGTCATCGTCGCGCTGGCGGCGCTCCCAGTGATCGGAGGCGCTGCCATGAAGCGATCTCCGAGCCCCGCCGCATGGCGAATCATCGCGGTAGTGCCGCTGTTACTCGTAGGGATGTGGTGTGTAGGCATTTTCATCCGCTATTGCCGAGCATTCGGTCAGTCGGCCCGATTAGCAGCGGCGAATGCCTGCCTGGGGGCTGGAAATGGACCATCACTCGAATCGAGTCAGTAGGGCACGCTTCGCGTGCCGGTATTGAGGAAGCGGCAGGAGATCGCCGGGTGCCGCACTTTGACCCGCGGCTTTGAGCGGGCAAAGTGTGAGGAACCGCCAATAATGTCCCATGCCCATTGGGTGTAATATTTAATACTCGGCTTGCCGGGTGTTTCGCCGTCTCATTGACCACCATCGCAACCGCCCACCGCGTCTGGAGTTTGCCGTGACCGCTGCCCGCCGCCTGTACATGGATAACGCCGCCACCAGCTTTCCCAAGCCACCGGCGGTGCATCAGGCCATGACCCACTACGCCACCCAACTCGGCGCCAGTCCGGGTCGTGGTGCCTATGCCGAGGCACGCGAGTCAGGCCGACTTATGAACGAGTGTCGCGAGCGGCTGTGTCGGCTCTTCAACGGCACCAACCCTGAGCATGTCGTCTTCACGCTCAACACCACCGATGCGCTGAACCTCGCCATTCGTGGCACTGTCATCGCCGCCACGCGAAAAAATGCGCACGGCAAAGGCACCAAGCCGCACGTCATCACCACCTGGCTGGATCACAACTCGGTGCTGCGTCCGTTCACGCAGCTCATGGATGATCTCGATGCCACGGTGACCCGGGTGGAATGCGACCCCAAGACCGGCCTGGTCGATCCTGCCGACATTCGCAGCGCCATTCGACCCGAGACTTGCCTGATCGCGCTGATGCACGGCTCCAACGTCACGGGCACGTTGCACCCCATCCGAGAGATCGGCCGCATCGCGCGGGAGAGTGATGTGTTGTTCTGTGTCGATGCTGCGCAGACGCTGGGACACGTGCCGGTCGATGTGCAGGAGGATTACATCGATCTCCTGGCGTTCCCGGGCCACAAGGGTCTGCTGGGCCCGCTGGGTACGGGTGGGCTGTACATCCGTCCCGGCGTCGAGCAACGCATCGCCACCATCCGTCAGGGCGGCACGGGCTCGGTCAGCGAGCAGGATACGCAGCCCGACTTCATGCCCGACCGATTCGAGCCAGGCAGTCACAACGCCATCGGCATCATCGGTCTCTCAGCGGGTGTGCAATGGATTCTCGACCAGACCGTTGCCAAGCTTTGGGAACACGAGCAGAATCTCGTCCGCGTCATGATCGACGGCTTGTCGGACACCGGCGAAATGCCCGGCCTGCGATACTTTGGGCCTCAAGGAGTCAAGCATCGTTGCGGCGTGTTTTCGGTTCGCATCGACCCGCCGCCGGGCGTGAGCAACTGGGAACTCGATAAACCCCAGGCGCTCTCGGACCTGCTTGAGCGCGACTTCGGAATCCTCACGCGATCAGGCATTCACTGCGCCCCCCTGGCGCATCAGACGATTGGAACCGTCGACCGAGGCGGCACCACCCGCTTTTCCTTCGGCCCGTTCCTGACCAAGCAGGACGTCAAATACGCCTGCGATGCCGTGGGTCACATCTGCCATCATTACCATGCTGCGGCGACGCGCTGAAGGCGCGATGAATCGCGCTGTTGATCCACGTTGAACCGCGACGAATCTCGTTGAGCCGCCCGGCACAAGACACGCGCTTTAATTAGCCTTGCCTTCGCGCTCGTCGTCCTCTTCCATCTGCGGTGCCAGGCCGAACCAGTTTCGTCGCTCGCGATGCTTGGCCTTGGGGTCCTGGCTGGCGAAACGAATTTGGCCTTGATTTCGTGGGCAGACGATGTCGATCTGGCGGGAACGCTGGAGGGTCAGCTTCACCGGGAGGCCGGGCGTGCGTGGCAGGCCGACTGATGCGCCGTTGGTCAACGTCACCACAAGATCATTGATACGCTCGCCGCACTCGATCCGCTCCACGATGAGCGCTGCAGAGCCCGTGCAGATGACCGTCACGGTCCTATCCTCCATGGTCACACGCAGGCCCGACTGTTCGTGGGATTCGCTGAGTTCCAGTTCGATATTCTCCAGCGGGACGTGTTCCACGTTAAAGATCGCTACGAATTTTTCGGTGTAGTCAACGAGATAGCCCGGGAACTCGACGATTTTTTTCGTCGGGTCCGCGGGGCTGGCGAGTTCGAGAATCACCGGCTTGCCGATGTGTCGTTCGAGCATCGGCTCGTAGGCATTGCCCATCGAGTTGAGCAGCGTCGTACCAATCTCCGACACGCCGCCTTGTTGAGTCGTCAGCACTCGACTGGTGGGGTTGAGTTTGGCGACTTGCCCGACGAAGGCACTGAAAGCCTTGTTAAACGCATCCTTGATGGTGTTAAACAGGTTGCGGATCCAACGCCACGTTCGGCGGAGAATGCCGGGATTGAAAGTCCGCCGCACCTGTTTCTCGCGATCCAGGCGTTCTAGTTCTGTCAGACCCCCGATCACCCGGCACAACGCCAGGCAGTTGCCTAGTTCATGCTGATACACCATCGCCCCGTTTTTGATCAGCCCCCTGCTGGTGGTGTAGGGTGCGTCGAAAAGCAGTTCCAAGCCCTGGGCGTGAACAAAGAGATCGCCCCAGGAGGCGCGACCGGCGATGTTGAGATAGGTCACGTGGTAGTCGTGAAACAGTTTCAGGCATTTGTCTTTCTGTCGCAGACGAATCACGGCGCTGACGATGGCTGTGAGAAAAACAAACAGCAGCGTCAACCAGAAGATGTTGTCGAACGCCAGGTTCCAACCCGATGTCGGAGCCTGGGGCGCTGCGTCTTGTGCCAGGAAGAAGAATTGCATCATGGTGGATTATGCGTGGGTTTGGCGATGAATCAAACTGGGAGGCGGTAGAAAAAAAACACCCGCACGAGGCGGGTGTTGGTGGGATCGTGTGAGTTGGGCCGAAATCGTTTAGCGCTTGCTGAACTGGAAGCGGCGGCGGGCACCGGATTGGCCGTACTTCTTTCGCTCGACCTTTCGAGCATCGCGGGTCAGCAGGCTGTTTTCACGAAGTGCCGGCTCGATGGAGGGATCGTAGTCTTTGAGGGCTCGCGCCAGACCCAGCATCACAGCACCGGCCTGACCGGTGAATCCGCCGCCCTTGACGGCTGCGACGATGTCCAGCGAGTCGGTGGTGTTGGTGACTTTGAGCGGGGAGCGAACGGCATTGTGATCGCGGATTTCGGTGAAGAAGGCCTCGACCGCTTTGCCGTTGACGGTGAACTTACCGCTGCCGGGCTTGATGCGAACGCGTGCCACAGCCGTCTTACGACGACCGGTTCCCCAGAGGAACCCGGCCTTGTCGGGTTTCTTGGGCTCGCGAAGCACCACCGGTTCGGTGGCGACGGGGGATGCCAGGGTCGCAGTGCTGACTGATGCTTCTGCCATGTTGCGTCTCGATCGGGGTCAGACCGTCGTAGTGACGGCGCGTTGCGTACGTGAGGGACTTTAGACTCAGGCCTTGACGGCCAGGGGCTGGGGCTGCTGGGCTTGGTGGGGATGTTCGCCACCACGGAAAATCTTGAGCTTGGTCATCCGCGCCGAGCGCAGCTTGTTCTTAGCCATCATGCGGCGAACGGCACGCTCAAGAAGCAACTCGGGGTGATGCTCGAGCATCCAGTTATAGGTAAACCGCTTCTGACCGCTGGGGTAGAAGTGGTAAGTCTGGAAGTTCTTGTTGGCACCCTTGTTGCCGGTGACGCGAATCTTCTCGGCGTTGAGCACGATCACGAAGTCGCCGACGTCGTGGTGGGGCGTGTAGGTGGGCTTATGCTTGCCCATCAACACGGTCGCCAATCGAACGGCCAACCGGCCCAGCACCATGTCCGTGGCGTCAACCACGTACCATTGCTTGGTGACTTCCTCATTCTTTGCCAGATACGTCTGCCGATTCATGTATGCACCCATCGCTTCGAGTTATTGGGAATCCACGAGTGTACTGCGATTCGCCAGGATGTCAAATGCGATGGTTGTTGTCCGGAGCTTGGGGTCGGTCATCCGCCTACTTCGTGCGCGGCTCGTAAGGATTGGGCTCACCACGCCGAATCCTGCGCGCACAGTGGCCATGCGCTTTGGTATTTTTTGTACGACATGGTTGAAGTTTTTTATCTCTTGAATCCACGGTACCTTGGCGAAATAATTCTGGCTCGGCGCTATGGTTTTGTGCGCACAAACCCGTCTCGCGGCCCCTTCATAGGGGGAGGCCTCGAGGGACGTCGTTGGAATAGTTCCAGGCGTTTGACACCTAACCGGGGCACCTGTAACCTTCCTGTCCCTTGGCGATTCGAAGTCTGCGCGAGTGGCGGATGCCGCTTGGGCAGGCGGGGAACGGAGATGTCGCCATGACCCCAGGTTCTAAGAAGCCGCCGCAGTCGAGCCCCGAAAACACCGGCGCTCCGACGCCGTCGGTCGATAAGGTCAAATCGACCGAGGGTAAGGCGACTCCCAAGCCGCGCACAGCCCCCAATCCGCTGAGCATGCTGGGGGCAGGGGTGGAACTGGCCGGGGCGGTGGGGCTCATGGCTCTGGGAGGGTGGTGGCTCGATGGCTACCTCGATATGAGCCCGGTATTTCTGCTCACCGGGTTGTTTGTAGGGCTCATCGGCGGCCTCTACAACCTCTGGAAACAGGCACAACGTTTTTTTTAGATATGTAAGCTGGCATGCCCCATTCGACTTCCATGATGACCAGCCCGCCACCCGCCCAAAGCTCGTTTGCTGCGCTGTCGGCTGCGGGATATCTCACGCTTACCGCAGCCTTGGCGCTGGGATTGGCGTGGGCCATCGTTTCTCACGACACTCAGGACGCGACCCGTGGCGTGCTGCTTGCCGCTCTGCTGGCGTGGGCGTCGGCCTTGCTGGCGCTGGTGCCCGTGGCCCTGCTGGGGCCGCTGGGTGTCATGGCCACGATTTGGGGATATTTCATAGGTGCCGCCGCTCGACTGGTGCTGTGCCTACTGGCTGGGGCAATGTTGGTTAAACTGGCGCGACTTCCCGCCGCCAGTGTCATGCTGACGCTGGTGGTGATGTACCTGCCCCTGCTGATGGTCGAAGCGTCGCTGGTGGCACGGTACCTCTGGCTCAAAGATGCCCAGGCCGGGGCAACGACGGCGGCATCGGCATCGGCATCGGCATCGGCTTCGGCATCGGGCAAACCTCGGCGCAACGTTCCGACGGAGACCGCATCGTGATGAACCTATCGCTGCTCCTGGCAGCCGCCAATCCCGTGGGACACGTCACTGACAAACCCCTGATCGTGGGCGACTGGGGTCTGGGGCCGGGCTGGCCTGTCTCCAACGTCACGGTCATGTTGGTGTTGAGTGCCATCGTTACCACGCTGATCGTCGTGCCCGCAGCCAGGCGCATCGCCACGGGACACACCGGCCACATCGACGACCTCCGCGCCAAAGGCCTGTGGGCCAACCTCGTCGAAGCTGTGTGCCTCTACCTGCGTGATGAAGTGTTCCGCCCGGTGCTGGGCGAACAGACCGACAAATACACGCCCATGCTCTGGACGTTTTTCTGGTTCATCCTCGTGTGCAACTTACTGGGACTGGTGCCCCTGCTGGACATTACCATGAGCGGCGTGACACTGGCGATGGGCACCGAGTGGGTCGCAGAGAAGCAATTCCACGGCATCGGCGGCACGGCCACGCAATCCATCTGGGTCACCGGCGCGCTGGCGGTCATCGCGTTTCTCTACTGGAACAGCATCGCGTTCTTCAAAGACCCCATCGGATTCCTAAAGCACCTGACAGCCGGGGCACCCGTGTTCATGTGGCCCATCATGATCCCCGTTGAGATCATGGGCATGTTCGTCAAACCCTTTGCACTGGCGCTGCGACTCTTTGCCAACATGACCGGCGGGCACATCATCATCGCGGTGCTGCTGTCGTTTGTTGTCTCGCTGTCGCTCGCGCGGGGCGGCGTCGCGGGTCACGGCCTGGCGCTGATTCCACTGCTGGGTGCCACAGCCATCTTCTTGCTTGAAATCCTGGTGGCGTTTATCCAGGCTTATATCTTCACCTTCCTGACGTGTCTGTTCCTGGCGCAATTGGTTGTGCATGAACATGAAGAGCATGCGCACGGCGAAGGTGAAGGCGAGCATGGTCAGCATCATGCTCAACATCACGGCGTGGACGAGACTAAAAAGGTGCCGTTGGCCGCTTCGGCTGCCGCGGGAAGTCATTGATCGAGATTTAGGAAACATGCCCCGTCCGGTCGAGTGAGGCGGCCGGAGTACCCGCGAGGGCGGGGTTAACAACCGATGCGACGCTCACCGCATCAACGTTTGGAGTGTTGGCTATGCAGAAGTTTGTAGTAATTGCGGCCCTGATGGCCGCGCTGTGGCTAGGCGTGGGCACGGCTATGGCACAGGGCACGACCGCGGGCGACGGCCATACGCCGGCCGCGTCGGTCTCGGCTCCTGAAGCGGGCTCGTGGTTCTTCCCCGGCGGTCTCAACGGCGCGTACTTCGGTGCCGCCATCG
>JBGSTK010000253.1:0-27880 GCA_041736565.1 Phycisphaeraceae bacterium | reverse complement strand
GTCGCGCCGTCGATGGCGTTGCCTCCCGGGGCGAGGGCCGGCGGCAGGCGATGGGTGCAGCCGCGGATCATGACGGGCATCGATGCGCCGTCAACGGTCACGAGTTTGCCTGTCTCCATATCCACGAGCGAGCCCGCAGTCAGTTCAAGGAAACAACCATCGCAGATGGCTTTCTGTCCGCAACGGGTGTTGAGCGGCAAGCCGTGGCGGCGCAGCAATTCACTGATGCGCAAGCCCGCCTGATCCGGCGGGGCGACCACCGTCTGCGTGGCTTGCGACGAAACAACATGAAGATGGCGGGGGTGGGTCATAGGTCGGATCGATCGGAAAATTCAGCCGCTTAAATGTCACCCGTGGTGGGTTTCGCGTCGGTGGGTTTCACATCGATGGCTTCCACGTCAATGGCTTCGATGATCCGCTCATCAGCCGTCATCCGCAATTGCTGCCCGGGCTCCAGCACCAGGAAACGATCTTCATGCCAGGGACCGCGCAGCAGTTCGAGCATCAGCGATGGATCGCCCCGCTGTTCGTCATAGCCCCATTTGAGCCAGTCCGCACAATCGCGCGTGTATTGCTTGTCCTCATCGGTCGCACCGATCGACAGATCGACATAGGTCGCCCGGTCATAGGTGGTGAACCAGGCCTGTTCGCTTTCCATGAGGAACTCCGCGTCCTCGAGGCCGAACTTGGCGGTGTATTGCTCAAGCAATCGGCGATGACGCTCGGAGCCAGGCGGGGTGTGGTGTTTGTTCCAGCCGGGCGAGTACCAGTACGTGCCGGGATGGGCTGCCATGTAACTCGCGTATTGTTCTCGGGAGCCCAACAGCAGCGTGATGCAGTCATGAGCTCGGGCGATGACCAGCCTGCATCGGCGGGTCGAGACTTCCTCCGACCCTCGGCTGCAGAGGCCGTAGCCCAACACGATGACCTCCGCATCGACCACGGCGGCTTCGACTTCATCCACAGCCTGCTGGAGTCGCTTCCGCAGCAGGGGCGGGTCGTTGTGCAGCCCTTGTTCGAGCTTGTGCACCGCCACCACGTTGGGGCACTGGCTCGCCAGAAAGTCCATTTCCAATTCCAGCACGGCGCAGGTGATCACCGCCACCTTGGGCGCCTCGCCCGATGTAACTGGTTGAGATTCTTCCATAAAGCCCGCTTTTTTGGCGATGCGGTCGACATTGCACCCGTCACGGTAGTTTATTGGTTCGACAGCTATTTGGGGACTCGCGAGGCTCTCAAACGCCCCAATGCGTGAAATGTGCAAAAGAATGTCGCGTTTCTGCATGTTCTTCATCCCAAACAGATGACATAATGTGATCAGATTCGGTTGTCCGATGTTCGGATCGTCGAATCACACGACCGGAACCGAGGCACCGTAAGCGCCAAATCCCAGCAAGGAACACCGACCATGAGCGAACTGACCGCATTGACCGAGGCCATCAAGAAGGGCAACCGCAATGACGCCAAGCGGATCACCCAGGAGCGGCTCGACGCGGGGGATCGGCCCCAGACGATTCTCGACGCTCTGGTGGCGGGCATGGATGATGTGGGCAAGCGTTTCAAGGCCAACGAGATTTTCGTACCCGAGGTTCTCATCGCCGCCCGCGCGATGAAGGAGTCGATGCTGATTCTCGAACCCAAGCTTGTCGCAGCGGGATACAAGCCGTTGGCCACGGCCATCATCGGCACGGTGCAGGGCGACCTCCACGACATCGGCAAGAACCTCGTGTCCATGATGTGGAAGGGCGCCAACTTCGGCGTCATCGATCTGGGGACCAACGTCACGCCCGAGAAGTTCGTCGCTGCCGCCAAGGAGCACAACGCCCGGATCATCGGCCTCTCGGCGCTGCTGACGACAACGATGCCCGCGATGAAGTCCACCGTCGAAGCGATCAAGGCAGCGGGCCTGACTGACGCCAAGATTCTCATCGGCGGGGCCCCGATCACCCAGAGCTTCGCCGACCAGATCGGCGCAGACGGCTTTGCTGCCGATGCCGCCAGCGCTGTGGACAAGGCCCGCCAACTCGTCGGCACCTGACCCGACCGCGATCGAACAACGCGAACACCGCCCTCTACGCAATCGAAAAATAAGCCTTCCTGACACCCACTCCCGGGGGGTAGCTTGTCGTGCGCGCCGAACCAGGCGATGAGGACCGCCACCATGCAACGCTCCTTCTATCTCGACTTGGCGCACCAGGGCCTGCGCATGCCCATCGGCGCGGACCTGGTGCTCCACGAAAAGCCGGATCACCAAGCCCGCCTGATTGACGGCACGGGGCTGGGCGAAGTCATCGTTGAAAGTGCCCAGCGTTACGGCACGCCGCTGGCGTTTCCGCTGATGGACTTGATGATCGAGAAGCATGACCTGCTGACGATGCTGGAGATTCCCGCAGCCGACATCGACGCCTATCACTTCGATACTGTGCCCGCTAGGGCTTTGGAGACTGTGCGCAGCCGCATCAATGCGCCGCCCACGCCACGGATGAAGGCTGGACTCGGCGCCTTGCGGCACGTGGCGGCACATGGTCAGGGTATGGTGCCGGTGGGTATGACCATCGGGCCATTTTCCATGATGACCAAAATGCTCGCCGACCCCATCACCGCCATCTACATGGCTGGCGAAGGTGCCTCCGCCGCCGATGACGACGACGTCAAACTCGTCGAGGAAGCACTGGAGCTTTGCCTGTTGGTCATCGAACGCTCGCTGCGTCTGCAGATCGAAGCCGGTGCCAAGGCCGTATGCCTCTGCGAACCCGCCGCCAACAAAGTCTTCATCTCCCCCAACCAATTGGACAGTGGTTCGAATGTTTTTGATCGCCTGGTCATGACGCCCAATCGCCGCATCAAAAAGCTGCTGGCCGATGCTGGTTGCGATTTGATATTTCACGATTGCGGCGAGTTGACTGATGCGATGGTCGGGGCGTTCAATGAGCTTGACCCCGCTGTTTTGTCTCTGGGCTCAAGCCGCCGTTTGTGGGAAGATGCCCGGCTGGTCAAGCCCGACACGGTGCTCTTTGGCAACCTGCCGACCAAGCGGTTCTACTCTGATACGGAAATGCCGCCGGAAGAAGCTCCTAAGCTCGCGCAGGCGCTGATGAGCCACATGACGCGCAGCGGCCATGCGTTTATCCTCGGTTCGGAGTGTGATGTGCTCTCCGTGCCCGGCTGTCACGACACCATCGCCGCCAAGGTCAACGCCATGCTGACGTGCCGGTGCTGACAGGTGACACGGTTACCCCGACTTGGGCGATGGCCCATCCACGCCATTCGTAAAGACAAAGAAAGAGTTCCTCATGACAAACGTTGCCCCTGTTGAAGCCCCCGCCGTATCACGCAATCCCACGTTGACGCATCGCCAGCGTGTCCAACGTATGTTTAATCGGGATGATCATGACCGCGTGCCCCGGCATGAATCGTTCTGGAGCGACACGATTACCCGCTGGGAAACCGAGGGACTCGTCGGCGGAACACAGGGCGTGCTCGATCTGCTCGATGGCGACTTTCAGGGCATCTGCTGGGTCTGGCCGCAATGCTTCCCCGGTGAAGAATACACCGTCAGCCAGGATGACCAGACCCGCATCGTCCGCGACGGCCAGGGCAAAACCGTGCGGTATTGGCGACACAGAATGGGCACGCCCGAGCACCTGGGTTTCGA
This sequence comes from Phycisphaeraceae bacterium, assembly GCA_041736565.1. GTDB lineage: Bacteria > Planctomycetota > Phycisphaerae > Phycisphaerales > Phycisphaeraceae > JBBDMX01. The sequence continues at coordinate 24,225 of JBGSTK010000253.1, read as the reverse complement.
CTGCGATTCGCGGGAGAAATGGGACCGCGTGTACAAACCCGCGCTGTTACGCAGCGGCTTGCAGCAGGACCCCGAGGCGGTGCGGCGAGCCTACGAGCGGGCCCGGCGACAGGACAAGTGGGTCCACCTCACCGGCGTCGAATCCTTCGAGGAAATTCGCTCGCTCATCGGCGATGAGGCCGGCGCCATCGCCATGGCCGACGACCCGGATTGGATCGTCGATATCTCCCAAACCTTCACCACCCAGGTGCTCCGCAACTTCGATGCCATGATGGCCACGGGCATCGAACCCGATGGCCTGTGGATCTATGGCGACATGGCCTTCAACCACGCCACGTTCTGTTCGCCAGCCATGTATCGCGAGCTGATCTGGCCCGACCACAAACGACTGGCCGATTGGGCACACGCCCACAACATGAAGTTCATCTACCACACCGATGGCAACGTAAACGGCGTCATCGACCTGTGGCTCGACGCGGGCTTCGACTGCTTCCAGCCCATCGAGGCCAAGGCCCAGATGGACATCCGCAACCTCTGCCCCAAGTACGGCGACAAGCTGGCCATTTTCGGCAACATCGACGTTATGCTCATGAGCACCAACGACCCCGAGCAAATCGAAGAAGAGATTAAGAGCAAGTTCGCCGCGGGCAAGGCCACCAAAGGCTACGTCTACCACTCCGACCACAGCGTTCCCCCAGCGGTGAGTTGGGAAACCTATCAGCGCATCATCGCGCTGGTAGACCAGTACGGCTGGTATTGAGCACCCGGACCGGCGTCATCGAGCAACTGCGGGTGATCTTTCGCAAAAAAGGGCCCGTCGGTGCTGGGGGGAACACCAAACGGGCCGGGGAGGGGGGCGTATTTTTTTCCGTCTGAGGCAACCGAATGAGCGGATTATATCGTCCGCTTATCGCATGTCACGCTTGACTTGCCGCAGCAGGTCAAACGCCGCCATCGGGGTCAGCGCATCGAGATCCACCGCCCGAATCTGCTCGAGTGACGGGTGTTCTAAGTATTGCGTAAACAACGACATTTGCTGATTGGCCTCCACGTGCGCCGCGGCTTTGGCGACCTGGGAGGAACTTGTGGAAATATCGTAGTTAACTGAAAGCTGGCTCAACAGTTCATTAGCGCGGGACACCACGTTGCCGGGCAGGCCGGCGATCCTCGCCACGTGGATGCCGTAGCTGCGATCCGTCGAGCCCGGCAGCACGCGATGGAGAAAGACAATTTGGTCAGCCCACTCGCGCACCGTAACGTGCAGGTTGGTCACGTTGTCGCAAGCCTGCGCCAGTTGAGTGACCTCGTGATAATGCGTGGCAAAAAGCGTGCGCGGCCGGCGCTGTGCCAGATGCTCCGCAATGGACCACGCCAGCGACAGGCCATCTAGCGTGCTGGTTCCCCGGCCGATTTCATCGAGAATCACCAGGCTGCGATCCGTGGCGTAATGGCAGATGTTGGCTGTCTCGGTCATCTCAACCATGAACGTACTGGCACCGGCGTGTAGCTCATCGCTGGCGCCAATGCGGGTGAAGATGCGATCGCACAGGCCCACGGTGGCAGCCGTAGCCGGGACATAGCTGCCGGTGTGCGCCAACAGCGTAATCAACGCCGCCTGCCTGATGAACGTGCTCTTGCCCGCCATGTTGGGCCCGGTGATCAACGCCAGCGTCGCAGGCGATTGCGCTGCACTCGCCCCATCAGAATCGCTGTTCCCAGTCGTGCCGAGTTGCAGGTCGTTGGGCACGAACTGATCGCCCAGAATCACATCCAGCACCGGGTGCCGCCCTGCTTCGATGTTCAACACGGGCTCACTGACCATCTGCGGCTTGACGTACCGACAACGCACTGCTCGTCGGGCAAAGCATGCCAGCACATCCATCGTCGCGGCTGTGTGCGCCAATGTCCGCAATGCTGCAGTATGCTCGCAGACACGCTGGCACAGGGCCGCAAAGAGTTCCTGCTCACGTGCCTTGGCGCGTTCCCCAGCGGAGAGAACCTTGACCTCGTATTCCTTAAGCGCCTGGGTGATGAAGCGCTCAGCATTCTTGAGCGTCTGCTTGCGCGTCCAATCGGCGGGCGCTCTGTCCCGTTGTGCTGCGGTCAGCTCGATGTAGTAACCGAAGACGCGGTTGAAGCCGACTTTCAGATTCGCGATGCCTGTGCTCTGGATGAGCGATTGCTGGTATTGGGAAAGCCAGGTCTGGCTGTCCCGTTGGAGGCCGCGGTACTCATCGAGTTGCTCATCAAACCCGTCGCGAAACAGCCCGCCGTCGCGCAGGTGTGACGGCGGCTCGTCCACGCAGGCTGCCAGCAGCGTTTGCCCCAGCTCCGCCAGCGGGTCGGCGACATCAGCCAATTGCTGGTGGTAACCCGCCATGGCCGGCCGATCCGCCAGCAGGGCTGCGAGTTTCTGCGCTTGATCGCAGCTTCGCCCCATCGCCACCACATCGCGCGGCAACGCCCGGCCGACGCTGACTCGTGCGGCGATCCGCTCCACGTCCTGAATTTCATCGAGCAGCAGTCGCAGGGCATCGAGCAATCGCGTGTCTTCGATCAGGGCACCTACGACGCGCTGCCGGGCCATGATCGGCTCCAGTTGGCACAGCGGGTAGCAGAGCCATTGCCGCAGCATTCGCTTGCCCATGGATGTGCGGCAATCACCGCCGGAGAGTAACACGCCCAATAGCGTGCCTTCGCTGGCATTGCCGCGGATGGTCTGCTCGATTTCCAGCGAGCGCAGGGAGGTTTGATCGATGATCAGGTGGTCGTGACGTTGGAATCGCCGAGGGGGTTGGAGGTGCGCGAGGGAAGTGGGTTGGCGAGGCAACGTGGGCGAGGTGGCACTGGCACCGCTGTTGGTGGTGGGCAGCGATTCGCGATCAGTTTGGGCGCATTGCGTTTCGACGAGGTAGCTGACAATCGCCGCGGCGACGCCCAGCGCGGGGTCATCATCCGCCAGACCGAAGCCCGCCAGACCCTTGACGCCGAACTGTCGGCAGAGCGTTTCGAACGCTTCCTGCGGGCGGAACTGCCAGGCCGGCCTGGCCGTGGCGGAGAAGCCCGCACCGATCAAGAGCTGCGCCACCCGAGGCGGCGGCTGACGGTTGGCGGGTTCGACGTAGAGCAATTCCCGCGGGCTGATCCGAGCCAATTCATCGCCCAATGCATCGACGGGCAATGTCGTGAGCCAGAACGAGCCTGTGCTCAACTCCGCCCACGCCAGGCTGGCTGTCTGCGGCGTCTTGGCGGGCGTGATGTCGGCGCGCTTGGCGGCCTCCTCCCCCCCACCGGCACCGTGGAACATCACAGCGGCCAGCGGATTCTCGCGGTGGTCCTCCAGCAGTGATTCATCGGTGAGCGTGCCCGGGGTGATGACTCGCGTCACATCCCTTCGCACGACGCCCTTGGCCATCTTGGGGTCTTCCACCTGCTCGCAGACCGCCACGCGGTGGCCAGCCTGAATCATTCGCCGCAGGTAATTCTCGACGCTGTGATACGGGACGCCAGCCATGGGGATGCCCTGGGTGCGCTGGGTGAGCGTCACGCCCAGCACGCGATGCGCCAGTCGGGCATCGTCGTAAAACATCTCGTAGAAATCGCCCATGCGAAAGAAGAGCACGCAATCGGGGTGCAGCTCTTTGAAGCGGCGATATTGCCGCATGGCGGGCGTATCAGCGATTTCCGGGGCCATGGGGCGAATGTATCACGTTTACCCCACGCCGTGGAGGCGGGGTCACGACGGTCGGCGACACGACCGCGCGAGGATTGAGTCTGACCATTGGCCAGACGATCCCCGATTGGTTTTCCCTGTGCTACGATTAACCCGACCTCATTGCCCCCCGGAATCTGACCCCCGCAATCGGAGTTTGAGATATGCCCATCGAAATCACCATGCCCCGCCTCAGCGACACCATGCAGGAAGGCACGCTCGTCAAGTGGCGGGTCAAGGAAGGCGACAGCGTCAAGAGCGGCGACCTGCTGGCGGATGTCGAGACGGACAAAGCCACCATGGAACTCCAGAGCTTTGACGATGGCGTGGTGGCGAAGGTCATGGTGGGTGAAGGCGACACCGCAGCGGTCGGGGCTTTGATCCTGTTGCTGGCTGAGGAAGGTGAAGATGCGGCGGAGGTGGCTAAGTCAGCCGGGGAAGGCAAGGCGTCGGGCGGGGATGAGGAATCCGACAAGGACGAGCAGCCCACCAAAGAAAAACAACCCGCCAAGGTCGTTGTCAAGAAAAAAACCAAGGATGCCGACGAGGTGGATGAAGAAGGGGGCGACGAAGCGGATGATGCGGCAGGCGATGAAGGGAGTGACGAAGCGGGCGACGATGAAGCCGACGAAGAATCCGGGGCGAAGGTTCGCATCAGTCCCCTTGCACGAAAGATTGCTGAGGACAAGGGCGTGGATGTGGGCAAGCTCAAGGGCAGCGGTCCGAGCGGTCGCATCATCAAGCGTGATGTTCTCGCTGCTGCCGAGGGTAAGTCACCCACCAAGCCCGCCGGTGGCAAACAGTCGCCGGCTGCGGACGCCAAGCCCGCTGGTAAATCCCAGGCTGGGCCCGCCGGGGGGTCCGGGGGTTCGGGGGGGGCGGTTAAGCCAATCGCCGCGTCATCGTCAGCCCCTGCACAAGCTGCGCCACTCGGTGGCAAGCTCGAAGCCCGCACCATCAGCGTCTCCAACATGCGTAAGACCATCGCGCGACGCCTGCTGGAATCCAAAACCACCATCCCGCACTTCCAAGTGACCATCAGCGTCAATATGGATCCCCTGCTGACGTTGCGCGAAACCCTCAACACCCAACTTGAAAGCCAGGGCATCAAACTCAGCGTCAACGATTTCATCGTCCGCGGCTGCGCCCTGGCGATCCTCCAGCATCCGCTGGTCAACAGCTCCTGGAGCGATGCGGGCATCCAACAGCATGGCACCGTCAACATCGGCGTGGCGGTGGCGCTGCCCGAGGAAAAAGGTGGCGGCTTAGTGGTGCCCACGCTGCGAGACGTGCAGAACAAGGGCCTTCGCGCCATCAGTAATGAAACACGCAAACTCGCCAAGAAGGCACGCGAGGGCGGATTGACCATCGAGGAAATGGCTGAGGGCACGTTTACGATCAGCAACCTTGGCATGTTCGGCGTCGAGCATTTCACTGCCATCATCAATCCGCCCCAGAGCGCGATCCTGGCGGTGGGTGCCGCCCTGGAGAAGGCGGTGGTCCGCGATGGCCAGATCGTCATCGGCCAGGAGATGAGCGTGACGATCAGCGCCGATCACCGCGTGGTCGATGGCGCTGCCGCAGCAGCGTTCCTCAACACGTTGAAGCAGATGCTGGAGAACCCGGCTGGCCTGCTGGTTTGACGATCAAGGGATTCACCACAAAGGCACGAAGGACACGAAGAATACCGGGCAACCCTTCACTTCTTTTGTGCTTTGCCTGGTGGCCTTTGTGCCTTTGTGGTTGACTGCCTATCCCGTGGCCTTCCGCTCTGTTGCTCGGAAATCCGCTGCCGCTACACCGGCGTTATCATGTCGCCATGGACTGGTTTCACTATCAAAACGGGCAGCTTTTCTGCGAAGACGTCAACCTCGATGATCTGGCGGCCAAAGTCGCCACGCCGGCTTACGTCTACTCCAAACGCACCCTGCTGCACCACTACGACGCCCTGGCGGCAGCATTCGCGCCCGTCGATCCGCTCATCTGCTACTCCATCAAGAGCTGCGGCAATATCCACATCATCAAGACGCTGGCGGCTCGCGGCTCGGGCATGGATGTCGTCAGCGGCGGCGAACTGCATCGCGCGATTGTGGCGGGAGTCGATCCGACCAAGATCGTCTTCGCTGGCGTCGGCAAAACCGATGCTGAGATTCGCCAGGCCCTGACAGCGGGCATCGGGTGGTTCAACATCGAAAGCGAAGCGGAGTTCGCCAACATCGCCGCCATCGCCACGGAGATGGGCAAGTTCGCCAACGCGGCATTACGCGTCAACCCCGATGTCGCAGATCCCAAAACTCACGCCAAGACCACCACGGGCAAGAAGGAATCGAAGTTCGGGGTGGACCTGGAGCGAGCTCGGCAGTTCTTTGCGACCTTCGGCGGCAATCGCCACCTGCGACTCAACGCCATTCACCTCCACATCGGCTCGCCGATCTATTCCGCGGCTCCCTACGTCCAGGCCATCACCAAGGCGCTGGACCTGGTGGCTGATCTGGAAAAGGCAGGCCATCGCGTCGCCACGCTGGACATCGGCGGAGGGTTCGCCGCCGACTACGAGACGGGCAAGAGTCCGCTCAGCGCCGCCTACGCTCGTGAAATCCTGCCGCTCTTGGCGGAGTTCAAGGACCGTGGCGGGCGCGTGATACTTGAGCCCGGCCGATACATCGCCGCCAACGCCGGGGTGCTCCTGACGCGGGTGCAATACCTCAAGACGGGCGGGCGCAAAAAGTTCGTCATCGTCGACAGCGGCGTGCACCACCTGATTCGCACCGCCATGTACGATGCGTTTCACTTCATCTGGCCCACACGCGTCGCGCCCGATCATGTCCCGACGCAACGTTCGGCCACGATGGATTTGCCGGGGCTGGAACCGGCCGATGTCGTCGGGCCCATTTGCGAAAGCAGTGATGTGTTCTGCAAGGATCGACCCTTGCCCCCGGTGCAGCGCGGCGATCTGCTGTGCATCTTCACAGCCGGTGCCTATGGCATGGTGATGGCCAGCAATTACAACGCGATTCCCCGGCCCGTCGAGGTACTCATTGACGGCAGCCAGAGCACGATCATTCGGCAACGCGAGACCTACGACGATCTGGTGGCGCTGGAGCTTGAGACCCGCACGGTTTAGTTAAAGCGGCGAATGGGTGCGGATCACACTAATCGGGCGGAACCTGCGTCAGCTTCAATTCCGTCGATTTCAGTTGCGCGGTTCAGTTCAGCAACTGGGCATCGAGCGTATCGCGGAGCTTGGCCATTGCTTTGTTCTGAATCTGACGGACACGCTCCTTGGTCAAACCGACCAGGCTGCCCACCTGATTGAGCGTCAGACGCTTGGTCGGGCCTTCCTCATCGTCGACGCCAGCCTCCATCCCCTGCGGCGGGAGGGCGAAGCGATGAGCGATGACCTGCTGCTCCAGCGTCGTCAACTCCGCGGCATTGTCGCGGATGATGCGACGCAACTCCTCGACACAGGCGGTCTCCTGCGACGCGTGCTGATCCTTGGCGTGGTTGGATCGCTCGAAGTCGGGGTCGAACTCGACCGGGAAAACCTGCTTGCGACGATGGGCTTTGGTCGTGTGTCGGCTCAACGCCTTGATAATCGCACGGCAGGCGTAGGTCGAAAATTTGAAGCCCTTGCTGACGTTGAATTTGTCGATGGCGCGGAGCAACGCCAGGTTGCCTTCGCTGATCAGATCGTGAAAGTCCATCGTCACCAGCCCCATGCGCTTGATCATGGCCAGCACCAGCGCCAGGTTGGCGTCGGCAATCAGGCTGCGGAAATGGGCAGCCCGCTCGGTCCATTCGCTCAACGCCTCGGCTGCCTTGATGGTCATGGGTTTGTCGACGAAGCGCTTGCGGATGCGCACCGCGCGATACCGGCAATAGTTGAACTGCAGGAACACCAGCCGCTCCTGCTCTTTGGTCAACAGCGTGGCGTTGAGCTTCAACGGGGCAGCGTCGCCCAGGCGCTCGATGACCGGGACATACCAGCTCGTGTCAGGCAGCGGAACAGGGGCGACATCCTCAAAGAGCCGCTTGTGGGCATCGGGCAAATCGAAGGACGGGTCGTGCATCCATTCGGGAGCATCCTTGACGGCTGTCCTGAGATGCGTGATCTGATCGGGGGTCAGCCGCTTGCGAGCTGCGGGGGTCAAACGGAACTCTTCAAAAGTCTGGGCCATGAGTCTGGCCACGGTGGGCGTCACCCGCTTGCCACCGGCGATGACCACGGACTTTTTTTCTTCCTTTACCGGTGCCTCGGCATTTGAGGAACGGCGAGCGCTGGCTTTGCGGGGTTTGTTGAGAATCGTGGTCATGGGTGACTCCATAGTGGCTACCAAGGTGGAAATCGTGCAAACCATCCAAAACGTTCAGTGGACAATACCGCCTTCCCCGCCCGTTGTCAAGAACTATTCCAAGGATGTTTCTAAATTTTACAACTGGGATGGGGTCGGGCAACGGAAAAAAGCGCCCTGAGGCACGCCAAACGAACTTTTCTCTGAAGGACACCGTAGAACTTGAAACACCGAGTACCTTGTGTTACAAGGTATGCGTGAGTGCTAGCCAAAGCCCGTCGCGCCCACGTGGGAAACGTCCGAACCCACGAATGTTGAGAGCCGACAGCGACAGCGAAGCACGCCAGCAACGCAACGCCTTGCGAGAGCAACGCGACGCCATGACGGAGCAACGCCATCGAGTTCGATAACTGGACCATCCAATTCCGCAAGGGCATACTCGAGCTGTGCGTCCTAACCGCACTCGCTGATGAGGAGCGATACGGCTACGAACTGGTCAAAGCACTCGTCGAACTACCCGGCCTGGGCGTCACCGAAGGCACGATCTATCCGCTGATGTCACGACTCCGACGACAGGGACTGGTGGCGGCACGCCTGGAGGAATCCACCGGCGGGCCAGCTCGCAAGTACTACAGCCTCACACCCGAGGGTCGGCAAACACTCAAACTTATGCGGGAGCACCTCGACGATGTGCTCCGTGGTCTCGGCAAGCTGCGACAAGGAAAGGGCAACACATGAGTCAGTGGACGCAAAAAGCGAGCGATGCATGGCGGCAATACGTCCAAGAGGTGCGCGATCGCTTGCGTGCGACCCAGGATGAATCCGATGCGCAGGAAGTCGTGGATGACCTGCGGCGACATGTCGAAGCGGAACTCGCTTCCGCAGGCTCGCAGGTTGTCACCGAGGAAGAACTCAAGCGTGTCCTGGCGCGGATCGGCATGCCCGAGAGCGACACGGAAACCTCGGTTGTCGCTCATGCTCCGCCATCGGTAACGGCCCCGGTAGTGGTATCGCCCAACCACGCCACCGACCACACCGCTAAACGTCAAGCGAAAACCAAACGCCGCTGGTGGTGGCCCTGGCAAACACTGATCCTGTTCTTTGGTGTGCTGCTGCCCCTGGCTGCACCGCTCTTCGAAGCTGCCACCGGGCTATGCGCCAACATCTTCTTCGACCCCACGCCGACGATCTGGCATCTGCTGTTGTTCCTGTTGATTCCCGCCGCCAACTTCACCGCCTGGCTCATCACCACCCAAGGTTCGCCGCGCTATCGCAGCCAGGCTGGCCTATTCAACGCGCTGGGCATGGGCGTGGCGTTGGTGTACACCCTTCTCTTCCTCCCGCTGCTGCCGTTCTCCGTCATCGGCATCATTTTCCTGGGCATCGGCTTCTTCGGTCTGGCGCCGTTATCAGGCTTCATCGCAGCGCTGATGTTGCGCCGACGCCTGCGCTTCCTGACGCCCGAAGGTCAGGGCCAGCGCGTCCCCGGTTTGTGGGTCGGCTTGGCGGTGGCGGTGCTGGCCATGGCGTTGGTCGAGATGCCCTCGACCGTCACTCGCCTGGGGCTCGAGATGGCGGCGTCGGACAACCCCGCAACCCAAAGCCGCGGCTTGACTATGCTCCGCACCGTTGGCAGCAACGACTGGTTGCTCAAAGCCTGCTACGAACGACCCCGCGCTGCGACTGACCTGTTGGGCTTCGTCCTGGCGTTCAGCGACCCGGTCCAACCGACTCAGGCACGCGGCATTTACTACCGCGTCACCGGCCAACCGTTTAACAGCGTCCCGCCGCCACGCCTGAGCGTCGGCCGCCGCTGGGAAGGTTTCGAGTCATCTTGGGATGAGGACCAGGGAGGCGTCAACGTCGGCACGCAACGCCGGGGCCTTTCGCTTGTCACCTCGCAGATGGATGCCTCGCTTGATGGCAATGCAGCGCTGGGTTACATCGAATGGACGCTGGTGTTCCGCAACGATCATGCAATGGTCGATCATGAAGCCCGCGCTCAGGTGCTTCTCCCGGCTGGAGGCGTGGTCTCCCGACTCACGTTGTGGGTCGACGGCGAAGAGCGCGAAGCTGCATTCGCCTCACGAGGCCAAACACGCCAGGCCTACGAGAACATCGTGCGTCAACAGCGCGACCCTGTGCTGGTGACGACCGCTGGGCCCGACCGCGTGCTGGTTCAATGCTTCCCTGTGCTGCGTGGCGGTAAGGAGATGAAGGTGCGTCTGGGGATCACCGCTCCGATGTCGGTTCTGGCGGCTGATGATGCAGCCTTGCGCTTGCCCGTGATCGTCGAACGCAATTTCACCCTTTCGCCCACCACCGCCCATCACATCTGGGTCGAAGCCAAACAGCCGCTGACGGCGACCGACACAGCCCTGACTGCGGAAGCAGCCCCGGGCGGCGTCTTTGCGTTACGCGGGCAAATCAGCGATGTTCAGTTGCTCGATGCCACGCAGGCTGTGGTTCACGCCGCACGCTTGCCGGAGGTGACCACAAGCTGGACACCCGATCCGCTCAAAGGCAGTGACGCGGTCATCGTGCAGAAGCTCGAACATCAGCCCGCAACACGGCCCAAGCGGGTCGTCGTGGTGGTGGACGGCTCGTCTGAAATGTCGCCGGTATTCGCGGAGGTGGCGCAGGCCTTTTCGGTGCTGCCCGAAGGCGTCGAGTTGGTGCTATTGGCGGCAGGCGATTCGGTCGTGGACCTGCTGGGCGGAACCATGCCCATCGATGCGGCCGTTCGCAACCGCGCCACCGATGCCCTACGCAACTACAAGCCCATCGGCGGTGCTGACAACGCCCCAGCTTTGACCGAAGCATGGAACCGCGCATCGAATCTCCCAGAGGGGCAAGCTGTGATTCTCTGGATCCACGGCTCACAACCCGTCGAACTCACCAGTATCAGTGCCGTGGCGCAACATTGGCAGCGACGCGTCAGCGGACCAAGGCTCATCGAGGTCCCCGCCACGCCCGGGATCAATCGCATCATCGAAGGATTCGACCCCATCGCCCATACCGCTTTGACCCAGTTGCCCCGCACAGCCGCACTGCACGTCGATCTGGAGCGCCTCTTTGCCCAGTGGCACGGCGTGGAACCCATCTGGGTGATGCAACGCAACAAGGCCAAGGCGTCCGACGCGATCCCCGGCACACCCAGCGCCGAAGTGCATCGCACATCGGCTCACCTGGCGCGGTTGTGGGCACTCGAAGAGGTCAACCGCCTGCGCCGGGAGCGCGTGCAAGGCAACGACAAAAGAGCGATCAGCCTGGCTGCCAGCTATCAACTGGTGACACCCGTGACCGGCGCGGTGGTGCTGGAGACCGCCCAACAGTTCGCAGCCGCCGGGTTGACGCCTGTCGACGCCGCGACCGTGCCCACCGTGCCGGAGCCGGAGGTCTGGGCAATGCTGATCATCGTGGCGTTCATTCTCATGGTCCTGCTATGGCGTCGTCAACGGAGTCGGACGTGGCTGCCAACGACAGTGGACCCACGCTGATGGACGTCGCTACCCAGCCCTCGCCTACGCCGCGTCACATCGTCGCGACTAGTTGGCTCGTGCTGGCGCTGCAGGCGGCGGCCTTCTGGCCCGTGTGGCGCTGGTATCTGAGCCGCATGACCGACGGTGCCGATGAACCCTGGGGTGTCATCGCGCTGCTGGCCGCGATCGGGTTGTGCGTGCTGGTTCCGCATCGGCGAGCACCTGCGATCACCTTTGGCAACCTTCTTGCCGCGCTGCTCGTCACGCTCGTCTATGCCGCGGTCTATGCCCACGTGCCTCCGTTGGTGCGCGGCATACTCGCCATGACGGCCCTGGCGCTGATCCTCAGCCGCGTGGTGTGGCATCGAACGCTTCAGCCGGGCGTCTGGGCGCTGCTTCTCCTGGCGCTGCCGGTCATCGCGTCGATGCAGTTTTTTCTTGGCTATCCGCTGCGGCTGGTGGTGGGCTGGCTGTCGTTACCGATGGTGAACCTCGCCGGCCACGCTGCGAAACTCGATGGGGCTGCGCTGCGCATCAGCGAGCGCACCATCGTCATCGATGCGCCTTGCAGCGGCATCCGCATGTTGTGGGCAGGGGCGTTTCTCCTGGCGATTCTCGCCACCGCGTGGAACCTCAACTGGAGAAAGTGCATCATCGCGGGGCTCGCCACGGTGCTGATTATCATCGTGGGTAACGCGCTTCGCTCGGCGTCGTTGACGTTGCTGGAACTAAGCCATCTCCACGGCGACCTCTCATGGCACTTGCTGCTGCTGGACACCGATGCCGCATGGCTGCATGAGGCTGTGGGCATCGTGGTCTTTGCGCTCACGGCTGCTGGCATCGCGCTGTTGACGCATCGCCTTGCCGTGGCGGGTGCGGAACCTCTGCCGCACAGTTCCGACGCACCGCTGCAATCCGTTAGCTCATTGCGATCCACACGCGTTGCCCCCGGAACGCTGATCGCCACACTCGTCGTTTTCACCGCCGCAGCGTTAGCACCGCTCGCGATGCCCGCCGGTCAGGACCTATCGCCCGACGATATCACCCACGTGGACTGGCCCACGCATTTCAATGGACTGCCGCTGCGGCAACTGGAACTGACCTCGCGTGAAGAGGCCCTGGCGCAAGGTTTTCCCGGCCAGATCGGCCGATTCACAGACGGCCAGCGCGAGATCATCTTCCGCCACATCACACGGCCCACACGCTCGCTGCATCCCTCAGCCGACTGCCTGCGAGCCTCGGGGTATGCCATCGCCTTCGAGTCGCTGTGGCGGGATAGCGACGGTGTGGCCTGGATGAGTTTCATCGCCAAACGTCCCGATGCCCCCGCCATGCGAATTCGCGAACACATCACCGACAGTCGTGGCGGCCAGTGGACGGATGTTTCAGCCTGGTACTGGTCAGCCACGATGGGCACATCCACAGGGCCCTGGTGGATGATCACCATCGCTCACGATGCGGACGACGAAGCCGACGGCAAACCCAAGTGACGTTGAGTCATCTTCCCGCGCTCATCCCTGCTAAAATCGGCTCGCTCGTGGCATCCAAGTGCCACTACCAGCATCCAAGCTCAACACCGACGGCGCTCGAACCGACGGCCAATAGGAATCGACCTGACAGCCATGCCCCATCCACGCATTGACACGTTCGATGACCTGACGCATCTCGCTGCCGATGATGCTGGTGACTTCCACATGCCCGCGGAGTGGGCACCGATGTCGCGCATCTGGGTCACCCGCCCGCACAATGATGAAACCTGGCCCAACTGTCTGCCCGAGGCGCAGCAGCAGTGGGACTTGTGGATCGAGGCCATGCGGCCGTACGTGGAAGTCGCCGAGACGCGACAGCATGGCATCGCCACCAACGATTCGTGGATTCGCGATTATGGGCCCATCTTTGTCAAGGCCATCGACGGCCCGGGCATCGCGCTGCACGACTTTCATTTCAACGGCTGGGGCGGCAAGTACGAAACCCGCGACCTGGACGATGTCGTGCCTCAACACATCGCCCGTCGATTGGACCTGCCCATCTGGCTCCACGACATGACCCTCGAAGGCGGGTCCATCGAGGTCAATGGCGCGGGCACGGTCATGACCACCGAGCAATGCCTGCTCAATCCCAATCGCAATCCGACGATGGGTCGCGATCAGATCATCGCTGAGTTGCACCTGGCACTGGGCACTCGACATGTCATCTGGCTGCCGGGCGGGATCGTCGGAGATGACACCGATGGACATATCGATGACATCGCGCGATTCGTCAATCCAACCACGGTGCTGGCGATCCGTGCTGAGAAGAGCCATCCAGATTTCGATGTGCTCAACCGCAACCGCCAGGCCCTGACGCAAGCGCGGGATCAGGATGGTCGCAGGCTGGAGATTATCGACTTGCCCGTGCCCGATCCGATCCTCTACAACTTCCCAGCCGACCGCTTTGGTCCCGGCGGCGTCAATCCCGTGCCCGCCAGTTACGCCAATTTCCTCATCGCCAACCGCGGCGTGTTTGTGCCTGTTTTCGGCCAGAAAAATGACCAGGCAGCGCTGGACATCATTGCCGCCGCCATGCCCAAACATACTATCGTGCCCATTCGCGCCGAGTTTCTCGTGGTGGGTCTGGGCGCCCTGCATTGTCTTTCGCAACAAGAGCCCGCGTAAAAAAACGAGCGTCGAGGGACTTTATCTGTCCATCGACGCTCGCCGTTGGTACAACCAGCCGGGTTAGTCGGCCGATGTCAACGAGCCAAGCGGAGGTCCTGAGTCAGGGTGACTCCGCTGGCGTTATATACTTTACCGAGTGGCGCTGCTGTCAGTGCCTTGACGGTCTGTGCTGGTGCGGTTTTCACGGTTCTCGCGTGGGCGGTTGTCATCTCGCTCACGGCTACCATCAAGGTTGCCCGTGTTGCGCAGGGTTTGGCCTTGCTGCCGATCCCACTGCGGCGCACCGTTCTTGTCACGCAGTTCGATCCGCTTGCCATCGACTTCGATCTGTTGAGCCAGGAGATAGTTCCTTCGATCAGCCTGGGCTGCAATGATGGTCACGCGCTGACCTTCACGGAGATTGACGCCTTGCTGCGTCAAGTGGTCCGTAGGTCCGAGGTGAACGGTCCTGACGGACCCGTCGCTGGTCTCGATCTCGAGGGACGTGCCGCGGCGGGATTGATCATTGGGCTGGATGGAGTTGACCTCGGTAATCTCGCCCGCGATTGTCTTGATGTTTTTGCCGTTGTACTGCTTGTTGTAGCGGCTTTCGTTCTTCCAGCCATCGTCGGTGTTGTACACCGTCAGGCCAGGCATGCGAAGGTAGGCATCATCCTGGTTGAGGTCGCGGTGGACCTTGTTGCTCCATTCGGAGTTGTTCACGTCAGGTCGATTATTCTTATCGAACGCCAGCGGTTGAAGCTGCCGCTTGTCGCTGTCGAGCCTGATGTTTTCGCCTTGAGCATCGAACTGCAGCGAGCTCCAGGGGACCGCCACCCAACTTTCCTTTCCGTCCAGGAAGCCACCCGCGTCAATCACAGCGTAGGCCACGCGGCCGTTTCGCTCGGTGACATTAAGTTCTTTGATCTCGCCGATGGATTTATCATCGCGAGCCTTGACGTTCATACCGATGATCTTGCTGGCGCGTTGGAAGGCCGCAGTTTGCCGTGCTTCGGCCGTCCGCTGGGCGTCTTCACGGCCCCACATGTTGTCGAACGTCCTGCTCCAGGATTCATCCGCCATGTTGGGCCAGTTGTTCTGGTCGAAGCCTTGTGATTTCTCCAACTGGGCCTTGGTCACCGCTGCGGTGATACGCCATTTGTCGGCGTCACCATCGGCACGGTTGAAGCTGAAGGTCGACCAAGGCAACGCGTAGAGTTCGTTACCAATACCCCACAGCCCGCCATGGGACAGCACCGCGTAATCAATGCTTCCATTACGGGTGTTGATCACGATGTCCTTGAGTGTGCCAACTTCCTCGTTGGCCTGGTTGAGGACTTTCTGTCCCAGGATCTTGTCGACGTTGAGCACCTGCTGATTCTGCGCGGCGTGCTGATTCTCAACGGCGTTGAGCTGCTGAGCAGCATTTTGCTGCCGATCCATGCGTTGCTGATTGCGTGCGTTGGCTTCGGTTGCCGAGAGCGTGGCCTTCTCGCGATGGCGGTCAGCGTTGTTGGCCTTGTCGTCGGGTGCCGCCAGCGCGACGCCGGACGTGGCAACTAGAGCGCCGGCGCAAAGGCCTGCGATCCATTGCCGGGTATGTCGCCGACTTTCGTTGAGGGGCAGTGGCTGGGCATGAGAAATCGTCATGGTGAAACTCCTATTGGTGGTTTCGGGTGTGGGGGCTCGGGAACTGCACACGTTGCAGTACGAACCGTTGATCAACATGGGAACAGTAAGCGAGGGACGCTACTGCCGACTACCGGAGTCAATCGGTGTGCACGACTCCGTTTCGGCCCGCTGCCAGGCATCGGGATAGACCCGGTGCAGACATGGTGCAACGGGGCTGAGGTCGCTTTGAAGTGGGTGGAAGTAGCTGTGCGGAATCAATCCGGATCGGCGGCTACGGTCGCAGCATCGCGGCGATAAGCCACATCCGGGACAGCCGCCAAACCCTCGTCATAGCCCGACACATGCCAGCAGGCAGCCCAATGGCCCGGCTCGATTTCCAGCAGCGGTGGATCGTGCTCCACGCACTTGGCGTCCCCCTGCATCGCAGCGCAGCGCGGATGGAAAGGACAGCCGGTGGGGAAATTGCTGGGGTCGGGCACGTTGCCGGGTATCGCAGTCAGACGATGGCGATCGCCGCCGAGCAGCGGCATGGAGGTGAAGAGACCTCGCGTGTAAGGATGCAGCGGGTTATCGAACACCGTATGGACCGAGCCGTATTCGACGACTCGGCCTGCGTACATGACCGCCACCACATCCGCGTTTTCCGCAACCACGCCCAGGTCGTGAGTGATCAGCAGCACGCTCATGCCGCGGCGAGTCTGCAACTCGCGGAGCAGTTCGAGAATCTGCGCCTGGATGGTGACGTCCAACGCCGTCGTCGGTTCGTCGGCCAGAAGCAGCCGAGGTTGACATGCCAACGCCATGGCGATCATCACGCGCTGTCGCATGCCCCCCGACAGTTGATGCGGATACTCGCGCAGTCGGCCGCCGGGGTCAGCGATGCCTACATCGCGCAGGGCGCTTTCAGCGATCTCCACAGCCTGACGTCGGCTCACCTGTTGATGCAGCAGGATCGCTTCGAGAATCTGATCGCCGATGGTGTAAACCGGATTGAGGCTGGTCATCGGCTCCTGAAAAATCATGGCGATCTGGTTGCCACGGATGGAGCGCATCTGGCGTTCTGAAAGTTTGAGAAGATCCACCGGCGGGGATTGTTCCACGCCCGCATCCCAAATAATTCGGCCGCTGTCGTACTTGCCGGGCGGAGTGGGAATCAACTGTAACGTCGACAGCGCGGTCACCGATTTGCCGCAGCCCGATTCTCCCACCACCGCCAAGGTCTGCTGCGGATAGATCGTCAGGTTGACCCTATTGACCGCCCGCACCCGGTGGCCGCGATGGCGGCTCTCGCGCGACACGGGAAAACTCACCGCCAGGTCGCGGATTTGCAGGAGAGGCTGATCGTGTCGGGTACTTTGGGTCATGCGTCGGCTCGTCCATCACATCATGTTGCTGCTTCACATCAAACGCGGCTATCACATCATGCTGCTGCGTTGGGCGTGCGGGTCCAGGGCGTCGCGCAGGGCTTCGCCGATAAGGTTGTAGGCCAGCACGGTGAGAAAAATCGCCAGGCCCGGAAAGACCACCAGCCCCCACTGACTGCCCGCGGACCGCGCCTGGTTGAGCAACTGGCCCCAGCTCGGCTCCTCGACAAGCCCCAGCCCCAGAAACGACAACGTCGATTCCGTGAGGATCATCCCCGCGACGCTGAAACTCGCCAACACCAGCACCGGCGTGATGCCGTTGGGCAGCATGTGGCGAAAGAGCACCGACCACAGGGGCAGGCCCAGCGCCCTTGCCGCCACGACAAAATCGGTGTTGCGCAACTTGAGAAACTCCGCTCGCACATAAACCGCATACCCCACCCAGCCCGTCAGGCCCAGGATCACCATCATCAAATACAGACTTCGACCATAGAACGCGACGATCATGATCAGCAGGAAGATGACCGGTATGGCGCTGAACACTTCGACAAGGCGCATGCCCAACAGGTCCACCCAACCGGAGAAGTAGCCCATCAGTCCGCCGATGGTCACGCCCAGCACCAGCGCGATGCCCGTGGCGATCATGCCGATGGCCAGCGCGATGCGCGAGGCGTGAATCATGCGCGACGCCACATCCTCACCATCGGCCGTGGTCCCCATCCAATGGGCTGGGGAGGGCAAGAGCAACCGCGGGTCAATGTTGGTGGCAGAAAGACTGTCGCGTTGACGATCCGTCGGCGAGTAGGGAATCGGTGCCAGGATCGCCCAATCGAGTTCGCCAGCGACCTGAGCTTCACGGTACTGCGAGAGCACCTGGGCGTAACGCGGTGGAACCATCCACCATGCCACGAGACCCGTCAGCGCCACGATGGTTATCCACGTCATGACCCCGGGTGCACCGAAGCGCGACTGAGAGAGGCGCGACTTGAATGCACGCATCAGCCAACGCACGCCCGCCAGCAACAAGGCACTGAAAAATGCGACCAGCAGCGTGATGTCCACCGCAGTCAGATGCGAGAGCAGCGGGCTCGACACCGTTCCATCGCGACTCATGAGAATCGGATGCGAATTAGCCAGCAGCGGCGCAAAAACCGCCAGCAGCACCAGCAGCACAATCCAGATCAACCCGCCAACAGCGCCGGTGCGGGTGAAGGTGGCGCCGAGAACCCGCCGCACCATCCCACGCGCAGGCATGTTCGGCCCGTCGTCAAGCACCACCGCGATTTGTGCATCGCCTGTCGTCAACGCATGACTCCATCAAGTTCGTCACTCATAACTCACCCTCGGGTCGGCGATGGCGTAGCAAACATCGCGGAGAATCTCAGCGCCCAGGCCCAGCATGGCGGCGATGAGCGTCGTAGCCATCACCACTTCGCGATCTTTGGCAAAGGCTGCCTCGATCGAAAGCTTGCCCATGCCGTTGATGCTGAAGATCGACTCGACGACCACCGCCCCGACAAAGAGCGAGGGGATCAGGCCCGATGCCATGGTGATCAAGGGCAGCAGGCTGTTGGCCAACACATGTCGCCAGAGCACCTGATTGGCGGGCACGCCTTTGGCGCGGGCGGTGCGGATGTAATCCGAAGCGAGGTTGTCGAGCACCGCGCCGCGCATGACTTTGGTCATCACCGCCAGACCGCCGTAGGTGAGACAGAACACCGGCAAAATCAGGTGCCAGATCATGTCCAGAAGCCAGCCCGGCGTGAAGCCCGACTGCGTCCACATCGGCAAAAACGGCATCTCGTCGGCACGCATGCTGTGAAGCCCCACAGCGGGAAAAATGTGGAAGTACCTCACATTGGCAAAGTATTCCATGAGCATGACCCCCGTCCACATCACCGGCACGCTCCAGAGCGCGACGAAAGTCAGCCCGATACCTACATCGAAGGAAGCACCCCGGCGACGCGCAGCAGTCACACCACTGAAAATCGCGATTGTGTAAATGATCGGAAGGGTGATGACGTTGAGCAACATCGTCACGGGCACACGTTCAGCCAGCAGTGCCGACACCCTGCGCCCTTTAAGCGACGTTCCCAGATCAGGCCACTTGAAGCCCGGCTGATCAAACCGCACACGCGAGACGCCGCTGATCTCAAATGCCAATTCGTCGAGCAGTTCGTTTTGTGCCCGTGGCAGACCACCCTCGCGCAGGCTCAATGTTTTCAATCGCTCTTTAAGTCGACGGGCGACATATTCATCGAGTTTGACATCAAACTTAGCAAAGAGCGACATGGCCTCCACGGGGTCGGCCAGTTGCGTGCGGAGCATGGCAGCAACATCTCGGGGGTTCTCATTGCGATAGGCTGCGATGTTCAACGTCACGCCTACAGCCCGGTCGAGGCTCTGGGGATGGGTGTTAAGCGGCATGTCCGCCAGCGCGGCCCGGACTTCGGCGAGAGTTGAGTCGTCAAACACGATATCGCCGGACATGGTGAATCCGACGGGCGAGACCTGGTTAAGCCACCGCCCGAACTGCACCACTTTGGGCAGGTTGTTGCCGTAGCGCCGCTCCATCTGTTTGCGCAGGCGGCGGGCATCCTGGCCTTCGGTGACCTGCCCCTCGGCACCCATCTCCCGGCCACCGAAGCCGCCGGGCGAAAACGCCATGATGAAAAACACCACCGCCAACACGCCCAGCAGCGTGGGAACCATCAGTAACAGGCGGCGGACGATATAACCCAGCAAGCCGGTCTCCTCACCTGTTCCAACGCTGAAGCTTCAATGGCACGAACATCTCCGTGCGATCATTCATGCCCGTGCGGGTGATCAACACGTTCTGGACGCGTTTGTCGATGAACACCACAGCACGACTATTAAACAGAAACGTGTAGGGCTGATCCTCGTGCAGGATGCGATGCACCTGCCGCCAGAGTTCCTTTCGTGCTTCTTCATCGACGGTCATCCGCGCTTTATCAATCAACGCGTCGATCTGCGGGTTGTTGTAGGAGACGTAGTTGTCCCCGCCCTCAGCGATCATCTCGGAATGGAAGATCTGCTTGGGATCGCTTTCGACGACGCCGCCCCAGCCCAAGGTGATGGCCTCGAAATTCCGGTCGTTAATCCGCTGGATCATCGTGTTCCATTCGGTCGGGTCGGCATCCAGCACGATTCCCGCGCGGGCGTAGGCGTCCTTGAGGTACGTCGCCATCTGCTGGTAGTTAACGCTTCCCGCTGGGTAGATGAGCTTGAAGCGAAACGGCTTGCCGTCCGGACCTTCGAGGATGCCGTCGCCGTCGCGGTCCATGTAGCCAGCTTCCTGAAGCAAGGCCTTGGCGCGGGCCGTGTCGAAGGGCCAGGGCTTGATGTTCGGATCGCTCTGCGGGCTCAGATGGTGGAACGGCCCGGTCGCCACCGTCGCCAACCCGCTCATGAGTTGATCCGCCATTTCCTGGCGATTGGTCAACAGCGTCATCGCCATGCGAACCCGTTGGTCGGCAAAGGGAGTGGGCTTGTCGTTGAGGCGCTGGTTCCAACCCACGTAGCGGTAGCCGAAGGTCGGCGATTCGTACTCGTGAAGATTCGCTTTGGCCAGCAGGTCCTTATCGTCCTTGAATTTCGCGTACTGCTCGGGACGTACGACGTAAACATCAATATCACTGTTGCGGAAGCTCACTTCACTGGCTTTTTCGTCGGTGATCTCGCGCCAGACTAGCCGGTCGAAGCTGGGTCTGGGGCCCCAGTAGTGCTCATTGCGGATCAGCTCGATCCTCCCAGAACCCGGCTGCCAGCGGTGAGGGTCCACCGCCAACTTATACGGCCCTGAGCCCATCAGCAGGCCCGTGGATTCGTTGAACTCCACTGCCGAAATCTTCTCGTAAAAATGCTTGGGCATGATCGTCATGCCGCCTGTGATCGACAGCGACATGAAGTACGGCCGCTTGAGTCGGAACACCACGCGATGCGGGTCGGGCGTTTCAACGCTCTCAATGTTTTCGTAGTACGGACGAAGTCGCGGGGCGTTGATCTCCGGGTTCATCGTCAGGTTGTAGGTGTAGAGCACATCGGCTGAGGTCAACGGCGTGTTGTCGGAAAACTTCACATCCTTGCGCAGATCGAAGCTGATGGTCAGCCCGTCCTCCGAGACCTGCCAGGCCGAGGCGATCCACGGCTTCCACTCCAGCGTGTCGGGGTCGCGGGTGATGAGAGGTTCGAGAACATACCCTTCGATGGCGCTCTGATAGGCATCGGTGGCGATCAGGGGCGTGAGCTTGCCGACGACCTGGGCAAAGCTGTCCACGAACCAGTCGCCAAAGGCGAAATCATCGCGGAGGCGAGGGGCACGAACACGCCCAAAAGGATCGGACGCATCGATCGACGCTGTCCCCGTGAACGGGCCGGTGCTTTGAGCGCCGTTTGGCGTGGTCGTGGCATGCGCGTTGTTGGTGGAGGTGGAGGTGTTGTTGTTGGTGGTGGTCGCAGGGGTGGTAGCGGTGGAGTTGGGATTAGCAGGCGCAGCCATCGTCAACCCGCGCTGAAGCGTGGCGGAAAGTTCCTGCAACGCAGCCCGCTGTGCATCGAGCTTCTCCTCAATGCTCTTAAGCACGGTGAAGTGATGGTTGTACTGCGCCATCGCCAGCCAGACGCTTACAAGCAGAGCCACCAGCAGCAGGGAGGTGATCAGGTCCTTGAAGCCGAAGCGGTTTTCCATGGTGTCCACTTGTTCGAGAGTTTTCTGGAATCTAGAAACCCACGGCTGCCACGGCCGTCATCGCTGTCCCCGCGGGTCCAGGGCATTTCGCAGGGCATCGCCCATCAGGTTCAGCGCCAGTAGCGTCGCCCCCAGCAACGCACAAGGCCAGACGATGAGCCACCAACGCACCGGGCCAAAGCCAGTCCCCAAGGCGTGGAGTTGCGCCAGTCCATCGGACGCCAGATTACCCCACGAGGGCAGCGGTGCCTGAACACCAATACCCAGAAACGACAGGAAGCTCTCCTGCAGAATGGCGTTAGGCACGGTGAGCGTAGTATAGACCACGATCGGTCCAATCAGATTCGGCAGCAGGTGAACCCGCAACACCCGCATCGGCCCCACGCCCATCGCACGCGCAGCCTCGATAAACGGCTGCTCACGCAGGCTCAACACCTGCCCTCGAATCACCCGCGCCATCGTCAGCCAACTCACCGAGCCAATCGCCACCAGAAGCGTCAATACATCCGCAACAGCATCGGCGACATCCGCTGGCACAACCCACAGCAGCACCTCGGACATGATCGGCCGCAACGCCAGATTCATCAGCACCACCAGCAGGATGTACGGCAGGCCGTAGAGCACATCCACGATCCGCATGAGCACAGCATCGGTCCGCCCGCCCAGATAGCCCGCCAAGGCACCCCAGGTGACGCCGATCACCACAGCGATCAAAGCCGCGGAAATACCCACGCCCAGACTGATGGCACCCCCCAGCAGGCAACGCCAAAGCAGCGATCGGCCGTGCAGGTCGGCTCCGAAGGGCTCGCTCAACGACGGCTCCGCATACCCGCGGTAGTCGCCGACTTCCATGCGTTGCTGGTCATACCTCGACACCGACCAGGGCAACGTCAAAAAACAGGGCAACGCGACCAGCAGCAACACCAAACCCCCAGCCAAACCCAGTGACGGGCGTGCCAGCCAGTTCCGCATCGTGTTAGGCGGGGCGACTAAAGCCGGGGAGATCGCAGTCATGCACCGTGATTGTAACGGTCAGGTCAAACGACGAGCGGCGATCTGCGGGCGATCCTCAGACCTTGAGCAGGCCGCGGGATTCCAGCGCATCGAGCAGCTCGCCGACGGACTTCTCGACGGAGCAGAGGTCGCTGCGAAGCTCGATCTCAGCCTTCTCCGGTGCTTCGTAGGGATCATCGATGCCCGTAAAGCCCTTGATCTGGCCTGCGCGGGCCTTTTTGTAGAGGCCCTTGGGGTCGCGCTGTTCAGCCACTTCCAGCGGGCAGTTGACGTAAACCTCGATGAAGGGCAGGTTTGCAGCCTCGTGCAGCGCCCGCACATTGTCGCGGTCGACTTTGTAGGGGCTGATGAAACTGCTGATGGTGATGCAACCCGCATCGGTAAAAAGCTTGGCGACCTCGCCGATGCGGCGGATATTCTCCGCGCGATCCTCAGCCGAGAACCCCAGATTCTTGTTCAAACCCATGCGGATGTTGTCGCCATCGAGGCGGTAGGCCATGTGCCCCTGCTGGATCAGCACTTGCTCTAAAGCCACTGCAATCGTGGACTTACCGCTGGCCGACAAGCCCGTCAGCCAGAGGGTGCAGCCCTTCTGACCAAGGTTGCGATGCCGCTCTTGGGGCGTGACTTCCCCAGCGTGGAAGTGAATGTTCGTTGCTTTCTGCTCAGCCATGGCACGGTCTCCGTACTTTTGAGTGTTTCTTATCGGCGGGCAATAGTAGGGCATACCGCCCGGCAACGAAAGCGGGCCTGGATCACCCATGTCGAGCCTCCGCCAATCGCCCGGCCACACCCCACTCCAGCCGACGTAACGGAGCGGCGCCTTGCCACCACGCAATCTGCTGCCGCCACAACGCAATGTACTATCGCCACAACGCAACGTGATACCGCCGCAACGCAATGTACTACCGCCACAACGCAACGTGATGTCGCCGCAACGAAATGTACTATCGCCACAGCGCAACGTGATACCGCCGTAACGCAATGTACTATCGCCACAGCGCAACGTGATGTCGCCGCAACGAAATTGCCGCGCGACATAACGAAACTCCTCCTTCGCATAACAAAATCACTTCTTTGCATAACGAAAATAGTTGTGTGCATAACGAATCTCCACACCCGCATAACGAATTCATCGATGGGCATAACGAAACTCCATGCCCGCATAACAAAACTCCATGCCCGCATAACGAAACTCCACGCCGGCATAACGAAACTCCATGCCGGCATAACGAAACTCCGCGTGGGGAGGACATAACTCCGCGTGGGGACGGCGAAATTCCGCGTGGGGCGGACCAAACTCCGCGTGGGAAGGATGGAAACGCTTGTTTTTTCGACGTGGACGGTCGTTTTCTTCCCATGGCCGGGCGTGGCCGGCCTGTTCA
>JBGSTK010000184.1:0-57276 GCA_041736565.1 Phycisphaeraceae bacterium | reverse complement strand
GAACCACTTGACGGCCTCCGCTTCGTCCTTGGCCACACCTTTGCCTTCCGCGTACATCCAGCCGACGAGGAACTGGGCAACCGCGTCGCCCTTCTCGGCAGCTTCGCGGATCGCAACGACGATGTCAGTGCCTGTTTCGGTGTCGGTGTCCTCAGCGGATGCCCGCGGGGCATCGGCGACGATCAAAAGGCTTAAGGCCAGCAGCACCAAAACGGCTTTGTTCAATCCCGGCATTTGCAGTGCTCCTTGCAGTTGATCGTTCCTGCGTTGGCACATAATCCACCGGCTTCACCAAGTGAGATCTCGGCGGCGGAGGTTAGCTTGGGCATCGGCGTCGCCCCGCGCTGCAGCTAGGCGGAACCACTTGATCGCCTCGGCTTCGTCCTTGGCGACGCCCCGGCCAATCGCGTAACTCACAGCGAGGTTGTATTGCGCGTCAACGTACCCTTGCTCGGCGGCCTTGCGATACCACTTGACCGCCTCCACGTCGTCCTTCGCCACGCCCTGGCCCGACATGTAATGCGAACCAAGGTTGTACTGCGCGTCGGCCATTCCCTGCTCGGCAGCCATTCGGTACCACTTGAACGCTTCCGCGTCGTCCTTGGCCACACCCAAGCCTTGATCGTACATCAGGGCTAGGTTGAACTGGGCCGCGGCGTGTCCTTGCTCGGCGGACTTGCGGGACCATTTGAACGACTCGGTATCGTCCTTGGCGACGCCTTGGCCCAGGGCGTATATCACGCCGAGGTTGTGCTGAGCATCGGCATCGCCCTGCTCAGCGGACTTGCGGTACCACTTGACAGCCTCCACTTCGTCCTTCGTTACGCCTAAACCGTTCCCGTACATTACGCCAAGGTTAAACTGGGCAACGGCATCTCCCTGCTCGGCAGACTTGCGATACCACTTGACGGCCTCCGCTTCATCCTTCGGTACGCCGCGGCCTTCGGCATTCATCCAGCCGAGTTTGAACTGGGCATCCGCATCGCCTTGCTCGGCGGCCTTGCCGTACCACTTGACAGCTTCCGTGTCGTCTTTGGCGACACCCCGGCCATTGGCGTACATCAGGCCGAGGTTGAACTGGGCACGGGCAATGCCTTGCTCGGCGGCCTTGCGGTACCACTTGACCGCCTCGGCTTCGTCCCTCGTCACACCACGGCCTTTTTTGTACATCACCCCAAGGTTGTTCTGGGCCTCGCCGTTTCCCTGCTCGGCGGACTTGCGATACCACCTGACCGCCTCCGCGTCGTCCTCGGCGACGCCTTGGCCTGTTTCGTACATCACCCCAAAGTTGTTCTGGGCCTCAGCGTTTCCCTGCTCGGCGGACTTGCGATACCACTTGACTGCCTCGGCATCGTCCTTGGCCACGCCCAGGCCTTCCATGTACATCACGCCCAGGTTGTACTGCGCCTTAGCGTGCCCCTGTTCCGCCGACTGGCGATACCACTTGACCGCTTCCACGTCGTCCTTGGTAACGCCTCGGCCGTCCTGGTACGCAATGCCGAGGTTGTACTGCGCCTTAGGGTGTCCCTGCTCGGCGGCTTTGCGACACCACTTGGCTGCCTCCACGTCATCCTTGGGCACGCCTTGGCCTTCCATGTACATCCAACTGAGCATGTGCTGGGCTGCGGCATGTCCCTGCTCGGCGGCCATTCGGAACCACTTAACCGCTTCCACGTCGTCCTTGGCGACGCCTTGACCTTTTTCGTACATCACCGCGAGTTTGAATTGGGCCTCCGCGTCACCCTTCTCAGCAGTTTGGCGGATTGCGGCGATGGTGTCGGCGTCGGTTGCGGTGACGGTTGCCGTCTCGGTGTCCTCAGCGGATGATCGCGGGGGGGTTGGGACCATCACGAGGCTCAAGGCCAGCAGTACTAGAACGGCTCTGTTCAATCCCGGCATTGCGGTGCTCCTTGCGATGTTTTTCCCGGTGTTCGCACTGTTGGAGGGGGTCCCGGGAATTCGAGGGTGCGGGTTGAATGTATCAAGCGGATGAGGAGGGGACAAGGGCGATGGGTTGTTTTCCGGCGCTAACGCATGTGGAGCGTTGGGCGGCGGTCGCGGGTTTGTCCGTCGCTCACGCTTCCGGCTCGTTGGGCGGGGATCGAGATTAGCCGAAGACGTTGCGGACGGCTTGCAGGTAGCGGTAGCCCCAGCGCATGTCGGGCAGCAGGTAGCTGCCTTCGGTCCATTCGTTCCAACTGTTGAGCGTCACCAGCGGGGCCTGATCGGGATGGGCCTCGAGATATTGGCGGGCGCGCCAGAGGCAGGCTTCAAAGGCATCCGGGGTGGCGTTGGTCACGACGTGATCGGCAGCGAAGGTGGGATTGCGCTGCGTGTTATCCCAGCCGATCGAAACGTGGGGATGAAACTTGCGATAGATCTTTTCGTAGCGACTCCAGCGGGAGATGCCCTTGTCGGCCCAGACGATGTAGTCGCCCTTTGAGCCGCAGTCCATGGCGAACTGGTAGGACGTGGCGCTGTCGAAACTCAACGCGGCGGCGATCTGCTCCTCGGTGAGTCGCTCGAGTTTCGCCCCGGCTTCCACGCCCGCGCCGCCCCAGGTGATGGCCTGGAGATTCACGCCCGGCAAGCCGCGCTCCGCGCAGCGACGACGCATCCAACCAAAGGCATCCGCTGTGGCGTCAAGGCCGCCGAGCCCGGCAATTAAGTTGGGATAGCTGAAGAACGAAAACACAGGCTTGTCGTCGATGCGGTAATAGCAGTCGAGCTTGAGATAACGGTCGATGATCCGATCGAACATGGGCTCCAGGTCGGGGCGTGCCACCTGTCCGCTCCAGAGGGTCGGGCGCGGTTGATCCCAGCGCGTGTCGGTGTGCATGTTCCAAAGCGTGTCCACATCGTGATTGGCCCACATCAGGTAGAACTTGCAGTCGGTTCCCTCGAGAGCGGGGATGAGGCCCTCGTTGAGTTGGCGTTCAAAACACGGGGCGTTCTGGTACCAGTACCAGTCCATGATGAAGATGCGGATGCCATGCTCTCGCGCCAGTTGGACATGCTGGCGCATGACGGCGGGGTCGGCTTCATCCTGACAGCCCAGCAGGGGGATTCGCGGCATGTCGTGCCCGGGGAAGCGCGGCTTGCCCCGGCGGACGGTGTACCATTCGCCATCCTTCTCAGGCCAGAAGTGCTCGACCCGCGGCTCGTAGTGATAAGACGGCCAGATGTAGGCGGCGATGTCGTATTTGGGCATGATGGGCATTCTCCATGGCGCAGGGCATGATACAAGCCGGGCAAGCATTCATTTTGCGGGAGCCGATGGTGTTTTCGCCTCGTAACATGAACGCAAGGCCCCTCCGCATGGGTGATGGGGTGTTAACATAAGGTACTCAAGAACCGATTTAATGGTGGGGATTATGGCTGAAGCTGATATTGACATTTCCAGGCCCGGGGCCGTGGCTGGGGGTTCGCCCCATGCGATGTGGGTCGGCCGCGCTACGCTCTATTGCCTGACGCTGTTTCTTGCAGTGGCGGGTCTGGCCACGGCGACGAGCTTTATCTGGCTGGTGACGTCGCTTGGAGGGCATCGATGGTTTTATCTTTTTCACAGCGGGGCACTGGCGGCGGTGTTCGTCGTCGGGGCGTTGTTGTTTGTAATTCTCTTTGTGTTGCAGCGCTGGCTGGTCCCGCCGCGCGATTTTCGTTACGGCTCGCTGGCCAAGGCGCGGGTGCATGTGGCGTTGACGGCTTACAACGATGAGGCGTGCATCGGCGACGCGGTGCGCGAGTTTAAGGCTTGTCCCGATGCTCACTGCGTCATCGTGGTGGAGAACAACTCGCGCGATGCGACGCGCGAGCGGGCCGAGGATGCCGGGGCGGACCACGTGGTGACGGAGCCCTCGCCCGGCTACGGCTCGTGCTGCATGCGGAGTCTCAGGGAGGCCTGCGACGGCCTGAGCGATGACGATGTGGTGGTGCTCTGCGAAGGGGACATGACATTTTCGGCTAACGACATCCGCAAGATGCTGGCGTACCTGGAGAACACGGACCTGGTGCTGGGCACGCGGGCGACGCAGGAATTGCGGGAGACGCACACGCAGATGGATTACCTGCTCAACCCCGGCAATCAGATCGTCGCCAAGCTCATTCAAGCGCGGTTCTGGGGCACGCGTCTGACGGACTGCGGCTGCACGTATCGCGCCATGCGGGCAGGAGCATGTCGGCGGCTGCTACCGCAACTGACGGTGCGGGGCAATCATTTTTCGCCGCACATGTACATCGAGGCGTTGAAGCTGGGGATGCGCGTCATCGAGATACCCGTGGTGTTTCGCCAGCGTGCTGGTGAGAGCAAAGGCGTGGGCTCGGACAAGCTCAAGGCGACGAAGGTGGCGTTGCGGATGCTGGGCGTGATCTATCGCGCGTGAGCGGATTATGGGGCGGGTTGTTGCGGGGCGGGGGTGTTGGAGTCCGGGGGTTTGTGATTCCCATTGGACGCCTTGGGCGCTGAAGCGGATCGCGGTGACGCGGTCGCGGCCGATGTGGCGTTGGTACTGCGTGTCGTCGATGGTCTGGCCGTAGTGGGCTGCCAGTGCTTCGATGGGCTTGCGGACGTAGCGGAAGTCGTCGGGATTCAGGCGTCGCTGGTCGTTGACCATGCCCACAACCAGCCAGGCTGCGGGGGCGTCGAAATCCGCGGGGATGCTGGGCTGGGCTTTTTGCAGGTTTTTTTCGTGGAGAGCCTCGTCGAGTCGGGGATCGACGGGGACCTTGTAGTAGCGTGCGAGGATGTCAGTAACGGGCGGGTCGAGCGCGAGTGCTTCGTTGGGTGCCATGCGCTCGCCCACGGAGGCGATCAACGGCGCCAGGAGATATTTGTCCGGCTGCTGCCAGAAGCGCTCGATGTGCAGGCACTGCCAGACTCCCATGGCTGCGTATGCCAGCACGAGTGCCAGGCCCAGCAATCGCCAACGCGGCAGTGGTTCGAGCGCGGGGGAATGGGCTTGATCGCCCTTGATGGGTCGATGCCAGAGGCTGCCGATGCACGCCAGGCCGATCCACAGGGCGGGTTGAAGGACGGTGAAGTAGCGCGGGTCCATGAAGCGATGAGCCCTGCGGAACGGCACCATCATGATCAATACGCCCAGGATCAGGCCCACCATGACCAGCGTGCTGGTCTTGCAGCGGCGCGAGAGGACAAACAGGCCAGCACCCGCAGCACTGATGATGATGGCGGTGAGGAGGAGGGCGATGACGAGTTGGGCGTCCTGGCCTGACGTGGGCCAAATCATGTCTTTGATGCCGACGACGACTTCGCGTGCGATGGCGGGGATGGGCATGTCGCGTCCGCCCCGATCCGGGCCGTAGAGCAAGCGCCAGATGATGCTGTAGATGCCGATGTTGACCAGGGCGATGGCGACGAAGTACGCCGCGGTCAGGCGGACGATGATGAGCGAGGCTTTGTAGTCGGTTCGCCGGGTCAGGAGCGATCCGGCGACGATGAGGCTGCCTGCGATGGCGATGCTCACCCAGGTCATGGCGCCGAGCAGCGTGCTCCAGAGACACAGACCCATCATGATGCCCAGACCGATCCAATCGAGGTGGGAGCGTGCGGGATTGCGCAGCAGACGAATGGCGAAGACCGCAGCCAGGATGGTGAAGAGCAGGAGCATGGGGTACATGCGTGCCTGTTGGCTCTGGTCGAACTGTGTGGGATCGACGGTGACGAGTAACGCGGTGAGCACGCCCAGGAGGTGGTCGCGGACGACATAGCCCAACAGATACGCGGCTGGTATGCAGAGGATGCCGAAGATCAGTGCGGGAAGTCGCAAGGCCCAGGGCGCCTCGGTGCCCAGGATGTCGACAGCGATGCGGGAGAGCATGTAGCCCAGCGGCGCGTTTTCAAAGTGGTTGGTCCAGTTGAAAAACTTCGCGTAGGTGACGCCTTCGGAGGCCACGGCACTACGCCAGGTGTCGGCTTCGTCAAACCAAAGTGGACGCTCGAACGTGGCGGGCGCCCGCATGGCAGCACCCGCGATCACGAGCACCAATAACCCCAAGGCACAGTAGCGTTTGGTCATGTCACACCCCTCAATCAAAAGTTGGGCAAGTGTAGGATAACTGGCGGGGGCGAGAGGTGGGTCCGCAGAAACGGTCGTCGACAAGCCGCGTCGCACTCTATTGCTTTGACAGGCAGGCAACTTGGTTGGCTGGTAGGCTGTCGGCCAATCACCCGCACCCTTTATAATGAGCCCCTTTCATGAGCCTGATCTACAAACCCACCCCGCCACGCATGGACTGGTTCGCACACGATCGCTTCGGCATCAGTTTTCACTGGGGGCTCTACAGTCAACCCGCCCGGGGCGAGTGGGTGCGAAGCGCTGAGCGGATGAGCATCGAAAGCTATCAGCGATACTTCGAGAGCTTCAACCCTGATCGCTACGACCCGCGGCAGTGGGCAAGGCTCGCCAAGCGCGCGGGGATGAAATATGCGGTGCTTACGACCAAGCACCACGACGGTTTTTGCCTCTGGGACAGTCAACTGACGGATTACAAGGCGACGCGCAGCGGCGCGGGGCGCGACCTGATCCGCGAGTATGTCGAGGCGTTTCGAGCCGAGGGGCTCAAGGTCGGGCTCTACTACTCGCTGGTCGATTGGCATCACCCGGACTACCCGGCCTGGCGCGATCGGCAGCATCCATCGCGGCATGACCCCGCCTTCAAGGACAAAGTCTGCGACTGGTCACGCTACATCACCTACATGCATGGCCAGGTGCGTGAGCTGCTGACCAACTACGGCAAGATCGACTGGTTCCACTTCGACTTCTCTTACTGGCAATACACCGGCGAGAAGTGGGGCGCTGCGGAAATGGTGAAGATGATGCGGCAACTCCAGCCCGACATCATCATCAACGACCGATTGGGG
This sequence comes from Phycisphaeraceae bacterium, assembly GCA_041736565.1. Taxonomy (GTDB): domain Bacteria; phylum Planctomycetota; class Phycisphaerae; order Phycisphaerales; family Phycisphaeraceae; genus JBBDMX01. Next base: position 50,396 of record JBGSTK010000184.1, on the reverse strand, counting down.
GGCAACATCAAGCAGGCTGATCCGCCGCAGTGGGCTGGTGATTTCGACAGTCCGGAGCAGAACATTCCGCCTGAGCCGGTGGTTGATGCGCGGGGGCGCGTGCTGCCCTGGGAAGGCTGGATCACGCTCAATAATTCGTGGGGGTATTCCGCCAGGGATCAGGACTGGAAGACGCCTGCGATGATCATCCGCAGTCTAGTCAACTGCGTGAGCAAGGGCGGCAACCTTCTGGTGAACCTGAGCCCCGATGCGCGGGGCGGACTGCAGCAACAGGCGGTGGACATCCTCCAGGAAGTCGGCGATTGGATGGCGGTCAACAGCGACAGCATCTACGGCTGCGGAATCGCGGAGCATCCCCGACCCGAGTGGGGACGTTACACGCAGCGAGACCAGACGCTTTACGCCCACGTGCTGGAGCCAAGCATCGGGCACATGCTGCTGCCCGCGATGCGAGGCAAGGTGCGAAACGCGCGGGTGCTGGCGACGGGAGCTGAGGCATTTATTACCGATTTCTGGAACGGCGGCGTGCAGAGTTTTGGCAAGAAGGAGGACATCTTCTTCAATCTCGCCAAGCCGGTGGCGCAGACGCATCCGCTGCCCGATTCGCGCGACACGGTGGTGGCGTTTGACCTCGTGCCCGAGGACCAGCAGACGGCGGAGGCAGCGCGGCAGACGATGGACATCGAACGCCGCGAACCGATGTGATCGCTGTGGCGTGAGCCGATTCAGATGCGTTCTTCGAGCCCCATGCGTTGATACGCCTCGGGCGGAGCATCGCATTGCTTCATCAGCGTCACCATGTGGTCGATCATGCGGTCTTCGAGTTTCGCATCGTGCAGCGGTGTGTTCTGCTGGGGATCGTTCTCAAGATCCCACAGGCGATGCTGCTTGTCGTGATCGGGCTTCAATGGCTGAGCCTCGGCGCGACCAAGCCGCAGCACGCGCAGGCCCTTGGTGAAACTCAAAGGCTCGACGAGTGTCGCGTTCTCCAACTGCTGACGCGCCAGGAAGCCGCGCATGTTGGTGGGCATGAGCGTGTAGTTGCACCAAGGCCCGTTGCCTTCGCGCACGGGCCAACGCATGTAGGTGTATCGCCCGTCGGTGACGTGCACCGCACTGCCCGCCATGCCCCAGATCGCCGCGTCGCGCACGGGTGCGTCGTTGGCGATGGTGGCTGTCAGATCGTGGCCCAGCATGTCGGGCGTGGGTTGGAGGCCGAAGAAGCTCAACAGCGTCGGGCCCAGATCGATCATCGGTTGCACCAGCGCGGCTCGACGCTGGCCCGCGGCTTCGGGACAGCGCGGATCCCAGATCATCAGCGGTGTGTGGGCCGTCTCCTCGTACCACCCCATCCAGTTCTTGGCCAGCATCTGATGCTCGCCGAGCATGAAGCCATGATCCGTGCAGACGACGAGCATCGTGTCCTTCCACAGGTCATGCTTGTCAAAGGCGTCGAGCACTCGGCCCAGACTTTCATCGCATTTGGACAGCAGTGCGGCGTAGCGCAGTTTCAAGTGCTCGATCTGCTCGGGCGTCTGCTCAACGGGGCCGTAGCCCGGCCAATCAAAGACGCCTTGCTTGGCTTCGTCGTAGTCGTGGGGGTAGAGGTCGTGGTACTTGCTGCCGCTCCAGAACGGCTCATGGGGATCGAAACATTCGATCTGCAAAAACCAGCGGTCCTGATCGTGGTTGCGTTCGAGGAAGGTGATGCCTGCGTCAAAGGTTTTGGTCTGAGGCAGGTCTTCATCGCGCTGCTGATATTGGCGGTTGACCCAATCGCTTCGCCTGCCCTTGCCGTTGATGTGATGGGGGATGGGTGGGTCAGCGACTTGCCCGATGCAGGGGTCGCCTTCCTGTCCGCGGAAACATTCCCAACTGGTGTAGCGGTTGTGGTAGGTCGCCCCGCCGTCTTCCCAGTAGTGGTAGTGATCGCTGCAGAGGTGGGTGTACACGCCCGCTGCGGAAAGCATCTGAGGCACGGAGTCATCGAAGGGCTCGATGGGTCCCCATGTGCGATGCAGGAAGTTCGGCCGCGCTGTGTGCAGTTCTCTGCGGGCGGGCATGCAGGGCATGGAGCAGACGTAGGACTTGTCGAACGTCGATGAGCGTTTCGCCAGTCGGGCGAAATTGGGAGCCTTGATCCAATCGCAACCGTAGGGCGGGAGCATGTGGCGATTGACGGAATCAAACATCACCATGACGACTTTCATGATCGTTTCCTTTTCCTGGAAGAATCGCCACGCATGGTAACACCCTCGCGGCGACCTGCCGAGCAGGCCGTGCGTCAGAGTCTGCTGCGGGTCGCGGCGACGTTGTGAACCGGGGCAGCGATCATTAACATAACCGCATGTTGTCTCCTAACTGGACCTGACCTCAACACCGAGAAATCGTCATGATCAAAGTAGCCCTCATCGGCGCTGGTAGCGTCGTGTTCTCCAAGAACCTCACCGGCGACATCCTGTCCTATCCGGAGTTCAGGAACGCCACGTTCAGCTACATGGACATCGACGAGGAACGCCTCAAGGTCGGGGCGGCGCTCTGCAAAAAGGTCGCCAAGAGCCTGGGGGCTTCACCGCGGATCGAAGCCACGACTGATCGCAAGAAGGCGCTGGCCGGGGCGGACTTCGTCATCAACATGGTTCAGATCGGCGGGTTCAACTCCACGCTCGTCGATTTCGAGATTCCCCGCAAATACGGCCTGAATTTCACCATCGCCGATACCACCGGGCCTGGTGGTCTCTTCCGCGCCTTACGCACCTTCCCCATGCTCAGCTCCATGTGCCGGGACATGGAAAAGCTCTGCCCCAACGCGCTGCTGCTCAACTACAGCAACCCGATGTCCATGAACATGCAGACCATCACCCGCACCAGTTCGATCAAGGGTGTGGGTCTATGCCACAGCGTGCAGGGCACCTTCAATCAGTTGATGCGCTACCTTAACGAGGACCCCGCGGACCCGAAGCTGACCTTCACCTGCGCGGGCATCAACCACATGGCGTTTTACCAGCGGTTGGAGAAGGCGGGCCAGGACCTTTACCCGCGACTTTTTGCGGCGATGGCGGACCCGAAGGTTTACAGCAGCAACAGGGTGCGATTCGAACTGATGAAGCGGCTGGGCTACTTCGTGACCGAAAGCAGCGAGCACAGCGCCGAGTATTGCCCATACTTCATACCCCACGGCCAGGACGCTATCGCAAAGTACGGCATCCCGATCGACGAGTATCTGCGTCGCTGTGATGGCATTGTCGATGAGTTTGCCCGACTTAAGAAGTTCAGCGCCAGCAAAGAGCCGATCACGGTCGGCCGCAGCCACGAGTATGGCTCGCTGATCATTCACTCGATGGTGACCAATTCGCCACGGGTGGTGTACGGCAACATGCCCAACCGCGGAGCGATTGCCAATCTGCCCGACAACGCGATTGCGGAGGTCCCCACGCTTGTTGACGGTGCCGGTTGCCAGTTCACGACGGTGGGCGAGCTGGCACCACAGTTGATCGGCTACATTCAGCCCCACGTAACGCAGCACGAACTGTTTATCCGCGCGGCGATGGAAGGCCGACGTGATTACGTTTATCAGGCCGCGATGTTCGATCCGCTGACCGCCGCGACGCTGACGCTGGATCAGATCGTCGAGATGTGCGATGAGCTCATCGTCTGCTACGGCAAGGATCTGCCCAAGCTCACGCACAAGAGTCTCGTGCCCGGCAGCGGCAAGACCTTCACGCCCACCAAAGCCGCGGCCCTGCGACAGAGTTGGGACAACGCGCAGAAGCAAGCGGTCGCCGGAACCATCATGGACTGGCACATCATCGGGCCGTTCCCCGGCGCCAAGGCCGACAAGGTGACCCTCAATGATCCCTCGCCCATTGATGAAAGCGGGAAGCCTGATCTCAACGCCACCTACAAAGTCAATGGCAAGCCGATTAAGTGGAAAAAGGTCGCAGCCTACAAGAAGGGCGTGGTGGACCTGGCTGGTCAATACGGCATGATCGAGAACGTCTTAGCCTACGGCTACACGGAAGTCGAGAGCATCCATCAGCGTGAAACGGTGCTCCGCTGCGGCAGCGACGATGGCATCAAGATCTGGGTCAACGGCAAGCTCGTGCATACCCACGAGGTGTCACGCGGCTACAAGGCCAACAGCGATGAGGTCACCATTCAGCTTGTCGAAGGCATCAACCGCATCCTCGTGAAGGTGGACAACTACGTCGCCGGTTGGGGATTTGGTGTCTCGATTGACCCGGCGAACTTCTAAGGATCGTCATGCTCAACGTCGCACTCTACGGACAGAACGGCCACCAGATTCAGCACAAGCTCGTCGCCAACCCGCGAGCGCGGGTGGTTGCCACGGCGTTCATGAGCGATGAGGCGGTCAAGGATCTGGCCCACGACGAGTTGCGGCGATACGAGTCGCTGGATGCAATCCTTGATGATGATCGGGCGCAACTGGTGACGCTCTGTTCACCCCGGCGGGATGAGCAGGCAGCGCATGCCATCGCCTGTCTCAAGGCGGGCAAGCATGTTTATGCTGAGAAACCCTGCGCGTTGAATGAAGACGATCTCGATGCTGTGCTGGCTGCGGCGGACGCGCACGGCGTGAGTTTTCACGAGATCGCCGAGACGACCTTCGTGCAGCCTTACGCGGCGATGAAGGTGATCGTGGCGGCTGGGAACATCGGCCAGGTCGTGCAGATCACGGCCCGTAAATGCTACCCGTGGCACGATCGCCGACCCGTGGATGAAGGTATCGACGGCGGGTTGCTGTGCCAGGTCGGCGTCCATGCGGCACGGATGATCGAGCAGGTCGGCGGTCAACGCATCGAGACGGTGACGGCTGCGGATGAAACCCGACTCGCCAACCAGGGCCCCAAAAGCGATTGCCGACGTGCTGCGGGGTGGATGATGACGCTGGCCAACGGCGGCATCGCCAGCGCCACGGTCAGCTACCTCAATCCCGCTGGTACGGGCATCTGGGGCTACGAGTCGCTTCTGATTCTGGGAACGCAGGGGCTCGTTGAGTCCGAGCGAAGCGGGCAGATCACAAGGCTGGTCGTGGGCGATTCGGATCACGGAGCGATTGATGTGAGCCATATCCAGCAGGATTATTTTGAGAGGGTGCTCGATGAAATTCTTGACGGCAAGCCCTTGCCGTTGACGCGCGATGAGCAACTTCACCCGACGCGCATCGTGCTGCGTGCCAAAGCACTGGCAGGCGGCTTCACTTCGTAAAGCGTCCGGGGTTACGGCATCACTTCTCGTCGAGCTGTTGCACGGCTACTGTGCCAGTTTGGCGCTTGGCGCCCCCGGCGAGTCTCCACAGCCACATTACCGGGGCTGAAAGGGCATAGAGCACAAATCCGGCAGCGATGGCCTGCTGAGGGAAGCTCACCAGCAACAGCACCACCACGACGAGCTTGGCGATCGTGCCGAATCGCGCCCGACCGCGAACGTAGCGATTGGTGACATGGACGTAGCGCAAGCGGCTGACCATCGCGAAAGCCGCCAGCAGCATGACGCCAACCATGCCCACGGCTGTGAGGAGCAGGGTCCAGGACAAGGTGGCGTTGTCGCCGATGGTCGCGGCGGCTTGCCGAGTGTAGTTGGCGAGATAATGCTGATGCAGGAGGATCATGGCCGCCACCGTGCCACCCGCGCCAGGGGAAGGCAGGCCCTTGAAGAACATATGGTCCTGAACTTCGGGGCTCTTGGTTTCTACGTTGAATCGCGCCAGGCGAAGCGCGGTGCAGGCGACATAGATGGCTGCGACCGACAGCGTGATGCGGCCGAAGTAGGTGTCAGCACGACCAGAGGCGAAAAATGAAGGCGACATCTCTTCGGCGCTGAAAAACGGCGTCTGGGCTGCGAGGATTAACTGCACCGCGATAAACGCCGGTGCCACGCCGAAGGTCACCATATCGGCCATGGAGTCGAGCTGCTCGCCGAGGTCCGAGGTATTGCGGGTCAAGCGGGCAATGCGGCCATCCAAAGCATCGAACACCATGCCCAGAAATACGCACAGAGCGGCGAATGTCAACGGCGTCCAGTCCAACGGCAGCTTGGTGTCGGCGGGTCGGCTGGCGAGGAAGATTGCCAGGAAACCCGAGAGAACATTGCCCAGGGTAAAGAGCGTGGGCAGCACCGCGGCTGTTCGACGGGCCGCGCGATGATGGCGACGGAGACGCCTATGCCCGGATACCCCGGATGCCTCAGACGATTGCGGTGCGTGAGGTTCGGCCATGCCCCTCATCATAGCGGCAGCAGGCGTTGCGCTGCCCCGCGGCATCTCAGGCGCGAGGTCAGAAGCGCGGTCAGGCGCGAGGCTGAACCCAGATGCTCGTGGGCTCGGTGGGACAGGTCTGCTCGCAGAGGCCGCAACCGATGCAGCCGGGGCGAACTTCGATACGGCCCGCGGCATCGATACCCAAGGCGGTCGCACCCATGGGGCAAATCGTCACGCACGCTTCGCAGGGCTCCTCTTCCTGATGGCTGCGGAGGCAAGACGCGTGATTGACCATGGCGATGCCCATGTCGATCGCCTCGATCTCATCGACGACTTTGAGCGCCCCGGTGGGACATGCGTGCATGCACGCCAGACTCTCGCAGACGATGCAGGCGGACTGTCGGGCGAGGATGTAGGGCAATCCCGCGGTGCCGGGGGCATCGGCGTCGAGGCGGATACACGTCACCGGGCATGCCGCGACGCAGTCGCCGCAACGGCTGCAGGCATCAGCAAAGGCACGGCCGGGCAATGCCCCGGGTGGCGGTAGTCTGCGGGACATTGCCGACCACCCGTTCGATTGTCCTGTTGCCGTTCGCTGATCCAGTGGTTGCGGTTGAAGGTTCTGTGGCCGCGCGGCTTGAGCAGGAACACTCGCCGCACCCATGGCCCCACCAGTCGACATACTCTTGGTCCCACCTGCACCCTTGGCCGCACCCGTTGCCGCATCGGGCGTGTCGGTCCACTTTTCGAACTTGGTTTCGAGCTTGGAGGCGGTTTTCTCCACCTTATTCAGGCCACGCAACAACAGGCGACGAAAAAAGGTCCGTCGATCGACCGATGAATCATCAGGCGGAGGGGGACGGTCCATGCGTCCATGATAGGCCCCTGACGTGGGGCCCGCCGAGAGGGTAAGCTGGTATAACTTGCGTCGGCCGGGTGTCCGGCCATCTTTCGAGGATGACTGCGATGAATCAATCTGCAACGCTTCGCGCCCTGACCTGCCTGGCGGTTCTGACCCTGGCCTTGACCGTTACGGGCTGCCAGGATCACTACCGCATCAACTCCGTGCGGCATTCCCTGGCCAGCACCAATCGCTACGAATACGCCAGCACGCCCAACCTGCCAACCAATATCAAGTTGGTTGACACCTACAGCGGCGACGTGTTCTGGCAACGCGAGCTGCCCGTGGGCCAGACGGTCATCATCGACCTTGACCGCAAGGGCGAAATCGAGTTGATGAAGGTTTCGGGTCGGCCCGCGACGAAGGTCAGTTGGAAAATCTATGGCCCGGACCTCGATCAACCCATTGAAAAGGGAACCAAGGAACTGCCCGGCATTCCCGTGATGCTCAAAATCAGCTACCGAGCAGCGCCGGAGTATCCGGCTCATTACAGCCCCGCGACACCCGTGGCCAAGCGCAAGCCCCACGGCCCGACGGTTGAGGACGTGCCCACGGAGCCCAAGGCAGCGGCCCCGGGTGAAGTCGCGGAATTGCGTCGCGATGAGTTGGAAGTGGCACCGGAGGTCACGGAGCCCAAAATCGATCAACCCCGTCAACCTGATGCCCTGCCGCCTTCGGACAACCCCGCGGATCTGATTGACATGGAGAAGTGATCGCGGATTGCCTGACTGGCTGGCTTGCCTAGCGCTCGCCTGCGATGGGGACCGGTAATTTTTACTCACCGAGAGTGAAGGTCGGACGCTCGGCCGCACTGGCAAGAAGCTCGTCCACGACATCAATGATTCGAACCCAGCGTGCCGAACTGGCCATGATATGGGCCAGGCGTTTCTCCGCGCTTGCCAAGCCGGTATAGGTCCGCAAACGTCCGGTGAATGACAACGGCATTCGCGGCATATCGGGGTCAAACTCCCACGGGTGGAAGTAGAGCACCGCCGGGCGCTGTTGCGTCGCTGCCTGCGCGAGGCCGCGCTTCATGAACCACAGCGGGAAGAGGCGAAAGTACCCGCCCCCCGCCACCGGCCAGTGACGCCCGCCAACATGCCAGGTCAAAGGCGGGATTTCCAAAATCGAAGCGCCCGTTGCCGACCCCCGCACCATGAACGGCCGATCCGGTGCCGAGGGTACGCCGTAGAGCGGGTGCCGCACGGGGAAAATCGACGAGTCATAGGTGAACCCGCTTTCAACCAGCACATCGATCGCCCAGGCCGTCTGCGGTGTGACGCTGAACGTCGGGGCACGATAACCCACCACCGGCTGATGGCACTGGTCTTCCAGGAGGGCCTTGCTGGTGAGCAGATCGTCGCGAAAACTCGTTGCATCGAGGCGATGGAGGCGGTCGTGCATCGTGCCGTGACTGGCGATTTCGTGACCCGCAGCGGCGATGCGGCGAATCACCTGGGGGTGTTGCCTCGCCACGTACCCGAGGCAGAAAAAGGTGCCCCGACGCTTGAGGCGATCAAAAAGGGAAAGGAGCAGATCGACATTCCGCTCAACCCGCGGTTCCCAGGCATGCCAGTTGTCCCTGCCCACCACGGAAAATGCCGACTCGATCTGGAAATAATCCTCAACATCGATCGACAACACCCGCAGGGGGCCAAGGTCGGAGCGGGGATTCACTGTTGCCATGCGGGCTAGTTTATCGTCAGCGGTTGGCCATCGTCAGTGGTGGCCCGAGGCTGAGCATGGGGCGGCGGATTCGCCAGCCTTGGGTAAACCATGATTTGACGCCTATTGACGCAGACCCAGCCCGTGGACTCCACCGCCACAACGGCCGATATAACCATCAGGCCCGGTGGGTATCGATGTTGCGGTAAGATTATGCGGCTTTGGGGCCGTGGACGCGTCCCCGGCTGGCGGGGTCAACCTCGTGGAAGGCTCGCGGAATGGTGCCGCCGATTCCGCAGGCGCTGCCCGTCAGGACGTAGGAAGTGGAATGGGGACCGCTGTGCTGCCGATTGTCAAAGAAGTCGTTGATTACAAAGAGCTGCTGCTGGCACTGACGTACCGGGATATCCGCGTCAAGTACAAGCAGGCTGTGATGGGGATGCTCTGGGCGTTTTTTCTGCCCGTCATGGGCATCCTCGCGGGCGTCGTGGTCCAGGTGGGACTGGCGTTCATGAAGCAGGAGCCTCTCCAACTGGCCAACGTCGTGTCAGTCATGGTGCGCATGGCCCCGTACGCGCTTTTTATCACCATCCTCTCCCAGACCGCCAACGGACTGCTGGCAGGCATGGGACTGGCTTCAAAAATCTACTTCCCCCGCCAGATCATCCCTCTGTCCTCCACGCTCTCAGCGATCTTCGATTTCCTCATCAGCGGCTCCATCCTGGCGCTGCTGTTGCTGTTGATCCCGCAAAGCCCGCTGGTCTGGTCCTGGAGCCTGCTGCTCATCCCGCTGCTGCTGGTGCTTCTGGCGGCACAAGGCCTGGGACTCGGGCTGATCTTCGGATCCGCCAACCTGTTTCTTCGGGATGTGAAATACATTCTGGGCATGCTCGTGCAGTTTGGCATTTTCTTTACACCCGTGCTGCTGTTTGTCGATCAGTTGGGCGAGCTGGGCCAGTGGATGTTGTGGAACCCGCTGGCACCGCTGCTCGAAGCCATTGCGGGCATCGTTATTCATGGTGGCGTCGCCCCGACGATGTGGCCGTGGCTGGCCTACAGTGCCGCGGTTGCAGTGGTGCTCATGGCCGCTGGCATGATCGTCTTTCGCAAAACCGAACACCTCTTTGCTGAGGTGATGTGACACCCACGCCACGCCCCGAGAGGCGGACCTTCACGCATGACTGACAAAGCCATCCAGGTCAACGGGGTGTGGAAACGCTTCCGCAAGGGAGAGTTCGAAGACTCGCTGCGCGAACTGGTGCCCAACCTCCTCAAACGCTGCATCGGTCGCTCCCCCAGCCGCCGCGTTACCGAGTTCTGGGCGCTACAGGATGTCAGTTTCGAAATCGAGCGCGGCCAATCCCTGGGTATCATCGGCCCCAATGGTGCAGGCAAGAGCACCATGCTCAAGCTCCTGTCACGCATCATCCGCCCCAATCGCGGTACCTACCAGATCAACGGCAGACTCTCGGCATTGATCGAGGTCGGCGCGGGCTTCCATCAAGACCTCACGGGCAGGGAAAACATCTACCTCAACGGCGCCATTCTGGGCATGACCCGCCGCGACATCAAGGCCAAGGAAGAGGCCATCATCGACTTCGCCGACGTCGAGGAATTCATCCACACGCCCGTCAAACGTTACAGCTCCGGCATGCGCGCGCGGTTGGGATTCGCCATCGCGGCCCACATGGACCCCGAAATCCTTCTCGTCGATGAAGTCCTGTCCGTCGGCGATGCTCGTTTCCGCGACAAGTGTGTGCGCCACATGCACAAGCTGTTGCGATCCGGCATCACCGTGGTTTTCATCTCCCACATTCTCGATCAGGTCCGCAGCCTCTGCCCTCAGACGATGGTGCTCAATCACGGGAAGAACGTTTTTCTGGGCAAAACCGACGACGCCATCCGCAAATATCTTGAAGTGCTCGACACCGCCGAGGCAGCCCACCAGGCAGCGCACGGTGGCAACAAGCCTGCTGTCGCATCGGCGGCGGAAATCCGTAACGTGCGATTCTGTGATGTCGAGGGACGCGAAGTTCTCGAGTGGCGTGGCGGAGAGCCGGGCATCGTCGAGTGCGATCTGACTCTGCGCCAACCCGTGGGCAACCCCACCGTCCAGATCAACTTCACCACCGTCAGCGGCCTGTACCTAACCACAGCCGACGCGCGCTACATGGGCTATCCGTTGCCCGATGAGCCCGGCACGCACCGGGTGCGATTTACCTTCGATCCCATGCCGCTGCCTGCCGGAGATTACTCGCTGGAGTTTAAGGTTTACGGCGGCGATGACAACGAATGTGTCTGGGCCATGCCCCAACCCCGCCTTCTTTCTGTTCGCGGCTGCGATGCCAACGGCGTGGTTCTCTGCCAGGGGCGGTGGGAGGTACTCGAACCCGTAGCGGCACAGCACGATGGGGAACGTCGATGAGCGTGCCGGGCAGCCCCCCTACCGCCGTCACTGCGCCGCGTCGCGGCATCATCACGCTGGCTTACGGCAAGCAGCAGTTTGTCCACATGGCCACCGCGCTGGGCCACAGCCTGGCGATCAACGCCCCCAACATTCCCCGCGCCATCGTCACCGACTCACATGATCGCCGACTGTTGGCAGCCTTTGATATTCACATCCCGCTCAACCCCGATTTCGGCAAAGACTTCGCTCAGAAGCTCCGCCTACCCCAGTACAGCCCCTTTGAGCAGACGATCTTCGTCGATTCGGATTGCCTGGTGATTCGCAGTCTGGATCACGTCTGGGACATGTTCGCCGGCCTGCCTGTCGGCGTTCTGGCCAACCGTCGCGCCGAGGGGCCCAATCCGTTTCACCCCGATCTGGCCGCACTCCTGCGCCGACTTGATCGGCCCAGCATTCCGATATTCAACGGCGGACTCTACTACTTCGACAACAGCGCCGCCGCACATGACATCTATGCCCGCGCTCGCCAGATCATGGACACCTACGACGACTGGGGGCTTCGCCGACTGGGCAATCGCGCCAACGAAGAACCTTGCCTGATGATCCCCTTCACGCAAGACAGCCTGCGGTTTCCACCCGACGACGGCAGCGTCATGCGCCACACGTTCCACTTCTTCGGCCCACTGCATGTTGATGTGCTGCGTCAGAAGGCGAGTTTTTTCTGTCGCGATCTGGACCGTCGGGTCGAGCCAGCGATCTTGCATCTATTGGCACCGTTGTGCGAGGGGTTTCACTATCGCCGTGAATGCGCCAAGATGCGACTGCATCGCATGGGTCTGCCTCGGGGCGTAGCGTCAATGGCGATCAACGGCCTGTTCAACCCGCCCTATGCGATCTACGCTGCGATGGTGCGGACTTGGAAGCGATGGCGCCGCGGCGAAGCACCAATTCTCCCGCCGCCGCTGTGGGAGTATCGAGGTGCGTTGCCCCCATGGCAGCCGCCGTGGCAGGAGCGTGAGCTTGAGCGACAGCGACGTCGTGCGCTGTGGCGTCGCCTGTTGATGCTGTTGGTGGGCTACCGCAACTTCCAGCGTTGGGAAGCCCGCCGCGCCCGCAGCGAGGGTGCCGCCACTTCCACCGCTACCGGTCACACCAATCAGGGCACACCATGACCGCCGCTACCCCGCCACCTCTGCGTCTGGCGATTGTCGGCGCCGGTGCCATCACCGAGCTTGGCCACCTGCCCGCCGCTGCCGCCGTGCCGCAGGTGAAGGTCGTGGCGCTGGTCGATCGCAATCTCCCGCGCGCTACCGAATTGGCCCGTCGATTTGATATCCCCCACGCTGTGGGCGACATTGCCAACCTGCCTGATTCCGCCGGTGTTGAGGCGGCATTGGTGGCCGTGCCTCATGCCCTTCACGCGCCGCTGACCATCGCCCTGCTTCATCGCGGCCTGCACGTGCTGGTCGAAAAGCCCATGGCCCTCACGACCGACCAATGCGACGCCATGATCGCCGCCGCCCGGGACGCCAAACGTACGCTGGCGGTCGGGCTGGTTCGCCGATTCATGCGCTCGACTCGATTGACCAAATCCCTGCTGGAGGCTGGCATTCTCGGCGAGATCGAATCATTTGCCATCGATGATTGCGGGCTCTTCAACTGGCCCGCTGCTTCGCCTGCTCTCTTTGATCCTCAAATCGCAGGTGGAGGCGTGCTCATGGATGCCGGGGTTCACGCGTTGGACACGTTGCTGTGGTGGCTGGGGCAACCCGTCGAGGTCCACTACCGCGACGACAGCGCGGGCGGGGTCGAAGCTGAGTGCGAAGTGTCGCTGACCTTCGCCTCCGGCGCTGCGGGCACCGTTCGCCTCAGTCGCCTTCGCGATCTGCCCAAGCAAGCCGTCATCACCGGGCGACACGGTCAACTAAGCATGCCTCTGCACGATGACAAGCTCGCTCTCCAACTCCATGGCCAGAAGATCCAGTGGCAGGGCAACGTGACCGCACTGCCTGGCGCGGTCGACACCAGTCCGCTTCATGCCTCGCCCCTGGCGGCTCAACTGGCGGACTTCGCCCACGCCATTGCCACCGGCACCGCCCCATCGGTCACCGCCGAGGAAGGCCGCCGCTCCGTCGAACTCATCCAACGCTGCTACCAGCAACGCCAGCCGCTGCTTCACACGTGGATGCAGCCCTCTGCGGAGGGTCAGCCATGACGTCCCTAGCGGGCAAACGCGTGCTGGTCACCGGTGCTGCCGGTTTCGTCGGCGCCCGACTTGTCGAAACGCTCATCACTCAACACGGTGCTGACGTTCGTGCCGTCGTGCGCAGCTTTGGCCGAGTGCCCCGCATCGCTCGCTTCAATCTCCAACTCATCCCTGCTGATGTCGCCGATGCCGACGCCCTGCGCGCCGCCGCTGCCGATTGCCACTGCATCTTCCACTGCGCCTATGGCTCATCGGGCGATGTCGCTGCTCAGGAACGCGTCAACGTTGCTGGCACCCGCGCCGTCGCCGAGGCAGCGCTGACCGCAGGCGTTGCCCGCCTCGTGCATGTCAGCACCATGCTCGTTTACGGCCAGGTCACACCCGACATCCTCGACGAAACCACGCCCGCCAGCCCCATCGCGCAGGACTACGCCCAGCAGAAACAGCGGGCCGAGAAACTCGTGCTAGACCTCCACGCGAGCCGACAACTCCCTGTCACGATCATTCAACCTACGGTCGTGTACGGCCCGATGGGCGGGTGGTGGACCCAGGGCCAACTCCAACTGCTGCGCAAGCAACGCATGGCGCTCATCAATGCCGGCCGCGGTATCTGCAACGCGCTTTACGTCGATGACCTCGTCGAAGTCATGGTCCTCGCTGCCACGCGCCCGGAAGCAGTCGGCGAGCGATTCCTCATCAGCGGGCCCGACCACCCAACGTGGCGGCAGTACTACGACCACCTGGCGCAAATGCTCGGGCTTTCGCTGGACCAGGCCGCCGTCGATGTAACTGCCGACGAAGCCCACCGCATCGTCGCAGCCCGGCTCAAAGCAGCCAGTCGTCGCGGTGTGATCCACTGGGCTCTTGGTGTTCTGCGTGAGCGCCCCGATGTGCGTCAACGACTCCTGGACAGCCCCCTGGGTTTGCCTATCAAAGCCACTCGGCGACTGACCCCCGCGCGCTGGTGGACGCCCTTGACGGGGCAAGAGCCCGACTCCACACCGGGCAAACCCATCTACTACCCCGATGCCCTCAACATCGACCTCTTTGCGGCCACCACCCGCGTCAAGATCGACAAGGCCCGGCGACTTCTGGGCTACCAGCCTCGCTTTGACTTGCAGCGCGGAATGCATGTCACCCAACAATGGGCTCAATGGGCAAATCTGCTGCCCTGATGCTGAAGCGCGCCCCGCCGAGGCGCGCCTGCAACCCAAAGCCCACGCCTCACCACGCGTCGCCTCACTCGTCGATCAGGTCCGCATCCGATCCTGAGTGCCCGAACAGCCGATCCGCCTTCTGGCGTGCCAACCGTTTGACCTCGGGTGTGATGTGCTGTGCCACAGCCGTCAATGACGCCATGAGCACCCCCATGTCGTCAACAAACCCCAATGCGGGGATAAAGTCGGGCACCAGATCCACGGGCAAAATGAAGTAGCCCAGAGCCCCATAGATGATCAATCTGTTACGCCATGGCAAGGCAGGCGAACCCAACGCATACCAGAACCGCAACGCCCGCTCGATCACGCCGCGACCGGCGCTGCCCGCCACGTCAACCACCTTGCGGCGAAAGCGTGACTGTCGGTAATGCTTGGCATAAGGCTCCGGCGAAACTGCCGGGCCACGCGACGCCTCGGAATCTGAATTAGGCTGCATCATTGTCATGATCGTGCTCCACGCTGACAGTCACTGCTCTCCGGCGCTCGCTACAACCAGCCTTTCACTATAGCGCTGCGAGACCACCAATAACCACGCCGGTCTTGTACGATTATCGACATGACCACGATGCCCGCGTCGCAAACTTTGCATGATGATGTCGCCACCCCCGACACTCGGCGTAAACGCCTCGGAGGCAACTCGCGCAGTGGCACGACGGTGTACGGATGGCCCGCCATACTATTTGGCCTGCCCTTCATCGGCATCGGCGTGCTCATTCTCCTCCGCGCCGCCAATGTCATCACCTCGGGCGACATCCACGCTCCAAACTGGGTTCTGGGCACCATCGGCACCGTCTTTGCCGTAGTCGGGCTCCTCTTCGCCTTCAGCGGTGGCAAGGATGTCCTCCGCCAACTCCGCCTTCGACGCTGGACCCTGCAACACCCTCAGGAGCCCTGGATGGCCGACCATCGCTGGGACATCACGGGCAGCTCCGACGAGTTGGGCAAGAACATCGTCAGAACCTTTTTCTTTGCCGCTTTCCTCGCCCTCTTTCTCGTGCCCTTCAATTACATCGGCCTCGTCAAAGGCGATCTCGTCTTCGGCTTCGTCTCACTGGCGTTCGATGCCGCTATTCTGGCCATGCTCGGCTACGGCTTCTATCTCCTGGCGCGACGGATCAAGTACGGCCGGACCCGCATCCGCTTTGCGCAGTTCCCCCTTTTTCTCAACGATGTTGCGGAAGTCTCTTTTGTCCCGGGCCGCGGTTGGAGCGCCTACGACCGTATTACCTTCACCCTTCGCTGCGTCGAGGAAGTCATCGAGACCTCAGGCCACGGCAAGAACCGTCGCACGACCATCTCGCGCTATCAGGTTTACGCCGACGTTTTTGAGGTTTCCGGGCCCGGCCGATTCGACGCAACGGATGCCGCGCTGCCCGTGACATTTCTGTTGCCCCACGATGGGCCCTGCACCCGTCTAGCGCAGTCCCCGCCCACATATTGGGAACTCGAAGTCAAGGCCGCCACGCCCGGCATCGACTTCTGTGCTACCTACCTCCTGCCGGTCTACACTCGGCCAAGCTGATCTCAACTCGTTGTTTGTTATCATCAACGCGAATTTTCACCCCATTGCCGAGTTTACGCATGTTTATTCACACGGTTTACTTCTGGTTGAAGGACGGAACGGATGCGGCGGTCGCGGCTGAGTTGAGCAAGGCGTGTCAGGACCTGCTGGCGCCGATCCCCGGTGTGCGTCAGCTTTGGGCCGGTCGCCCCGCCATGACGCCGCGTGATGTCGTGGACAATTCCTATGACGTCGGCCTGTGCGTGGTGCTCGATGATGTCGCGGCTCACGATGTGTACCAGGTCCACGACCTTCATCAGCAGTTCATCAAACGGTTCAAACCTCACTGGAAGCGTGTGCAGGTTTACGACTTCAAGTAACCGCGGGTCCGAACCAGGTGGGTATGGGCAAGCCGCGATTGCGGCGTCGGAGTCATGGTTTGCGCCGGGGGCCGAAGCGAATGCGTTTGGCCACGGGCAGCGACATAAGAAATGACCAGCGATAGGCCCGGCCGACGATACGGGTTGGCAGAGTTACTGCCTCGCGCACATTGGAATACATCATGCCGGTCATGAACTGTAGCGCGGCGCGGGTGCCCGTGGCGGTCGGTTCGTGGAGGCCGGTAGCCAATCCGATGGCGACGCCGCGCAGGATCGTCGAAAGGATAAAGAGCAGGCCGTGATAGGTCAGAACGATGCCCATGACGGGCTGCAGGTTGGCCATCGGTTCTTTGAGCAAGCCAGTCAACAGACTGGCCATGGCACCGCTGATGACGCCGCCCACAGCTACAGCGATGGAGTTGTTGGCGATGTATGCCGTGCCGCTGTCGGCTGGTCGGGCTCCACCTTTGCTGGTGCTGCCTGACATGTCCAGGAGCATGTTGAAGTTAGCCAGTTCCACGCCCGGCCAGGTGGCGGTGGTCATGAGGATCATCATGTAGCCGATGCGGCTTCGCCAACTCCAGTCGTAACCGATGAGCGAGCGGCCCATGGCGTGCCAGTCCGCGTCGGCGACATAGCGTTGCCAGTCATCGGCCGCATCGGGACCCATGATCAGCCAGCCCACAGCCCCCATCACCATGAAGGAGCCGCAGATTAGCAGCACCGGCTTTTTGCCCAGCCGATCGGCGAGACGACCCCAGAGCGGATAAGCCATCAACTGCATCAGCAGAGGCAGCGCGATGATCAGCAGATGCGCCTGGAAGTTGCCCATTTTGAGCACGTCGAGCACGTAAAGCCAGACGTATTGGCCGATGAAGGCGATGGATAACGTGAGCGTGAAGTTGTAGGCCAGGAAGCGGCGGAAGTGCGGATTGTGCCAGGGGCCCATGAGCATGGGCAGCACCTTGATGCGCGGGCTCGGGGGGCGTCCCTGCTCATCGCGAACACGAGCAAAGGACTGAATGTCCAGAGCACCAAAGAGGCCGGCCATGGCCAGGAGGAGGCTTGTCACGACCAGGGTGCGGTGGACGGCATCACTGCCTTCGACACCTTGCTGGGTGTGATCGAGGATCAGCGCGATACTCAAGGTGGTGATGACGCCGATGGACTGACCGATGCGGTTACGCAAGCCGAAGAATCGCCCGCGGATTTTCCTTGGGATGACATCAGCCATCCAACTCATCCACGCTGGTCCCGCGGCGGCCCCCATGGCCCAGTTGACGGCCAGCACGCCGATCATGATCTGCCAGCGGTAGCCGTCAATCCCCGGTAGCCAAGGCACCAGTGCCACAAGCACCCACATGAGCCGATGCGTCGTGGCGGTGACCATGAACAGGGCCTTACGGTGGCCCCATCGCTCCTGGATGTAACTGGCGGGCAACTGAAAAAACGTGCCGACGAACGGCAGCGCCGCCATGATGCCAAACGCCCAGTCCGGTGTGCCCAACCCCTTGGCGAATCGCGTCATCGCAGCGCCGCTGATGGTCCACATCCACAGCGACCCGAAGACCCACGCAAATGTGATCGTCCGCAACTCGCGGCGCATGCGAACACCCCGCCGCTCGGGCAACGGTATCGCCGGGATCGAACTGTCAGCATTGAGATTCATGGGGTTGCAGCAAGTGCGAGGTAGGACGCGATACTTTACTCAATCGCCCCGGCGGCGTTGTAAGCCCCGATTCCTTCGTCGGCGCCGCGCGTTATTATCTTCGCATCTTCGTGTCCCGTTTTTCCCCGTGCCCCGTGCCCCGCCCCGTGTGAGTGTCCCATGCCTGATCAACGCGTCAAATATCTCCTGGATGAGTGCGATATCCCCCGCACCTGGTATAACCTCGCCGCCGACCTGCCCGAGCCTGTGCCGCCCATGCTTCACCCCGGCACCGCTAAGCCCGTCACCCCGCAGGACATGGCGCCGCTGTTCTGCGATGAACTCATCGCTCAGGAAGCCTCCACCCAACGCGATATCGAAATCCCCGGCGAGGTGCGTGACATCTACCGGCAGTGGCGCCCAGCCCCGCTCTATCGCGCTCGACGACTAGAAAAAATCCTCGATACGCCCGCGCACATCTACTACAAGTACGAAGGTGTCTCGCCCACCGGCAGCCACAAGCCCAACACCGCCATCGCCCAGGCTTACTACAACCGCAAGGCCGGGATCAGGAAGCTCACGACCGAAACAGGTGCGGGCCAATGGGGCTCCTCGCTGGCTTTTGCCGGCACCATCTTCGGGATTGAGGTTCAGGTTTACATGGTGCGGGTGAGCTTCAACGGCAAGCCCTACCGCCGCGCGTTGATGGAAACTTTTGGTGCTGAAGTGTTCGCCAGCCCCAGCAATCGCACGGCGGCGGGCCGGGCCATTCTTGCGGATCATCCCGACAGCCCCGGCTCGCTGGGCATCGCCATCAGTGAAGCCGTCGAAGTCGCAGCGCAACGCGACGACACCAAATACGCCTTGGGCAGCGTTCTGAATCACGTCATGCTCCATCAGACCGTCATCGGCCTGGAGGCAATGAAGCAGATGGAGATGGCGGGTGAGGAACCTGACGTCATCATCGGTTGCGCCGGCGGGGGCAGCAATTTCGCCGGCCTGGCGTTTCCCTACATCGGGCGACACCTGCGCGGCGGCACCAAAGCCCGCATCGTCGCGGTTGAGCCGTCGGCCTGCCCGTCGCTGACCAAAGGGAGACTTGCCTACGACTTCGGCGACACCGCCCACCTCACGCCCCTGTGCAAGATGCACACCCTAGGCAGCACCTTTGTCCCCCCCGGCTTCCACGCCGGCGGCTTGCGATACCACGGCATGGCGCCATTGGTCAGCCACGCCGTCAAACTCGGGCTCGTCGATCCCGTGAGCCGTCAACAACTGGCCTGCTTCGCTGCGGCTGTGCAGTTCGCACGAGCCGAAGGCATCACCCCGGCGCCGGAGTCCAGCCACGCCGTCTGCGTCGCCATCGACGAAGCCATTGAAGCAAAGAAAGAGGGCAAGCCGCGGACCATCCTCTTTAACCTCTCGGGCCACGGGCATTTCGACATGAATGCCTACACCGATTACCTCGGCGGCAAGCTCAAGGACCTGCGCTATGAGGAGAGCGAAGTCGCCATGGCGCTGGCGGGTCTTCCTTCCGTGAATGTGTAAAGCAAAAGCCCGCGCTGAGGCGGTCTCACAACAACGGCGACCCAAGGGCCGCGATCTGATCCCAGTATTGATGGAGCATGGGGCGGCGGTCCCACGCGGCTGGATCGACCGCCAGCGACTCCGAGAGATACTGCGTCTGAATCGCGCGGAGTTTGGCGGTAATGGCTGGGCCGTAGAGCAGCACGTTGACTTCGAAGTTGAGATAAAAACTGCGAATGTCGAGATTGGACGAGCCCAGCAGGGCAAAAGCGTCATCGACGGTCATGGTCTTGGAATGCAGCAGCCCGCGCTGGTGGTGGTAGATGTGCACACCCCCAGCCATCAACTCGCGGTAATAAGCTCGACCCGCTGCCGCCACCAGCGGATGGTCCGTATGCTCGGGAACCACCAGTTGCACCGTGACCCCGCGATCTGCCGCCATGGATAGCGCCATCACCGTCGGCTCATCGGGGACCATGTACGGCGTAGTGATGATAATGCGATGCTGTGCCGCGTTGATCGCCGCCAGCAACACCTTGGGCAGCATCTCCGTCTCATGGCTAGGGCCGGTGGCGACGGTCTGAGCCGCCATGTCCCCCGCAGGCGCGATGGGCGGGAGGATGTCGGGCCTTTGAAGATCATCCCCCGTCTCAAAGGCCCAGTCTTCGATGAACACCATCTGCAGTTGGGCCACGACGGGGCCTGTGAATCGGCCCATCACATCGACCCATAGGCGACCCTTGGGGTTGTAGCACGCGCTGGCGATATTCTGGCTCCCGGCGTAGGCGATGTGGCCATCAATAACGACGATCTTGCGGTGGTTGCGCAGGTCGATGCGTGCCAGTCGTCGCCGCCAGGGTGCTGCGGGGAGCATCGGGTAACAGGATCCCCCCACTTCACAAATGCATTCCGCCAATCCCCCGCTCTTGAAAAACGTGCGCGAGCCCGCTGCATCAGCCAATACCCGGCAGGCCACACCGCGCTTAGAGGCGCGCTGCACAGCCTGGCAGACTCGCTCCGCAGGCTCGCCTTCAAAAATGTAAAACAGCAGATGGACGTGATGCTCCGCCGCATCGATATCGGCAATCAACTGCGAGATGAAATCCTCTTGCTGGCTGATGAGTTGGACATCATTGCCGCCCAGGATGTCGAACCCTCCGATTGATCGCGCCTGGCGGGCCAGCGGAATCAGACTTTCGTCGATCGGCGGGCGGATGACGTGAACCTTCTGCCCCGCCAGGCGCTGGCTGTTTCGCATGGCCGTGATGATGCGGCGATGCGCTCGTGTCCGCCGCTTGCCCAGGTGGGACGAGCCCAACAAGAGATACATCAGAATCCCCAACTCGGGCGAGAAAAATATCACCGCCAACCACGCCAACGCCGTCATCGAAGGCAGTCGACGCCGCAGCACCACCGGAATCATCACCAGTCGCGCCACCCACTCCGCCACGGTCCATATCACCCACCATGACATATGTGATTCATCCTTCCCGCACCATCTGGCTCGCACCAATCAGTGGCGTGAACCACGCTCCAGCGATGGTTCCCACACCGTTTGATGTTATGCCGGTGACAGGCAATCGTGCGCGGTGATGGCCAAATGGTCGCACACCATCGTCAAATTGATATTCGCTGCAAGCTCCGCTTCAGCCCGACCCACCGCGTCGATCACCCGCAGCCAGGGCGCTAACACTGCTTCCTGCTGGCTCTCATCCTCGCCGTCGGTCCGCCGGGCAATCTCACCGATTCGCTGGCAGGCATGTTGCGTGATCATCGACCACATCAACGCCGCAGCCTGCTTGTTGGCGGCTTCCTTGCTGGCACCGGCATGCGACTTCACCCAGTCTGCTGCGAAATCGTCGATGAACTTCGCCATCGTCTTGCCCAGTTCCAGCGGGCACTCCCCACCGACCATCGCATCAAGCGCAGGCACGACCGCCTGGGCCCATTGATGCAGGTCATAGTCCAGCGCCCATCCCGCCCGCCCCAGACTGCCCTGTGCAAACGCGATGGCCCAATCGCGACGTTGACCCGTCGCTGCACCCTTCTGGCCATCGACCCATGCCGCCACATCCCCATCCGTCAGTGGGCCGAAGCCGACGCGCTGGCACCGACTGCGAATCGTCGGCAGCAGCCGATCTTCATTACTCGTCACCAGGATGATGTACGTCCCCGCGGGCGGCTCCTCCAACGCCTTGAGCAGCACGTTCTGACCCACGGGCGTGATCAGCTCCGCTTCATCCACGATGAAAACTTTGTTATGCCTCAACTGCGATGTGTGGTACACCGGCTCGACAAGGTGATCCCGCAACACTTCGTAGGGAATCGTCAGCAGCTTGCGCTCCCGGATGAGCCTGTCGCTGGAGTAACGCGCCAGTTCCTTGTTGACGATGTGCAGGTCAGGATGAGCCGTGGCAGCGGCGGGAAGGTCCTCGCCATCATCACCCTTGGCGGGCTTGGGCGGCGGCGCATCAAGCAGCGTACACGAGGGGCAGCGCCCGCAGGCCGTGGGCACACCCTCCCGATTCTTCTCTGCCGCATGACATAAAATCACGCGAGCAAACGCAGCGGCGGTCGTGAACTTCCCTACGCCCTTGGGGCCGTAAAAAATAAAAGCGTGATGCGACCGCCCGCTGGCGAGCCCTGCCTGGAGAACCTTTATCGCGTGTTTCTGCCCGAAGATCGCCTTCATATCCGTCGCATGGTAACAAACCGCACGACGCCCCCAAATGAAAATCTCATTCTTCCCCGCACGCGTCAGCCCGAAACCTGCTATACTACGCGACTCGACTGTTCCTCTTGAGTGATCCTTTGGCCACGTACGGCCCGATTCGATCCATCCAAGAACCCAGTTGTGGCGCATCGTTCGGTTGTCCTTCGGCACTCGCCGATCCCGTTGCGGTGTGCACCCCGACCTCCAGTTCAGGCAAGCGGCCCGGTAAATCCCGGCTGCGCCCGGGCCAGGTCCCTTGAAGGACTCGAAAAATGCAGTTTGTTGACCTACGGCTCTCCGAGCCGATCCTCCGCGCTGTCGCCACCGAAGGCTACACCGTCGCCACCCCCATCCAAGTTCAAACTATCCCGCTGGTGCTCCAAGGCCGCGACGTGCTGGGCAGCGCTCAGACCGGCACCGGCAAGAGTGCCGCCTTCGCCCTGCCTGTGCTTCATCGCCTCTCGCAGAGCCGTGCCACTCCAGCAACCGCCGCAGCCGCCGGGTCTGCCACCGGTTCCGCAGCCAAGCATGGCCGCCAATCCGCCAAACGCGCCCGCTGTCTGGTCCTCTGCCCCACACGCGAACTCGCCATCCAGATCGGCGCCAGCTTTGCCACCTACGGCAAAAATCTGCCCATCACCGGAACCGTCATCTTCGGCGGCGTCAACCAGAACCCGCAGGTCCGCTCCCTCAAAGCGGGCGTCGATGTCATCGTCGCCACCCCAGGACGACTCCAGGACCTCATGGCCCAGGGCCACGTTGATCTCCGTGGTGTCGAAACACTCATCCTCGACGAAGCCGACCGCATGCTCGACATGGGCTTCATCATCGACATCCGCCGCATCGTCGAGCACCTCCCCGCCCAGCGGCAGACTCTGCTCTTCTCCGCCACCATGCCCCGTGAGATTCGCCAGTTGGCCCAGAGCCTCCTGACCAATCCCGCCACCGTGGAGATCACACCCGAGAAGCCCACGCTCGATGCCGTTGAGCAGTCGGTTTACCACGTGAGCAAGAAGAACAAACCAGCGTTGCTCTCGCATCTGCTGGAGGTCACCAGCGTCAGCCGAGCGCTGGTCTTCACTCGCACCAAGCACGGTGCTGATCGCGTCGTCAAACAACTCCGCGCCACCGGCGTGCACTGCGAAGCCATCCACGGCAACAAGACGCAAAACGCCCGCGAACGCGCGCTAAAGAACTTCACGGCAGGCAAGACCCACGTGCTCGTCGCCACCGACATCGCCGCCCGCGGCCTCGACGTCGATGGCATCAGCCACGTCATCAACTACGATCTGACCCACGAGCCTGAAACCTACGTGCACCGCATCGGTCGCACAGCTCGCGCTGGTGCCACGGGCGTGGCGATCTCCTTCTGCGACCATGAGGAGCGAGGCCACCTCGCAGCCATCCAACGCCTCATCGGCAAAGCCGTAGCCGTCCGCACCGATGCCCCCGCGCTCACGGAGTCGGAAGCATCCATCGCCGCAGCACGCCAAGCTTCCTCCAGCGGCAGCAACGGCCGCAGCAACTACCCCGGCAAGCGGCCCGCCAACCGCCAGAACAGCACCGGTGGACGCCCCTACCGCTCCTCCGCAGCCCCCCGCTACGGCAACCCCTCCCCCCCACGCAACGACGGTGCCCGTACCGGACCACGCCGAGGCCGAGGCGGACGTCGCGACATAGCAGCCTGAGCCAGGCGAGGCCCGCCCGCGATCACGGCCCGTGATCACGCCGATCAAAAAACCCCTTGCAGGGGGGGGGGTTGGGCTTGGATAATCACCCCGATGATTCGGCACTTGCAGGAAGCCAAGGGAGATCGCCTGTTGCGCCGCGATAGAAAGTTGAGTCAGGACTGTTGAGTTAGGGATCGATGCCGAAGTAAGTCTGTGCCGGGGTGCGGAAATCCCATGCAGGCTGGAAGGAGCCGCTGCAACGCCAGTAATCAAAGACGCCCGCGGTGTCGGACCAGTTGCGGCCACCGACGATCAACCCCAGACGCACTGCACCGCGCTGCGGGTCGAACATCGCCACTTCCGCCCGGGGAATGGCGATCTCCCAAAGTCCATCGGTGATGACGATGCGGCTCAAGGGCACGGGCTGCACGTGCGGCACCTCAGAGATCTGGTAGGCAGTGCGACGATCAGTGTCCGGCCCCCATTGCCGCACGAGCAGATCGCCGGCATCTTTCGTCGGATAAGCCAGGTAGTGGTAATCCGTGTCGTAGAAGTGTCCCTTCCACGCCCATGGGTCGTTCATCTGGCGGCCGTAACCGGGCACGCGGTCACGGAACCCAAACGCTAGATGCACCGTGTCTGCTTGATACTGCGGAAAATTTAACCCCGTTGTATCCCCTCGCTTCCACGGCAGGCCTTCGACGGCGGTGTCGCCTACCTTCGTCGCTTTGCCCAGGCCTTCCACGGCGAAGTAAAGATAGTCGTCGTCGTAGGCGCTGTAGACGCGCAGATCACCCTGCTCGTCCCCATCTAACTTCGGCGGATCGAGATGCGGGTTAAGCAGATAGCGAGTCAGATCGATCTGCTTCCG
The DNA here is from genome assembly GCA_041736565.1 of Phycisphaeraceae bacterium. Taxonomy (GTDB): domain Bacteria; phylum Planctomycetota; class Phycisphaerae; order Phycisphaerales; family Phycisphaeraceae; genus JBBDMX01. Next base: position 25,470 of record JBGSTK010000184.1, on the reverse strand, counting down.
CCCGGTGATCGTGATAGGAGTAATGCCGTGCCAGTCTTCGAGCTTGCCATCGATGTTGATGGTGCGCCGGTAGAGGCGAGCAACTTGGATGACTTGCGAGTGGTCAACCAAAGGCAGCTTGAGGCCCGCTGCGGTCTCCACCTCGACCTGCACCGCGATGCCGTACTGGTTACGGGCGGACGCTTCGACCCCCGGCCACGGCACCTGCACATCAACCAACTCCGCTGCCTCAGCGCGATACGGAACCTGCACCATGTCGTGCCCTGGCACGGCGAGTCGCAACATGCCCTGCACCGCCACGTTCATCTGGTTATCCACGCGCACCGTCAGCATCTGCGGCCGATCAGCGGGATCACGCAACGGCATGGCGTAGAGCGTCACAGGCGTCACATCGCGGATAGTCGCTGTGGCGATACGTTCGTGCAGTTGTACCACGCTCAACGCATCACTCACGAGATAGACCGGGTTCTGATTAAAGGGCACGACCAGTGAGCCGTCGGCCTGTGGCGGGATGGCGCGACCAAACAGGTCAAAAGCGCGAAGGTCCTGTGGCTCCGACACAGTCAGCGTGCCGTTGGTGTCGATCCGATCGTTGTTCGGGCCCGTCCAGGACCAGACTACGGCGACCTTGGTAGTATCGTCGGCACGCTGCTCGGGCACCGTGATGGACCAGCGAGCGCCCAACTCACCGGCGCGCGGTAGAGCTCGCACTTCGCCAGTCACATGCCGAGAGCTGGCGAAGATCGCACCGCGCAGTAGACTTTGCCGAGGCCAGATGTCGGCCACGATCGGGCGATCCTCCAGCAGGTGCGTCATCACGGCGAAGCTGGCGTTGGATTGCGTCCACTCCGGGCCGTAGCCCAGGCCCCACTGAGCGTTGCCCTGAAACGCGCCGGTCAGGGCAGTAGTAACAAAGAGCTTCACGAGTTTGCGGGCGTTGACGATGTTGCTGGGCGTCGAGTGGTGCGCAACACTACCTCCATGCGTGCGCGTACCTACGTTCGTTCCGCCCTCGGTGATGTAGTAACGTTCGAGCCCCATGCGTTGATTGATGAGCCCGCCAGCGTCGATTGAACGTTGACTGTCGCCCGAGCGGAAGGTCAGGGCTGCGGTGCTGCTGTAGGGGTGGTGGGTGGTCCCCGCCAGCAGGCCCCGCCACGCGTACGGATAGGGCTCGATGTGATCCTGCACGAACATCCAACTGTTGCCAGCGATGATGCGCATCCGCGGCTGGACGCCCAGCGCCATCTGCGACCACAGCCGCTGCAGTCGCCGATACTCACTGGGCGTGTCGGCCCAAGTCCACTCGAAGATCCAAGGCTCGTTCCAGAACTCCCACACCTTGATCTCCGGGAACTGCGCGATGTGGCCGCGCCAGTATTCGACGAAGGCGTTGAAGTCCGCGGGCGGGCCCCACTGCTTTAGCCGCAACGCCTGTTCAGATCGCGGCAATGGATCAGCATAGCCAACGATGGGCAGCACCCAGGTATGGCGATCACGCTGCGCCTGTAACTTCGCAGGCGTCATGTTCTGGAAGTGCGCACGCTGGACTTTCATGCCAATTGCTTCGAGCAGATCAAGATCCTTGCCCGTGCGAACCTGCGATGTGTTCGACGCGAAGAACGAATCGGGCCGTATGCCACGATGAAATGGCGGAATGATGCCCGCCTGCACTTGTGCAACCACGCCGCCACCTTCATCCCGCGCTTCGATACGATAAACCCCGTGTGATACCGCCAACGGCAGGTCAACCGCTTCGCCGTTGAGTGTCACCTCGTGTCGCCAGTCGATCGCCGTCCCCCATGCGTCGGTAGCTGTGACGGTGACAGGTCCCGAGCCGGTGACACGCACGGCGATCGGCTCGTCAACATCTCCGTCAGTCTGCGTCGGCCAGTCTCTCGCAAACAAACCGTTCACCTCGCCGGGCAAAGTCAATTGGACATCGCCCAATGCGATGGAACTGGCGCATAGGAGCAGGACACATATGACTAGCGATTCTGTTGTGAACATAGGTCCTCATTTACTGATGATGGATCGCTATCGAATTCAGACCAATGGCTCAACTTTAATCATGCCGAGATTTCGTTTATGCCCGGTGCGAGCGCGATCTTCTGCGAAGTATATGTAAAGGTTCCCGAAAGACCGACAGGCAAAGTCACGGAGCCCAGCAGCTTGTCACCGTGGCGATGAAGGTCAACCTCAATCATGCCCTTGGGATGCGGCACAACCGCTTTGAGTCGAGGCAGTGAACTGAGACACGGTTCGATGCGCACCCGCTCAAAGCCTGGTCCGTCCGGCTTGACCCCCGCCAGTGCGGTGAGGGCGAAATACAGAGGGTGCGCACCCCAGGCGTGGCAATCGCTACGTGATGGTGAAGGTGCCTCCGGCGTCGTCAGCAGATTCTGTTTCAACGATGCATGCCAGAACTCCAGCCGGGCAAGCAGTTGATCACCCCGGTAAGCCTCGGCCAGTGCTTGCAGAACATAGAAGCTGAAATACACTGTGGCCTTGGCCATATCCGGAGTGGGTTGTGCAAGCGCATCGAGGAGGCTGCTGCGGTGCTCCGCGCTCAACAGCGACGAACACAGCGCCAGAGCCTGGGCATGTTCACTCCAGTGGTGATGATCTGTATCATCCGCCAGCATACCGCGGGCATCATCCCAGAACACTTCGATCACGCGGTCAAGCAATTGCCCGGCTAACGCGTCATAGCGATCCGCCAGAATCCCCTCACCGACATACCGCTCCAATTGTGATGCTGCCTCCAGCGCAAGCAGCAAGTGGAGGCTGACTATCGACGAGGGGCCGGGGTCTACTCCTGGCGGGATGCCCATCTGCCAGTCTTCGCGCTTCACCCAGTCGACAAACGTCCAGCCCGGCATCTGTCCGAGCAATCCCAACGCGTCGCGATGCGCCAACGCTTGCTCAAGCATGCATCGGTTGCCTACGAGTAGCTGGCGCACATAGTTCGGATCGTTGCGCCACCACGCGTAATCACGCAGCATCAAGGTCCAGATGAGGCTGTAGGTACTGCTGGCCTGATAGGGATCGCTGGGGCACCGCTCCGCAACAAAGCCATTGAACCAGCGCGAGCGATCAAATAACGTCAAACATCGGCGTACTAGCCGGTCATCGAATGATGTAGCCATGAATACGAGAGCTTGCAGGCGAGTATCGCCGACATAGTTCAACTGCTCATAGTAGGGACAGTCGACGAACGTTTCGTGCATACACTGGCGAAGCGTGTGCTCGCACATGGCCAAAAGCGATGGCAACTTCGGATCGTTACCATCGAACTTCCAGGCCGGGTCATACGGATACTCGGTCCGAATAGGACGGGCATCTATGATCGTGAGCGGCTCATCCGATGTCGTTGCTACCAGTCGGACATATCGGCCACTGCGCCACCACGGCACGCTATAGGTGCGAAGGCCACCATCATGAAGAACCTGATCGCCAAAGCCCAACCAGAAGCGATCCTGAACCTGGCTGCGGTCATCGGCGGGCATCGGGCGGCGTGACTCATCAAGCTGGAGACGCTCGGCCCAGGCGATCTCTACCGTTGAACCAGCGCCGTTCTGAAGTATGATCTGCGGATAGGCACAGAGGTAGTCTTCCAAATCCCAGAGTAACGTGAGATGCGAATGGCTGGGGATGGTAACCGGCTTACCCGTGGTCAGCGGTGCCCACGTCTGTGACTCCTGGGCATCGCACTCGCGATCAAACCGGTCGGCGCGTCCTTGAGCTACCACGCGGATTCGCCCCCCATGAAAGGCCCGCCGTTGTTGTTCTGGCAGGCAACTTGGTTCCAGCCGCCACCGCCCACTGGCCTGACCTGATCGGTCATCCCAAGGTGTATGAATGACAGCCGCGGGTTTGGCGTGTTCCGGCTGGAGTTGATCGCCATTCATCCGAAATGAGCAGCCAATAGCGTGATAGAACCCCAGACGTTCGGCGCGGTCGTGGGGCTGGATGCCGGGGATGATTGAGGCCTGCCAGGGGGCCTTGCCCGTGGAGATCAGGGCATCCCATTCACCATGAGCATGACACACGAAGCCACCACGGATTGTCAACTGCGCCACAGGCTTATGCGAACTATTAAGCCACCAGACTAGGACAGCCAACTCGTGTGACCCCGCGGGCAATGAAAGTTCATAACGATGAAACGCCCAACCGCCGATCTCCGCTCGATCCGGACCGCTGCCGACCCATTGCCCATCGACCTGAAGTTGATAACGCTGATCTGCGGAAAGGTCCAGTGTGATCGTTGAACTGCGGTCCAGGTGCAATGGAAGACTGAAGCGCACAAACGCCTCCTGCCCCGCCATCAAATCAGGATGCCAGACCCACGAGGCGTTCTCGATCGGATAGCGGATACGAATGCCGCTATTACATGGAAGGGCGGCAGAAGCCACATCGACACGGCGAATGCTGATGCCTGCGAGGGGCGATGTAGACGGGCAAACGTCCGATGAGCTGGAATCACTGAGTAGTGTCATTTGTATTACCACCTTCTCCGGGTTTCACTTTTGCACTTGTAACAGTCTCACCGCGCGTTGTATGCGGTCAACCCTCTTCACATCACATGCCGACACCACCTCTTGTCCGCTATCCATGCATCGCCCCCTTATTCGTCATTATTGATGGGGTCAATGAAGAATCCCGGGATGCGCGGATCGCCGCCGGGGCTACTGATGTGGACCTCAACGTGGCCGTTGATCTCCCATGTCAGGTAGACGCCGTATCCGCGCTCTCTGATTGTAATCGACTGCTGGTCGAGTGTTTTTCGGGTGCCGGGATCGATCAAGGTCACTTGCACCGGCGTAGGGTCACGGTTCGGAAGGATGTACAAGCTAAACAGGCGGGGTGTTCCATCGAGGACCTGAACATGAACCGTCCCATTGTTCGATCGCCAAGCCCATTTTTGGCGCGCACGATCAACACGGTTTGGCAGGGCAAGAAGCATGGCATCGTCGAGGGCATCGCCGAAGTTATGGGTTTGAGAAATGTGTTGTGCGGGGAAGATGCGAACTGCTTGGGGCAACTGTGCCCCGGCGAAGCTGCCGTTTCCAAGTGTGAGTGGCATTTGCCCGTCGGGGAAGAGATAATGCCCCTCCTTGCCGTAACGCCCCTGCCAGTTTCCTAAGGTAGTGTGATCTTCACCATTGAACTCTGCGCGCGGTGGGCTGTATGATCCCGGTCGCCAAGGAGAAGGTGAGCCTTTTTCGCCATTCGAGACAGGGATAACCCGGTACTCCCGTTGTTCGGTGGATCGAGGTTGCTCATCGAAGAAAGTGCTGGCCAATACTGGTTTGGGTGTCAACCGGGCTACCTGCTGGTTTCCGTTGCGGCGTTCAACTAGGTACCCATCGATCACCGCCAGCCCCTCGATATTCCAGTCTATGCGAGTCCCCTTCGACGTGGGATGCGTTTGCAGTGTGGGGGTTGCGAGATGTTGCGCGGGCGCGGTTTGAGTGGGCGGGGTCCAGTAAAACACGGCCAACTTAAGAAAGAAATCTTCCTCAGCGACTATGATGTACTGATCATCCGCACGCTTGTGGACGCGCACACCTATCGCACCGCGGTCCATATCCCCCATCTCACCACCCAATTCGGGACCCGGCGAGAAGGCGTCGATCAAACTGCCGGTACGTGTATCGTAAACGCGGAAGACAGATGGCTTGAGCGAGCCGACAAATAGGTAATCGCCTGCATAGTCCCATCCCCCCAGATTGCGGGTGCGCTCGCCCGGACCGGGCCAGCGGTCGTTGTCGTGAGGCAGGATGGTGCGGGATACGAGCCGACGGCGAGCCGGATCGGACCAGTGATCAAACCGAGCAACCTCGCGGGGGAACATGCCTTGGAAGCCGCGACGTTCCTGAGTATTCCCGCCAACGAAGGCCACATCGCGCTTGGCATCATATTCCACGCGATTCCCGGTGTTGCGCCAGAAGGAAATGATCGGATCAGGATAGGGGATATTCTCGGCCGCAAAGGTGTACTTCGGCACGCCGTGGTCGTCGAATCCATCGAGGCGATGCACGACGAAGCCATCGTCCCCGGGCTGATAAATGTCGCCGTTCGATGCAACCGACCACTCCATGCGAGTGGAGCCGTTCTCCAGCAGATGCTGCTCTTCGGCGTCCATCTGGCCATCGCCGTTGGCATCAATCCAGTACCACGACCGTTTACTGTCCACTTCCACCGGTTGAGGCGCAGGATGACCCCATTTGCCGGCGCGTAATGCCTGCGTGGTGATAAGGGCGGCCGGGATGGCGGTATAACCGTTGCTCTCGCTGTCGAATCGATAAACGACCAGGAAGGGAGCTTGATCGCTACCCAGGAACAGTAGTTTGTGCCCATCTCGTTGCACGACCTTGTACACGCGATACATCCGCTCCCACAGCCGGGGGTCATGAGGGAAAGCGAACGGATCGTGTGTGAAAGCGTGATAGGACCAGTTCTCACCGTTGTGAGCATCATGGTCCATCTGGTAATGCTCTGTCCGCGAAAAGACGTCTTCGCTTTGCGGGTCTACTACGCCAAAGTCAACGAAATGAAGGCCTACTAAGCTCCATCGCTCTTGCCATCGCCCGGTTGTTGTCTCACGCTCAAACCGACGAAGGTCCGATCCGTGCCAGGAGCCAAACTCCGGCCGCTTGCCAGCGTTGACGACATAGATGACATCGGCGCCCGCGGACGTGATGGCCTGAACTCCGTTGAGGTGGCCGGGTCTTATCTCGCCCGCAGGCTTTGCGTAAATGCCATTGAGTTGGCCGATTGAGCCGATGACCGTTGGGGGCTTGTCCAGGTTGCCGAATATCTTAATGTTGTAGTCCGGGCCGTTGTCCGCGACAAGCAAAGTGTCGGTAGTGGCGTGATAGTGGATGGCCATGGGGTCAGCCAAACCCTCCAGCCTGAGCTTCTCGACAAGCGCATCACCCTCCAAGGCATACCCGATCACAACCGGTTGGGGAAAATGTCCTAGCTCACGCTTGAGTCGACTTTCGGCCATGCGGGCGACATGGGTGTGTTCGTTATGCACGATCCATATCATGCCGCGGGCATCGATAGCGATCTGGCCCGGAGTGTTGACCAAAAGATCACCATCTGGTTCAAGGCCGGGCAATTTGAAGCGGAGAACGCGATTGCCCATGAGATCGGATGCATAGAGGTGGTTATCATGGATCGCCATACCAACGATGAGCGAGCCTTGAGGCAACTCCCGGCTGAGCCCGCCGTGCGAACCGTCGTGTTGGCTGCGAAAGATGCACCGACGGCTGTTATCTACAAAGTAGAGGTGGGATTCGTCCCCCACGATCGCCCAGCCCCCACGCGAACCCGCGCCACCGATCGCATGGCGACCAATGTACGCACCATCCGCACCATAGATCTTCTGACTCCATGTGGATTCGTTGAAGTGGCCGTTGGTGTGAACCGCCCCGTCGGGCGTGGCGTGAATAGCACCGATGGTGGAAGGCACCGCTCGCGCCCTGTCAGGGTATGTGTTGCCCACCCAGGAAGAGCGTGGGTTCATTGCGCCAGGATCTACAACCGTGAGACGAACGGGCAAATCGGCGACTGGCTTCTCCACTGTGAAGTTCACGGTTACGCGAATCGTGTCGGGCAACACTGCCCAGTCGCTGCTGTTCTGGTCGTAGTCCCAGTCGATCCCGTTATAGGAGTACTGGCGTCCGAGGATTCCTCCCGAACGCATCAGCCGATAGGCCACCGGCCGCTTACCCTCGCGATGAATACCGCTGCCAATTGAAAAGTCTCGAACGGTTCCCAAGCCCACGCTTAGGCCCTCGGGCAGGGCCGCAGCGTCTGGAAGAGCCAGCGTGATTAGAAAATCGCCGGAAAGCTCCGCCGCCAGTATTACGGTTCCCCTATCAACAGATAATCGATAATCGCTGCTAGACGCATCGGTTGCCTGCAGACTATCAGTTGGACCCTCAACGACCTTCCACTTGGTAGGGACCAGAGCGTTAGCTCCATCGGACTTGGCTGGCTGCGCAAAAGCGGAAGGCATACACAGAAACAGCACCAAGGTCAGCGCTATCGAAGCTACCCATGCAGTATGTCGAGGCAACACCAAGTAACTCATGAAATACTCCGCGGCACATCAGGTAGGGCCAACAGGTAGTCTTGGAGGGTCATGCAAGATGGCCTGAGGCCCATCAGGAAACCACGTCGGCTACGGCCCAAAACAAGAACTCGAGGTTGCGCCGTCGTAACTCACTCTTGCGGCAACTTATCGTAGAGCACCTGTATATCTTCGATCCACAGATGCTCCCTGCCCTCTTTGCTGACGCCACCCCAGTGGATGACTTCTATGGCCAGCAACTTGAGAGGCCAATTGACGATCCCGTCGCCAGGGTCGCCGCCCCAGTGCTTCACTGACTCGCCATCCAGAGCCAACTCGATCGTTTGCCATTCTGCGGTCAGCCGCTTGGTACCCGTTGCGAAGGTTTCGCCATGCTGATCGTGGAGCATCACGCGCACGGAGCGTCCGGGCTGGCTCGTGCGGGCCCTAAACACCACACGAATCTTTGCGTCCTTCGGAGGGCGGGCGTTTGAGGCAAAGGTCGAGCTGACTAATTTCCAAGTGTCGGGGATGACTTTGTCCTGATCGTTGATGGCGAAAGCGAAGCCAAGTCTTGCGGCCCGACGTTCCGGTTTTGACCCTTCCACGGATACCAGGTCCCCTTTAACTCCCGGTACATCAGTGGAAGGCTGTGTCGACCATCCGCGAAACTCCTGCGCGTCAAAAGTTTCCTGGACTACTATCGTGCTTTGCGATTTGTCGGCCTCGTCCACAACGCCCGCCGCGGATCCAACTGCCGCAATCACGATAATGCAAAGCCCCTGGAGCACAAGCTTGGTCGTATACCGTAACATGACTGTTCCTTGTGTGGCCACCACTTTATCTATGTTCGAGTGAGTGGATGGCGATGAAGGCTTCACTCGGGTGTGATACGGACCTCAATCAACGCGTTGGTGTCCGCGAGTAGAAGATTTGAGGCGTGGCCGTCGAGGTACAGCAGGTTCACGGCATCGTTATTGTGCCGATCAAACGCCAGCGCTTGAACCCACCCGGCCTGATTGGCCGTGCGTACATCCAGCAGCGTCTTGGTCGCATCAACGAAGTTCGCCACCATCGCCAGGTAGTCGTCCTTGGTCGAGGGATTAACACGACGGGGCAAACCGTCAATGAGCAGAAGTGTTTCTGAAGGCTTTGGTATCCGCTTGAGATCACCGCGGCCGCGACGGCCCGTCGTATCCCAACCCAAGGCTCCCTCGTTGGTCGCGTAGCTGCTCCAGACCCACGGTCCCTGCCATCCGCCACCTTGGATCAGATTCACTCGGCGTCCACCGCCATCTGAAGGACACGTGAAGAGACGCCGGGCTGCGCCCTGATCCATATCCGTTTCGACATTCGCCAGCGAGTCCAGCCGCACGCTATGGTCGATGTAGCCGGCTATCGCCACGGGCAACGGCGCGACGCGCGCGTTGCCGCCGTCACTGTAAGTGACGATTTCCGTCGGCCACTGGCTTGCGGCGGGCATCAGCCCCGCCAGAGGCAGGCGCTCTCGGCGATCGTTGGCATGATTCATTGCCGCCAGCCCAATTTGGCGCTGGCTCGACAGGCACGCCACTTGCCGCGCCGCCGCCTGAGCGGAGCTCAGCGCAGGAAGCAACACAGCGATGAGCAACGCGATGATCGAAATCACCACCAACAGCTCAATGAGAGTAAACGCGAATGATCGTCTGTTAGCTTGCATGCGATTCAACCAGTGATTCTGGATTGGTTGTCGATCGGTAAAGAGCATCGACGTCTCTCGACGGCGATGCTCGAATGGTTAATCATTTGTTCTGCCGCTGGCGCCGCAGCATGAGCAGGCCACCGAGGCCCATCAGAGCCAGCGATGCGGGTTCGGGAATCACCACGAGTTGGCTTGTGCCCGTACCCGTGAGGAAGGTAAAGTCGCCCCCTTCGTAGGTTCCTGCCAGTTGCGTGTTGCCATCAATAATGAGGGAGTTGACGGTCAACACACCTGAACTGCCGAGGTCCAGAATGCCTCCGGAGAGGACACTCAGCGAGTTGATCACATCGCTGAAGTTGTTCATCTCAAGCCGGCCCGAGGCGTTGATGAAGACGGTGGAGGTGTCGGCAATCTGGTTGCCCGCGAGGTAGCGGACGACATCGGTTCCCGTAGGCCCGCCGCCGATATCGAGGTTGCCTGCAACGGCGGTCGCACCGCCGGATTTGTTGAGTTGCAGCAGGTTGGCATACGCTCGGGTCACGCCGTCGTAGGTGTTGCTCGCACTGCCGCCGAGGGTTAGGCTACCAACGTTGTTGGCGGTGATGTTGGTGAAAGTCACGTTGCCCGTCCCGGTGATCGGCCCGTTGACGACGAGGGGATTCAGGCCAGTTCCCGCATCACTGTGCGCCCTGAACGTGACATCGCCGGTCACGACGATCTCCCGCGTGATGGTCGCCGTGGCATTGTTGCTGCTGAGGCCAGCGTTATTCAACCGGATCTTGTTCCCGGCGGCGCCGTAGGTATCGTTGGCCTGGTTTTGGTGATTGAGTGTGCCGCCGTTCATCACAATGTCGCCGGTGAAATTGTTGCCGGTGTTGGTCAGCCACGCACCGTCGATATTGGTGAAAGTCAGGCCGTTATTACCCGACACCTGTGAACCTAATAGGATTCGCTCAAGGTGTCCCGTCGTGTTGCCGCTCACCTGACCGGAGGTCAGTGTAAGAGTGTTGTTCAAGACTTGCAGCCTGCGTGTACCGGTGGTATTCGTATTGTTCAGCTCGATGGCGTTGACGGTGATCGCTGTCTGCAATTGCATCTGGTGGTCGCCACCATAGGAAATGTTGGCGGTGTCGTTGTTGGCGTTGACCCAGTTCTGGTGCGTGGCGCCGCTGTCGATGGTCCAATTGCCCGCTGCAGGCACTCCCGTGGTCCATTGTCGTGGGGTACCGCCCATCGATTGAAGACCCGCCGTGACGGTGTTGTCGTCCCACTGCAACGTGGCCGCAGTGGCGGGCAAAGCGATCAGGAGCGAGGCGGCGAGCAGGGCGTGTGTAGATTTGTTGAGCATGTTTTTCATTTGATCGATTCCTTCCTGGTGTTGAGGTGCATGGTTACGTTGATTGGTTAGTTGTTGTATGACACCGTTTAGCTCACGACCTGCGACGTGATCGGCCGAGCATCAGCAGGCCGCCAATCCCCAACAAGGCCAGCGATGCGGGTTCGGGGATGACGACGGAAAAGTTGTCGAATTTGACAGTGGTATTTGCCGACGAATTATCTCTGCGGATCCGGAGGCCGTGATAGAATCCGCCAGCGGGCTCATTAATCGTGGTGTAGGTCGCGGTGGCGGAGGTTCCGATTTGAGTGGTTCCCGCCGCGTCGAAAAGACTGAGCGTCATGTTATAGATGTTGCCTGTGGTGTGGGCAGCGTTCAGAACCAGGGTAAAGGTGGTGTTCGCAACGGTGGTTGGAAGCGCACTGCCGTTGACCGCACCCGTAAGGGTGCCACTTGAACCTTGTTTCACAAAGCGCAGAGTTCCCGGGCTGCTACCGAAGGCAAAATCGGCCAAAAGATAGTGCTGTCCAGCGGCAGAACCGAAATTACTGGTACTCGCAAATACACCGAATCCCACGGCGGCACTACCTGTGGGAGTGGACGAAGTGACCTCGAATTGTACACTCGTGGTGAAATGGCTTCCCGCCATGTTGTCGAACAGCTCGCTTGCGGTCCCAGTTTTCAGATTCGTTTCCGTGGTTGACCACGTCAGGTTACCGCCTCCCACCGTAAAATTGGAGCCGGTGGACGTGGACTGGTTGGTAAATCCGGTTGAAGAGAAATCATTCGAGAAGGGCATCGTCGCCGCCGGGACGTGGCTGGCGAATCCCACCGCAGCGGCAAGTGCGACCAACAGGGAGAGCGCTGGCTTCCTGAGCTTGGTGTGCATGAGGCTGATCCTTTCCGATGAGAATGGTGCACGACTGACATTAAGCGGTTGCACGGTGAGACCTCCTGTAGAAGCTAGATACATTCGATCAGTCGGGGGGCGACGACGCGTCGCTGCGGTTGATCGTGAGTTGAACCATTGAGTCGTTGTTCGAGCAGTTCGATGAGTGCCTGGCCGACCTGCACGTTTTGCTTATCGACGGTGGCTTGCGGGCCGGCGGTCTCAAACTTCTGCTCGTTGATGCAGTCCTGCCAGTAGTTGTCGTAGCCGACGATGCTCACATCCTGATGCGGCGTGAGCCCGAAAAGGCGGACGGCGGCGGAGGCGAAGTACGCTGGGCGATCCGACACGACCATCAGGGCATCGATGGGCTTGGTGCAGGTCAGCCAGGTGACCAGGTAGCCCGCCATCATGTGGGCGGCATCGTCAAAGTCTTTTTTCTGGCCATGTGTTTCGGGAATCGGCGGGAGGGTGGCGACGTCAAGTGGCTGCAGGCCCGCCTCCGTCATCGCGGCGCGGTAACCGGCAATGCGTCGGGCTGACCAGGGCTGCGGCTCCCGGCGTTCAAAGACGGGCAGAATCCGCCGACGTCCCCGGGCGATGAGCCAGTTGGTCAACGCGTGGGCACCGGCGTAGTGATCTGAAGCGACCGAATCACAGTCGGACAGGTCGCCTTGCTCGTAGACGACGAGGGGCAGTGCGTGATCGTCTGCGGCGCGGATGAGGTTTCGCACTACGCCCCGGTCGCCGTGGACTTCGGGGAGAATCACGCCCTTGGGCCGTTCGGCCACCAGATGCTCGATGGCCTGCTCGTCGAGTTGCTGCGGCGGAATGGCCAGAACATTCCAGTTTCGCTGGCGAGCCGCGGCGAAAGCGCCTTGGGCGACATATTCGCTCCAGCCTGTGAGAAGGTGGCCGTCGTACTGCACATCAGGTGGCGGTGAGATGATCGTCACCGCATTGCTGATGAGCCAGCTCCGACGCTGGGGAGCATTCGAAACGATGCGCATACGGGGACTGGTTCGACGAACCAAACCTTCATCGGTGAGCTGGGCCAGCGCCTTGCGCACAGCAGAGCGATCGACCTTCAGGCGAGTAGACAACTCACGCTCGGCAGGCAGCCGCTGACCGATGGCCCACTTGCCACCACAGATCCATTGCCTCAACGTGCCGGTGACTGCGTGCACGGAGGTTTCGCTGGAGGTGGCGGTTGCTTCGGGAAGTAGTTGCGTGACACCCAAAACTGACTCTCCCATAATAGTCCCAAAACATGGTACATCACTATTGGCGTGGTGTCAAGGGGTCACATAGCGCGTGGGCTTTGCAATCTGCGATTTAATCGCATATATTGCCAAATCTCGGCTTTTGGCCTCCGACTCGGCACTAATTTTGGGTGTATTTTGGGTTTATAGGGTTACGTCATGGAATTGCACGCTTATACGCCCTTGTTGCCCATCGCGGTGCCGTCCCTGGCCAACGGGAACTTTGGGTATCAGAATGAGCCGCTGGGCTTGGCGGGTTCGCCCATGTTCGCCGTGGGCATCGTCGATGACACGCCAGGCGATATCCGCCGGGCAGCCCGACTTCCCGATACGCAGACCATCGAGATCTGGTTGGCGGGTCAACCGCTGCACAATGCGGCGACGGATCGGTTAACAGACTACGTGCAGTCGCTGGATGTCGATCGCGCGGTCCTGACCACGCGGTGGACCGTGGATGCAGCAGGCCAGCGACTGGCTGTCGAGACGCAGCGACGGGTTCTCCAGCATGACAAGCGACTGGCGTTGTTGTCCGTGCGCCTGGTGGCGGCGACGTTATGTGAGCTGACGGTACGTGTGCCGCTGGTTGCACACCCCGAGCCCAGGCGTTTTGATTTTCGTGTTCGCCACGATGTGCCACCGGGCTATGGTGGGGGCAGTCGGGAGCAACGCACACGTTTCCGCTGGCATCCCGGACATGCCACGATCGACCAGCTTGCCATCAGCGTGACTGATCGCGCGATCGGAGTGCGTGCCACAGCCAAGCACAGTCACAGCGTCGGATTGGCGATGGCTTTGGCGGATGCGAGCGAAGGTGAGGCTCGATGGTTGATGATGGAAGCCGAGGCCGAATCCCAGGCCGCGCTCGCCGCATTCACGTGCGAGAGGTCGCTTCAAGCCGGTCAGGAATGGCGGTTCGACGTCTTTGCCGGCCTGGAGCGGGACGCGGATTCATCGCAGCTCGCCTGTCGTGCCAGGCGCTGCGCAATCCAGGCGAGGGATCAAGGCCCTCGCAGTCACATCGCGCAGCACGAGCAGGCCTGGTCAGACCTCTGGCAAGCGGACGTCGTCCTCGAGGGGGATGCCGCCCTGGCGCAGCAGGCACGCGTTGATCTGTTCAACCTGCTGCAGGCTGCGGGTGAGGATGATCGCTGGGCTTGGCCGGTCGGCGGGATCGCCAGCACGGTGTACAACGGCGGGGTGTTCTGGGATTGTGACCTGTTTCAGTTTCCCGCGCTTCTGCCACTGCAACCTCAAAAATGTCGGGGCGTGGTGGGTTTCCGCCAACGCATTGTGGACACAGCGACGCAACGCGCTCGTGATGAAGGTTGGGCGGGCATCAAGTACGCATGGGAGAGCGATCTACTTACAGGCCTGGAGAACCACGCGCCCAACGATCATGACATGCCTCGCGGCGAGGTGCATGTCAACGCCGCGGTAGCGATTGCGCAATGGTGGTATTACTGCGCGACCGGCGATCGCAGTTGGCTGGCGACCCACGCGTTGCCCGTGATCCGAGGTGTCGCCGATTTATTCGCCAGCATGGCCAAGCCGCTCTCCGACCAGCCTGAGCATCTGGGATTGCACGGCATCTGGTGCGTGTGTGAGTCCGAAGGCTTGGTGGACTGTTGCACCTACACCACTGCCGCGGCCCGCGTCATCCTGCAACTGGCAGATTACGCCTGCTGTATCACCGAGCAGCCATCCAACCCCGCTTGGCTCAACATCGCGCGGAGGCTTGCCTTGCCGCAGCGGGAGGGAAAGGTCATCGGACACCGTCACGCCAGCGGGCCTCTGGCGTGGACACAGACATTGCTGGTCTACCCCCTCGAGTGGCCGTTTGAACCTGCTGAGATTCAGCGGGATTTGGCCAAACCTCAGACCTGGGATATGTCGTTTCAAGCCATCCAGGCGGCAGCGGCTGGTGACCGTCTTGCCATGCGCCGCTATATCGATCATCAGGCTTGTGCCTCACCTATCGCCCCGTTCGGTGTGCGGCCTGAAGCGCCCGGCCGCGATGCGGTACCCTTCCACACCGGCTGCGGCGCGCACCTGCAAGCTTGGCTGTATGGTGCCACGGGCATGCGCTGGCGAGAGGCTGGCCTGGTGCCAGTGGTTGGTGCATGCCTGCCCGAGGGTATTCATCGCGTAGCGTTCCCTCGCTTAACATGGCATGGCCACAAGTACCGTGTTGAGGTCACTAGCCGAGCAGGCCTCACCGTTGAGTCTTTACCATGAAAAAACCTGTCAGCCCGCCACTCCCTCCGTTCCACGCCACGCCACAGGTAGGTCTTCGCCTCGATGTTGCCGACTGTGGTGCGGTCGCCGACGGCACGACGCTGAACACCGCCGTCTTACAGGCCGCCCTCGACCGCATCACTGCCGCCGGAGGCGGCGAGTTACGCTTCGGTCCCGGCCGTTGGTGCTGCGGTTCGCTCAAGTTGGGCAGCCACACCACCATCCGCCTCGACGAAGGAGCTGTGCTGCTCGGCTCCTCCGACTGCCACGACTTCAGCGACCAGGCACAACTCGTGGCCCGCGATGCGGTCGGACTTCGCGTCCTTGGGCCGGGTGTGATCGACGGCGTCGACTGCTTCGATGCCACTGGCGAAGGGGGCCATCGCGGCCGCCATGGCATCTGGTTGGAACGCTGCCGCGATGTTGTCATCCGCGATGCTGTCTTCCAGCACATCGGCAACTGGGGTGTCGCCGCCTGGCACTGCACCGATCTGAGCTTCGAGCGATTCACGGTTCTGGGCGGCTTCGATGGTATCGACCTGGGCGACTGCGCCCGCGCGCGAATTGCCGATAGCGTTTTCGAGACCGGCGATGATTGCCTGGCCGGGGCTGGCAACCGCGATGTGCTAATCGAAGACTGCCTGTTCAACAGCTCATGCAACCCCATTCGCTTCTCCGCCCTTCGCCTTACGGTGCGACGCTGCCGCTTCGAGGGGCCTGGGCGGTACGAACATCGCTTCAGTGGCGGCCGCACGAATACGCTCGCCGCGCTGGTCCACTTCTCACCCAACGATCGAGCTTACCGCGGACCGGCTCCGCACAGCGATGACTGGCTCATCGAGGACTGCACCATCAGCGGCATCGACTGCCTCTACGAGTACGACGGCGGCCATTTCTGGCAGGACGGCAGGACGGCCGGCCGCACCGTGTTTCGTCGCGTCGAAGCCAGAGGCCTCATCCAACCCGTGGTGGTCTACGGACGCTGTCATGGTGGCGATCGCTTGATCCGACACTGCCAGTTGGAGTTCGAGGATGCGGTGTTGGAACCGCGTGTAGGCTGGGAGGCGTGTGGCTTCTTCGACCTGCGCCGCCATGGCGGTCTTTCGCTGACGCGCACTCGCCTGCTGCGCAACGGTTCCGCAACACCCATCCGCGCCATCGATGGAGGACGTGTAATCGTCGATGATCTGCAGGTTGAGGCTCTGCCCGGCGGTGCCGATGCGTCCACTGCTCTGCGTGGTGCCAATCACTGGGTCATCGAAACTCCCGCAGCGCCAGCCGATCCACCAGCGCCGGATCTGTCCGGGTTCCCCCTGGTCGGCTGCCAGCCTGCTGGGGATTACGTCGATGGACCGCTGCGTGGCCGCTGGTTCCATCGCCCTGGTGTCGAGGATCTGCTGGTCGTGTGGAGCGTGCGCGGCGAAGTCGAAGCCGCCCTGCGCGGCGCCGTCACTGCCGTCGACGAAACCGGTCAAACGCCGCCCTCGGCCCCACGACATGACTGGCATCAGCAGGGCGGACCCAACGCCGTGACCACTGCCGTGCGGATTGGCAGGCAGGCCCTGCTACTTCGCGGCACCGGCATCGAGATCGTAGTTGGCTAGCCGCAGCCAGTCGCCCTCGCCGCCGATCCGGCCGCTGTAACGAGGCGATCCACGGGGGGGCGATACCCCAATCGTCGGGTATAGCATTCTCCTTAACCCACTCGCCACCGGGCTTGTATCAACTTGCGAACATGTCGCCGATCGCTTGCCATTGAGCCTTAATGATCACTCCAGAAGCTCTGGCAGGCCATTTACGATGCGGATAATATCGCTTGGTTTGACGATCGTTGTATGGGTCTTGTAGGCAGCGGGCTGCGCACCACTTAGGTCAGGCCAACGCAGTCGAAGAGTGCCAGCGAGCCCTGCATGGACGGCAGCGTCGACCAATCGACCTTCGCGCCAGGTCATGTCAACCGTGTAGCCGCCACGAGCGCGCAGGCCGGTGACCCTCCCCTCGCGCCAAGCATCGGGCAATGCGGGCAGAAGATGGACCGTCCCGGCGTGGCTTTGCAAAAGCATTTCAGCGATGCCGGCGGTGGTTCCGAAGTTGCCGTCAATCTGAAACGGCGGATGCGCCACTAAAAGATTGCTATAGACGCCGCCGCCGCCGTCGTAGCGAACCTCCGGGTTCTCCTCAACCGGGCGCATCAGTTCGGTGAGGAGTTTGTGGGCCCGGTTACCATCGCGCAATCGAGCCCAGAAGCAGATTTTCCATGCCTTGCTCCACCCAGTGCCTTCATCGCCGCGCAATTCCAACGTTCTACGTGCGGCTTCGATTAGCTCGGGCATTGTTTCCGGTATGAATTGTCGTCCCGGGAATAGGCCAAACAGATGAGAGACGTGCCGATGATGCTTCTCGGCTTCGGGGAAATCTACAGCCCACTCCTGCACTTGTCCGCGATCTCCAATTTGGGGCGGCAACAAACTGGCGCGGGACGCTACAAGGCGGCTGCGAAAGTCCTCATCGACCTTGAGCGACTCGCTAGCTTCAATGCAGTTGGTGAAGAGGTCGTGGATAATCTGAAGGTCCATTGATGCCCCAGCGCTCACGAAGGCACGCCCACCTCGCAGATGATAGTCAAAGGCCAGTTCAGGCGAGACTGATGGCGAAGTCACCAGGTAGGGTCGCTGATCCTTACCCGGCACCCAGAAGGAATAGTGCGGATCATTCGTGGGTTTGGTGGGTTCAAGATTCCATTTCGTAGTTTCGACAAGGAAGTCAAGATAGAACGCCGCAGCCTCGCGCATGATGGGGTAGCCGATGCTCCGCAGATAGTCCGTATCGCCGGAAAAGGCGTAATGCTCCCAGACATGCTGGCTCAGCCAGGCTCCAGCACCATGAAACAACCCCCATGAGACACTCGAGCCGGGCGTGGTCTTCCCCCAGACATTCGTTGCCCAGTGAGCGACCCAACCGTTGCATCCATAGTGAACCTGTGCCGTCTTTCTCCCCGGCTCACGCAGGGCGTCGGTGAATCGCATCAGCGGCTCAGCGCATTCGCTAAGCCCGGCCACCTCGGCCAACCAATAGTTCATCTGGAGATTGATGTTCAGGTGATAGTCGCTTTTCCAAACGGGTTGATTGCTATCGTTCCAGAGGCCCTGAAGATTGGCCGGCAACCCACCTGGCCGCGAACTGCTGATCAATAGATATCGGCCGTATTGGAAGAGTATGGCTTGTAGGGCAGGATCGGGAAGACCGTCCCGCAACCGCTGATCCGTGGGCAGATCAGCTCGAGAAGGATCATTCCCCAGCGTAAGACTCACCCTATCAAACAATGAACGGTAGTCGTCGATATGATCGCGAAGAAGTTCGTCAAAAGGTTTAGCACTTGCCGCTGATAACTGTGACACCACTGTTTCATGCGGGTCCCGCCCACGATAAGTGGGATACTCTAGCTTGTAATCTGTGCCACCACACAGTAACAGTATCACACTGTTGGCGTCGCTGATGCGAAGTAAAGTGCCGTCCGCCCTGACCTCACCACCTTCCGCACGCACGCCAAGGGCAGCTTCGAAGTTCAACCCATCCCGTTCGACCTGGCCTCGCAGGGTGAGAGTATCGTTCGTGGCCGTGACCTTTGCGGAGCGGTGCGCGCCTTCCAAACGCACACGAAGGTTCAGCTTACCGGGTTCGTCCGAAGCAAGTCGCATCACGATGACACGATCTGGAAAGCTGGCGAAATACTCGCGCGTGAAGGTTACGTCGCCCACTCTGTACCGGACCGTGACTACGCCTCGATCCAAGTCCAGCGATCGTCGGTAGTCCTCGACGACGTCATGGGATGAGTCGAAGTCGAGCAACACATCACCAAAGGCCTGATATGCTCCGAAGGCCTTGCCATCGGTAGTCAATGCCTTATCGGCAAGCTCCTCGGCTTCCTTCCATTGATTGCCGGTTTCGAGAAGCGAGCGAATCGTCCGTAGCTGGCTAGGGGCATCGGGGCGATTATCATCACGGTAGTGCCCCGACCAGAGCGTTTGCTCGTTGAACTGAACACGCTCGGAAGGTACGCCACCGAAGATCATCGCGCCCATCCGACCATTGCCAATGGGTAACGCCTCACTCATCCAATGCTCGGCTGGATGGTCATACCAAAGCTGCATAGTGGTCTCCTTCGGCTAATCGGGGGCCGGCCAAACTGCAGGCATGGCAGATCCACCATCAGATGACTAGACGATAATCCCAAACACGTTTGTTGTTGGACATAGTATATAGGCTGCGTTCATCCATCTGGAGAGCCACTGCATGATCGACTTTCGCCCAACATCTACGATTGACGTAGTCCACACGCATTCAGACATTGCCAGGCCGTGATTCGGAATGGTTACCACGCACGTTCGCAGACACGATTGAAACCGCCTCGGGGTTCACTCAAATACGGCGTACTGGCTCCCTGCCTATGCGAGGGAAAGACCCACAGTCCGTCGGGATCAACCTGCCGGCGGGTCTTGAGGATTGTGAGCACTGATGCAGCCAACGGAACATCCACTGCCTGACCCATCTAGAACTTTGCTGCCGGAATGGTCCAGACCCGGCGTTTGAGATCAAGTTCGTTCCAGCACATGGAAGCGACGTTATCCCGCCGCTGACCCGTGAAGAGCAGCACACGAAGGAAATCTCGAATGGTTGGCTTACGCTCGTCCCCAACGGCGTCAAGCGAACGCGGCAATTCTTCGGCGTCAAAGAATCTGCCTCTGTTGCCAAGTAGAACCGAAATCGCCTTTCTGCCGATTTTTAATTAAATTCATTAAATTCGCCCAATTTGGTGCTCAAACCATTGTATGGGCTATAGCGATGTGCTATGCTTCGTGCATGCTGGAGATCACCAGTCTTGAAACCGGCTCACGGTCGAGGCAGGCAAAGAGTTGACCCGTGGAACTGTTGGCGACGGCACGGTCATTGCATCAATCATTTTAACGGAGGTCTAGCCCATGTTTACAAAGTCGTATTACGTCACGCGAACGCTGGGGCTGTGCGGTGGTTTGGCCATTGCCCTGCTGCTACGGGGTGTTCCTGTGGCCCAGGGCGCCATCATTGTCGGCAACACCGGGACATCGGGAAACCTTGATTCAGTGGATGCTGGCAACGAGAGCGGCTCATTCTCTTTCGACAACAACGGCGAGTTCCTCGTCGTCACGATGGCGGGAGCGTCGAATGACAACTCTGTTCCCACAGTCAATGCGGCTAATATCAGCGTCACCTTTAACAGTGTTGCACTGACACTCGCTGGCTTCCAGCAGCGCAGCAACGACCAGATCGCCGGCGTCTGGTATCTGACCAATCCCGCGGTCGGCGAGTTCACCTTGAGTTTAAATTTCAACCAGAATGCGTTTACCGGCGATGCCACCACCGGCGACTGGCAGTTCGGAGCGATCAGCCTGTCGAATGTCAACGAGTCGGACCCGATCGCTGGGCTGCTGACGACCAACAGCGGGACCGCGGATCAGACGATCACCCCGCAAACGCCCGGTGAAATCAACAGCGGAGACTTTCTCGCCGTGGGGATCGGCACGACGGGAAATCATACGGCCAACCATTATCAGACCGTCTCGACGCTTCAGACTGATTTCTACAGCGAGGATCCCGCCAGTCCCTATAGCTCCATCTACCAGGTCTTGACGGCGGCGGACATCGACGGCTTGGGCAGCGTGCTGCTGGACGAGGTGGGCAACACCATAGGAACCAGCCAGGCGACCGTGGGCGTCGTTTTCAATGTCGTGCCGGAGCCGACCTCGGTGGTGCTGCTGAGTATGGGCTTTGCCATGCTCATCTACCGCCCGAAATCGTCTCGACGCGGCTAAGGCTGAAAGCAGTTGGAGATGCAGATGGACATCGTCGCATCATCACGTACAGAGGAGGTCTAGCTCATGACTATCAAGCCCAATCACATAACACGAACGATATGCCTGGCGCCTGCACTGGTCGCCCTGGTGGTTCTGGCCGTCGGCACGTCGCAGGCGAGCGCGGATGCCATGGCCCTGTATGACTTTGGCACATCGGGCGACAGTCTCGACGCGGACAATTACACTTCGGCGGACACCGATCCAAACACCGCGGCCAGCAACCTGACCCGCAGCTCAGGTTACGGAACCGGCACGACAGCTCAGTGGAACAGTCCCACCAGCGCGACGGTCTACACTGATCCGGACTGGCGGCTGCGCAGAAAAAATCAGCCGACCTATTACGAGACCGGTGGTGACGACGGCAATTATTTCAATGACTACGAGCGTGCCCATGACGCCGGTACAAACTACCTGGAGTGGACAGTTACTCCGGGTACCGGCTATGAAATGGATCTTGTTTCCTTCACGCTCGACGTGAACACTCTTAACAGTCGGTTCTTCTTCTATTACCTGTCGTCGGACATCGAAGGCTACGACGTGGTGATCGATGCGGTGGGTGGCGTACAGGCCTCCTCGGGATCACCGGTCGTCAGCTTGGCCGGTGCGCAGTTCCAGAACCTGACCTCGGCGGTCACCTTCCGCCTGTGGACCTGGGGCGGCGCACTTGTGAGTGGCAGTTCAGGCAGCGCCTGGGCACTCGACGACTTAACAATCAACGGCACCACGACCTTGGTTCCCGAGCCGGCCTCGCTGGCGCTGCTGGCAGCGAGTATAGCGTGCATGGCGCTGCGGCGACGGGTCCATGACCGCAATCCGTAGGCCAGCCAAGGGTAATTGTTTTTGCATAAATCGTCTCCGAGCAAAATGTGCACTTTGAACTCAAGGAGATTAGCCATGTGTAATCTATTCGGGAATGGGCGAGTCGGCTATCTGGCTCGACGTATCGCAGCACCGGCGTTTGTCGGCAGTTTGGCATTCGCCGTGTCCAGTGCCAACGCCGACGTGATCGCCTTGTATACCTTCGACGGCGAGACAGCTACGTCGACCGTCCATCCCTCGTCGGACACTGATGTCAGTTCCACAGCCAGTGATTTCTTCCACTCTCCAAGCTTGGGCACCACCGGCAACTGGAATAGCAGCGTCAGCGGTGTTGATACGACTCTGGGCAATCCTGCACCCTCCTTTGCCCAGAAGCCCCGGGGCGGCCTCGATCAGAATGCTTCCTTCACTAACGACGCATTTCTTTCCTTCACGGTCACGCCCGCGATCGAAATGGATCTGATCGATTTGACCTTCGACTTGACCGTGCGAAACTCAACCCGGCCGATCGGCTACTACCTGTCATCGAATGTCAGTGGCTTCGCTACGCCCATCGGGTCACCCGTAAACGATCGCACCACGGGGGGCTTGGTAACTTTCGATCTTTCCGGCAGCGAGTTCCAGGACCTGACCAGCGGTGTGGAGTTTCGGCTGTATCTATGGGACAAGGACTTGGGCGGTAGTTCGGGCAGCTCATGGCTGTTCGACAACATCACTCTAAACGGCACGACGACCGTGATCCCCGAGCCGGTCTCGCTGGCGCTGCTGGTCGGCGGCGGCCTGATGATGAGTTGGCGCAAGCGGCGCTGACGCGGGATACGTCGGTCCACTTTGTTGCCGATCCGGGCCGTGAGACTGCCGATGCTCAGGAAACGCCTACATCGCGGGTTTACCCTGATCGAACTGCTGGTGGTCATCAGCATCATTGCGCTGCTGGTGGCGATGCTGTTGCCTGCATTGAGCGCCGCGCGCGAGGCCGCCAGACAGGCGCAGTGCCTGGCGCAGCAGCGGCAGGTGGGCATTGCCTTCCGCGCCTACATGACCGACTACCGCGAGGCCTTGATGGGTGGCTACAGCTACACCAACGGCAACTCCTCCGGCCGGCGCGCCTGGTACGACTTTGTCAACGGCAGGTACGGCTCGTATCTCGACATGAAGGTCGGCAGCGATCGTGCGGCACGCTGCGTCAACAACAAGGGCGGCTGGTATGGCGTCTACAGCAGCCACCATCCCACCACGGACAGACTGCACGCCGACTGCACGTTCATGCGGCAGCACATCAACCAAACCTGGCCGGACCCGGCCCTGGGCGGCGCGGTGGTGACTTGGGGCAGCTTGTCAGTCTTCAAGCTTGACGACTGCGCCTTTCCTTCGACGTTCCTGCTGTTAACCGACACGACTTCGGGTAACACGCCCGGGGGTTCGGGCAACTGGTTCTTCAACCAATCAGGCCCGGTGACCTTCAACACGAATCAGAACGTCGGGCCCTGGCAGTCGCACGGGGACACGGGCAACGGCCTGTATGTGGACGGGCACGCCGCGGCCTGCGGGCCCGCCCAGTTCGTCGCCGCCGCCAACCGACAGCACAGCGCCGGCATCCACGGCATCTGGATCAGCTACACCAAGGATGGCCAGCAGATGATCAACTAGAGCAGGCGTGCAGAAGGGCTTTGCCTGGTGGCAGGACGCCCTGGTTGAAGCGCTCACGGCGTGCTGCCGTGAGAGGCCGATGGCAAGAGTCAATCTCAATAGCTGGCCAAGGCAGGTAAAGCATGGATGGTAAGCGACAGGGCCGCGGGTTCACGCTGGTCGAGCTAGTGGTGGTCATCAGCATCGTCGCCCCGGGTGATGGACACTCCTACGGCCTTTGGTGGCACAACTACCTGGGCAAGAATAATTCGCGCACCCCGGAAGAGTAGGGGAGCAGGGGATAGGAGAGCCGGAGACAGGCGTTTGCCGTTTAGCGGGTGACGTGCAGCGTCCCCAGATAGCGTCCCCAATTGGATTCCTGAAAGGATGTTTCATGACAACTCAGCTAATGATGGCGTGGACGTTCCTGGTCAGCGGGGTGGTTCTCACGGTCGCGATTGGCGCCGCCCCGGCCAAGGCCGCCAGCCTGCCCGACGCCGCCGTGCCCGATTTCGTGGGCGTCCAACTCAAGACCGACAACTTCAAGATCGAAACGCTGGATAAGGTGCATGCCGCGGGCTTCCGCATTGTCCGCCGGGGCATGTATTGGACTAGCGTCGAAAAGGAGAAGGGTGTCTACACCTTCACCGATTACGACCCGCAGATCCAGCACGCCCGCAAACTCGGGATCACCGTCATCGCCTGCCTGTTCTCCGGCAACAAGCTTTACGAGGACAGCCCGGGCGGCGTGCTGACCGAGGCCGGGCGCAAGGGCTTTGCCGCGTTCGCTGCCGCTGCCGCCGAGCACTACAAGGGCCAGAACGTCCTGTTTGAGATATGGAACGAGCCCAACGTCCGCACCTTCTGGCGCAAGAACGGCACGCACAACTCCGACGAGTTCGCCAACGAGTACACCGCCCTGGTCAAGGAAGTCGCCCCCGCCATGCTCAAGGCCGACCCCGACTGCTTCGTCATGGCTGGCTCGGTCTCCAACTACTGGCAGCCCAGCTACAACTGGACCGAGGCCTGCTTCAAGGAAGGCATCTTGAAGAGCGGCATTCGCGGCTGGTCGGTGCATCCCTACGGCGTCAAGACGCCCGAGGAGTTCGCCATCGGCCACAAGATCACCCGCGACCTGCTCAAGCGCTACGGCGCCCCGGACATGCCGATGCTCAATACCGAGCGCGGCTTCTCATTGAAGGAAACGGCCGAAGGCTGGTCGGGCGGCTCCATGGACCGCGCCAGCGAGTTCCAGGCCTGGAACCTGGTGCGCCAATACATGATGGATCAGTTGCACGGGGTGCGGCTGACCATCTGGTACGAGTGGGGTGGCAACGAGGGCTTTGCCCTGACCAATGCCCAGGGGGCGTTGCCGGCGTTTGACGCTGCCAAGGTCATGATCGACCAACTCACCGGCTACAAGCTCGTGGGCCGGATCGACAGCGGCTACGAGCAGGACTACGTGTTGTTGTGGCAGAACAGCCAAGGCCAGAAGAAGCTGGTGGTCTGGACGGCGCCCCCCGCGGGTGACTCGCCGGACAAGGCCTTTGCCCACCAGGCGCAGATCGGCATGGGCGTCGCCGGCAGCGTCGAGGCCGTGGACGTGCAAGGCAAGGAGACCGCGGTGACGGCTCAAGGCCAG
>JBGSTK010000176.1:0-71287 GCA_041736565.1 Phycisphaeraceae bacterium | reverse complement strand
TGAAGGTCACCGACGCCGCCTGCACCGGCCGGGGCGGTCGATTGGCTCGCAGGCCCGCTGGGTCGGTTGGCACCGGAGGCCTGACCGCTGCCCCCCCCACTGCCACCACCACCGCCTCCCCCGCCGCTATTCTCCTTGTCCTCCGCTTCCTTGATCAACGCATCGAGTAGCGCGATGATTTGTGCCTGCTGATCCTGCGTGGGCTCATCAGTTCTTTCGAGATCGAGTTTTCGCCGGGAAAAATCCATGCGGTCCTGCACATCGCTGATGCGGCCGTCTTCGATGGCTTCGAGTTGAGCGATCATCACCGCTGCACCGACTCGCAGTCGTTCGGGCGATTGCGGGAAGCGCTCGAGAAACTGTTTGAAAGTCGCGATGGATTCCTTTCGCTGCAACATGCTGGCTTCGATCACCGCCTTCATGAACGTCGCTTCGTCCGCGTAGAGCGTGCGGGTCGCGTCCTTATCCAGAGTTCGCTCCAGGTAAGGCAGAGCCTCTTCGTAACGTTCCTGGGTGACGAGGGTGCGTGCGAGAAAATAGCGGGCGTGAGCCGCCAGGTAAGGTTCGGGCGAATCAGCCAACTGCCGCAGCGACGCAATGGCCTTGTCGGACTGATCGTTGGCGTAATCGACCAGGGCTGTGCGAAACCGCGGGTGCATGTGGGTCAGAGCAGTGGCGATGACATCGCGGCCGTAGATCGCATCGTCACGATCGCGGGCGATGGTGTCGGCGACTTTTCGCCGCAGGTCGGAAGTCAGGTTCGCCCCCTGCAGTGTGGCGACGAAGGCATCGACCATGGCATTGCGATCCGGGACCGGGTCTTGTGCCACGGCAGCAGCTGCGGGTGCGGTGATCGACGTTGGTGCCGGGGCGGGTGTCACGATCTCCTGCGCCATGGCCAGCGCTGCCTGCGAGACGACGATTAGCGTGAGAAGCAGGCGGGATGTTGCAGTCATCGTGGTTGCGGTCATGGTGTGTGCGGTCATCGTTGTTTCTCCGCCATGTCCTGGGCGATTTGCTGCACATCTTCCTGCATGCGCGCGATGCGATGCACTTCGCTTTGCATCACGGGGTCCAGTGCCTCGCCCGGACGGGTTTCGTCGAAACCGGTCGTGCGATGATTGACGCGAAGCTGCGCCAAACGAAGCAGCTTCAACTCAGCGGAGGCGGGCACCAGCGGGGGTTGCTGCTGTTGGCCCTCCTGCGGTTGGCCTTGCTGCTGTTGTTGCTGCTGTTTCTGTTCCTGAGCTTTGCGCAGAGCTTCGATGAGTTCCTCTAGCGTACGCTCGATTTCGTGCTGCACACTCACTGTGTATGGCTCAGCTCGACCTTGTTGCAGAAGCCCGACGACAGCCGCCAAGTCCGCGTGGAGTTGCTCGACGATGCGCGGAAAGACGATCGTGGTCGCATCTTCACGGATGATGTCCAACGCCTGCTGCGCCATCTCGGTGATCTTCTGTTCCTCCACGCCGATCGTGGCCACCTGCAACGCCTCGGCGCGGTTCCATTGCCCCGTGTAATGCGACGCCAGCGCGGCAGTGGCAAGCGTTAGCGGCTTCTGGCGTTCAAGCATCTGCGAAAATCGAGCCTCCAGAGCTGCAAGCACATCCTCTTGCATCTCCTTGCGAAGCTGCGCCAGTTTTTTCTCGATCTCCTCGCGAGCTTCCTGCAACTTGCGGATGGCTTCCTTCTGCTCATCGGAAGCCTTCTGCGGGTCCTGCTGACGCAGATCACCCGAGGCCTTTTGCATGTTCTCCTGCGCTTGTTTGACCTGCGGCTGCCCGGGCTGCTGTTCGCCCGACTGATCGCCAGATTGACCGCTGGGTTGGCCGCCGGGTTGCCCCCCGGATTGCCCGCCTGATTTACTGGCGTCGGACATCTGCTTGTCGAGGTCGCCGGTGCGATTTGCGGTGTCGTCCTGATCCTTGGCCATCTTCTCGAAGTGTTCGGGCGGCAACCGGGCGATGCGATCGCGTTCCTTTTTCATCTCGTCCAAGGCTGACTTCATCTCCTTGACGGCTTTGTCCTGTTGCCCCTTGGCTTCCTTGCCCTTGCCGCCGCCCAGCGCTTTCTCAGCAGCCTGTTGCGCTTCGGTGGCGCGTTTGAGGGCTGGCTGCCCGGGCTCATTGCCGCTGGGTGAGGATTGACTTTGAGCAGACTTCCCCTGCGAGCCTTCGCCTTGTGACGACTCGCCCTGTGAACCTTCGCCTGGGGAACCCTTAGCCTGTGAACCTTCACTCTGGGCGCCTTCGCCTTTTGAACCTTCGGCCTGCTCGCCCTTGGCCTGTGCACCTTCCCCCTTTGAACCCTCGGCCTGCGAGCCATCACCTTTCTCGCCTTCACCTTCTGCCGCCTCACCCGATTCCTTCGGCTCCATGGGCTTGGCGATCTCATCCAACTCGCGTGCCAGCTTCTCGGTCTCCTTCCGCACGTCCGACTGCGGCTGAGCCATGCCGGGCAGCGTCTGCGGCGACTGCTGCGTCGCCTCTCCCGTCTTGCCCGCCAACTCCTGCTGCTTCCCAATCAAACCCTCCAGCGCTGCGATCTTCGCGGCCATGTCACGCAACACCGCATCCTTGGCATCAACCTTATCGCTCTCACGCTTGTGGCCCTGCTCCCGCGCGATGATGGCCTCGACCTCCGCACGCCAGCGCTCCAGGCGCTCGATCTCCTTTCGCCGAGCATCGAGGTCATCATCCTCACGCAACAGAATCGCAATTAGTTTGTACAAATCCTCGATGACACGCTTCTGCTCCGTACCGGCAGTGTCCAGACGGCTTTCGTTTAACAGCGTCACCACGGTGGCCATCCGCTCTTCGATACCCGCCTGCTTGGCTTCGTGCAGGGCTTCGATGAGCCGCTTGGCATGCTGGGGCTCGGTGGCTTCGAGGCTCTGCGCCAGACGGACGAAGCGGGCCTCCAGGTCATCCATGAGGCGTTCGACGCGCTCCTGCCTTACCGCCAGTGCTTTGGCGGCCCCGGCATCAGGTCCAGCGTCCTGAGCGACAACCAGCGCCGCCAGACACAGCACCAGCGTCATCACCAGCAGGCTCAATCTCTGGACTGTCGTGGTATTCATGGCGTTTCTCGTCGTTAGTCTTTCATCTTCGCTTGGGCGGCGCTTAATCGAAGATTCCCGTCTCGATGGTACGCTCCAACTCACGCAGGGTCGCGGCATTCACATCCCCCTGGGCTTTAAGTATCTCATGCAACAGGTTGATGGCCTCCTGGTAACCCTCCCATTTTTCCATAAATCGCGCGATTTGCCGCATCTCCGCCACCAGTTTCTGCTGACGCTCTGCCGCCTCGTTTAGCGCCTTGGTGCGCAATTCCGCGGAAATGTTGGGCTTTCGCGCCACGTCGAGCACGTCAGCAGCCTGGGGGATCGGCCCACCCGCCAATCCCTGCAACGGTGCCACAATGCTCTCCTCGATACGTCGCTTGGCTGTGCCATCGGGCTCCTCGAGCTTGTTGTTGATCAACTCCGCCAGTATGGACGCGAAATGACCGGCTATCGTTACACACCGATCACCCGCCAACCGCTGCCGCTTCTCGGCCCGCACCAGCAACTGCCGTTGCGCCGGGGGTAACTCGGCCGCATCGCCCAGACTCACCATCACCGCCCGCACATCCGTCAGTAGGTCTTCCTGATCCTTAATTAGACGCTCGAACTCCTGGCGTTGTTCCTGTTCCCGGCGAAGAAGCTCCGTCCGCAGTTCCTCGGGCGTGACAATCGTGACCGGGAACGTGTTGGACACCCCACGTTGCGGCCCGGTGACGATGTCGTTGTCGGTGGCGTGAACGTGAAAGGCCAGCGTAGCACCGACAGGAAGTTTCAACGGCGTGATGTCGAAGCGATATCCACCACTGACTTGTCGCTGCGGAAGATTGCGTGACAGTTCGACCAATGGCTCCTCAACCGCGGGCCCCTTCTCCGCGCCGGGCATGGCGGTTTGATACGACAGGCCCGTGGCGGTGATGCCGAAGTCATCGCTCATGCGAATGTCGATGGGGATGGTGGCGTTGGCGGTGACCCAGCCGGAGATGCCCATGAGCTTGCCGCGAACCTCGGGCTTGCGGTCGCCGACGATGCGGAGGGTGAACCGGTCAGGCCGACGGGATTCGAGGCCCTGGGCATCGACGAGCATAAGGCTGTACACGCCCGGCTTTAGGTGACCCGAGTCAAGCGTGGCACTCAGTCGCGGGTGCTCGCCATCGTCACCTGGCGTGATGGTCATGGGCATGACCTCGTCATCGCCGCGACGAAGGCTGGCTGCCCGCAGCGGCTTGGAGGCCACGGCTTGGATCTGCAGCGTGCCACCACCCAACAGATCGTAAGAGCCCTGTGCTGCGGGAAGGGGCGCGAGTTCCTGGCCGGTATAGGCTGGAGGCTGGTAAGCCAGCGACAGGTCGCGCGTCTCGGGGCGATCCACAAGTTGCACGGTGATCCACTGGGTTTTCGCATCGCCACCGACGACGCGAAACTGGAACGGTGTAAGCACGTTGCGGAACAAGGCGCGAAAAGAATCGACGCCGACCTGCGTGAGTTCCTCTTCGCCCAGCGGGCCTTGGGGAGCAAACTCACCGGGGCGACCGGCGATCTCTTTAAGGGGGCGAATCTCCGCGGTCACCGTCCGCGGCACGACGCCTTGTGCTTCGACAACAACCTGCCAATCGTCGCCGCGGGGAATGGTGACGTCCGGGCCGGTGATTTCGTCGAAGCGGAGTTGCGTGCGTTGGGGCCATTGCGCATCGCCCAGCAGCACGTTGCGATCAAACCACAGCCGCATGGCACCGGCGGAGGCGGGCGTCACGAACGCGACGATGATGACCGCTGCAAATACTGCCGCCGCACCGGCCTGCTGCAGAATCGACTTGCGAAAGGCTCGGGATAGCGCGTTGCCAAAGCGGGTGTTCTCCGCCGCCAGAGAACCCTGACGAATGGTCTCGATGACCATCATCGGTGAAGCCCCCGCAGTCAGGGCAGCCTGACCGAGGCGCGAAAACTGCAACGCATTGATGAGCCGTTGGCCCAACTGGGGATGGGTGGCTTCGACCCGCAGCACCAGCGCATCGTCGCTGAGAGGTTGCATCAGCGGCCGTATCAATTGTCGCCACGCCACGGCCAACAGCGCCAGGATGCCTGACGCCAGGATGATGCCGCGTTGCTGGCGATCCCAGCGCCACCAGTAGTCCATGCCCAGGCTCAACGTCGCCCATGCACCGATGAGCAGGATGCACAGGCTCAGGCCCGAGAGGGCAAACCACATGCGGACCCGCCGCCGCAAGGCGCTGAGCCGACGCGTGATGGTCGGCGAGAGAGATGGAATCGTGAAGGTGGTCATAGGCGTGTCATCGAGATCGTCAAAGTGGTCATAGGTATTTCAGTTGCCAGCTTCGATAATCATTGCTTGTCCTTCGGGTCCGACTGCCCGGCATCACATCAGCTTGTACCGCTTGCGCAGCGCCCATTCCAGAGTCAGTAGCATCACGATGATCAGCAGCAGTGTCGCGGTGTCCCAAAGCTCAATGGGCTTTTCGCGATACACCACGGTCTGCTGCAAATTCGGCACTTCATTCGGCAGATTCGCGATGCGGTCAATATCGAAGTACGTGCCTCCCGAGCGATCCGCCATCTGCACCAAGAGCGGCTTGTTGAGCGTGGGGTCGGCAAACTCCACCCGCGGCAGTTCAACTCCAAACGTTCGAACGATGCGCACCGGCTGACCACCCATATCGGGCGGCAAGACTACCGCGAGTTCGTTGGCGCCCAGTTGTGTCGCGGTGACCGTCGCCTGGTAATGCCCGGGCCGATCGGGCAAAGCTCGCAACGTGATCGGCAACGAGGTGTCGCGACCCGCGCGTAACTCGCCCTCGATTACCGCATCGCTCAGCGGGGCATAGCTGGCGTCAAACAATCGCGCGGTGATGATGACCGGATCGCCAATGCCGTAACGTTCGCGGTCGGTGGTGATGAGGCCCCGGCGTTGGCTGCCCATGCGACGACCTTCGATGAGGAAGCGCGACGCCTGGATCCAGAACTTGTCGAAATACTCACTGTCATGGCCCACGCTGCGCCAGCGCCACGAGCCATCAAAGCCCAGGTAAAGCACGCGGCCACCGGCATACTGACCCGCCACGAGCAGCGGGCGGTTGCCATCGGCGCTGCGGGCCGTGGGGTCGGTGTGCTCCAGCAGCACGGATGCACCCGGCTTGGCGCGCTGGGCTGGGAGACTCCAGTAAATGGCGGGCATCGCCTGCCAACGGGTGAGGTTGATCGCGGGATCGAGATCGAAGCTGGTGACGGGATGGGTCTGCCCTTCGGGCGTTAAGCGCACAGGCCAGGCGCGGGTAAACGCCGTGGTAAACATCTCGACATCCAAGGCCCTGCTCTCGCCCAGCGTGACGGGGAGCAGCACGCGGAGGTCATCGGCTGAAGCACTGGAGAGCAACCGCGCCGAGTAGGCCGGCCCCGCCATGTACAGCACGCCACCCGCATGTTCACCCACGAAGCGTCGCAACAGGTCCATCCAGCGGCTGTCGAGTTCCAGCGGGTTGTAGGCCGGGCTGGGATTTGGGTCCAGCAAAATGATCAGGTCGTACTTGAACAAGGCCTCGGCTGTGTTGGGCAGGCGGTCGATGACGGTGTTGCCCTCCTGACGCATGTCCAAGTCCATCGACTGGAGCCAGCAGGAGAGGTTGACCGACTTGTCGCGGAGAAGCACCGACGTGACAAGCTGATACTCCCATGACGGCGTACCTGAAACCAGCAGCACCCTCGCCTGTTCGGAGCGCACCGTCAGCGCCGCTGTCGCGATGTTGTCATCCTCGCGCCATTCGTTGGGCTGCACCGGTAGCCGAATGCTGTAGGCGAACTTGCCAGCTCGTTTGGGTGCGTATTGGAACGATGTCGAAAGCCGCGGGGTCGCATCGGTGATGGTGATTTCCTGGCGTGCCACGACTGTTGCCGCAGCGGTCGAGGGTGAGCCGTCATCGCGCAACGGCGCCTCGAGCAGTTCCACGGGTACGGTCAAAGCGCCGAGGCCCTGGCTGGTGATGGCGACTTCAATGGCAAACGGATCGTCTCGCCAGACGTTCTGGTCAGGCCACGCCACCGACACCGCAAGGTTCCGCGGCTTCTGCGTGTCTCCCACGCCCACGGTGAAGATCGGCACATGCTGCTGCCCGGCAAACTCCGCGGCCTCGGCGGGGTCATCGCCCTCGGTGTTTTGACCATCGCTGACGACCACCAGTGCCGCCACCGGATCGCGCGAAAGCGATTTGAGCGTCTGACGAATGGCGCGGTCAATGTTCGTCGTCGGCCCCGTGGCGTCATACTCCGGCAGTGTCAAGCTGGCCGATGCGTTGGTGTTGGCGTTGTCGCCGTCGGCTTCACGGCGTTGGGCAGCCCCAGTGGTGGCGACGGGTGCTGCATCGAACGACGCGAGATCGTTGAGCCGATTGGAGAACGTGACCACCTTGACCCGGCCCTTCTGCGTGAGCTCGCGCAACAGTTGGTGATCATCACGCGACATCGTGTGGCGGACAATCTGCTGACGGGTGGGGCGATCGGCACGCACCTTGGCGACATCGACATTCAACGCAGCCGCGGCGACACCGGCGGAGGCATCGTCGGCGTAGTGATCAGCGTTGGACATTGACGAGGAGTCATCGATGAGCATCACGATGAATGGCTGAATGACGCGCCGCTGCGAGATCGCCAGTGCAGGCCCCAACAGCACCAGCGCCAGAATGACCAGCACAGCGCTGCGGATGAAAGCCAGAGCCAGACGCATCTTGGGCGGCGCGGTGTTGATCTCATGGCGATAGAGCCAGAAGACGCCCCATATCGCCGCGGCCACTCCAGCGACGAGAACGAAGATGCCCCAGGACTGCGGGGCGTGCATCCAGACCAGATCGGTCTGCGCATCAGCGGGGATGCGTGAGGGATCGATGCCGAGGATTCGATAGAGCAGGTCAGTCACGTTTGGGTTCTTTGTGCAAAGGCGCGGGGCCGAAAACCATCAGGCCTTTCTGGGTGGTGAGGATGAGTCTGCCGCCGATGATGGCCGGTGCCTGCAGCGGCGGGTCGAGGCGACCATCGCCAAGCGGCGTCGGAAGCATGACCGGAGGCTGGTCGGGATCTCTTGAGGGCGAGCGAAGGCTCGCACGCCAGATCGGCGGATTCGCGGGGCGTCCACCGGCATCGGTATCAGGGCGACTCTCGGGAATCCACGGTGACGCCAGTGCCATGATGCCAGCCGAGGCAAGGCTTTGTACCGGTGCCAGATCAACGGTGGAGATGGGTGAGCCGTCACCACGGGAAAAGACGGCCAGCTTCATCTGGCTGTTCTTTCCCATGCCCGTAACAAAGACCGACTTGCCATCGGGTGACAGGGCGACGTCCATGGGCGAGTCCATGCTTGTGGTCACGTCGATGTCCAGCACTCTGCGGCCGCTGTCGATATCGACAAGCCAGAGATATCGCTTGTCAGCCGCCGCTCCCAGAACGCCGACGGTTCCGGGATCAAGTCTGACGGCACGAGTCAGGACGTTCAGGCCGTGAGCACGCCATCGGGGGTCGGGGGAACCGAAGTCGCGACGTTCCACCCCGCCGGTCGTGACAACGTTGATCATGCCGCCGGGGACGAAGATGGGGCTGTGAGGTGCGGAGTCGGTGCCCATGGTGGTGCGTTCGATCAGGCGACCAGTGCGAGGATCACACGTCCAGAGTTCATTGCCCGCATCGACCAGAACGCCGATCCGGTCGCTTGTGATGGCCAGGCCGTCGACGGTGCGGCCGATCATGACGCGCGTCCAGACGGGCATCGCGGTGGCGAGGTCGAAGGCTTCGATGCGATCATCGAGCGTCACAGGATCGATCACACTGCGCACCATCAAGCCCAGTCCGACAGCCGTGTCGTGGAAGCCGGGGCGAGGCATGTCCATACGCGCCAGCGCAAGCCCGCGAGGCTGCGGCGGAGCTGCGGCTTTGACACCGCGAGCATTGGTGACGGTGGATCCAACGGGCTCGGTGTCCGGGCTTTCCATGCCGGGGGTTTTGAGCGTCCAGAGTTTGCGGCCCGTCACGACGCTCAAGGCAGTCGTGGAACCCAGCCCATCGAGCACAGCGATGTGGCCATCGTTGGCCAGGTTGCCGCTGGCCAAGTTCAGGACGTCGGCTCGCGCATCGACGAGGCTCGGTCGGTTGAACATGATCTGGTGGGCATCGAGAGGCAACGAACGCCAAATCTCGCGCCCCGTTAGCAGGTCTCGACAGATGAGGCGGTTTTGCTGTGAGTCACGCAGCACCAGGTTTTCGTGAACGAACTGCGAGGGCGTCGGCCCCTGCCCCTGGAAGCCTACGAGGGCGATTGAGGCGCGGCCGGTGGTTACCTCGTCAGCCCACAGCAACGTGTCGGGTGCAGCGTCCAAGGCGTGCGATAACGGCGCGATGCCTGCTGAGCCCGCGCGCTCCGCAAGACTCACGAGTCGCCGCTGCGCCAACTCGCCCGCAGCAATCACGCGGCCGCGATCAATGACGGCGACATCCCCAAAGTGCTGCGACAAATATCGCCATTCGTGAGCAGCTTGACGCAGCCAATGCTGATCCTCGTGATAGCCCGCCAGCGTCACCCACGCGGCTGCGGCCTGGCGCGGATCGGGATGACGCGCCGCCTCCAGAAGAATCAACTCGCCACGCTCCCACTGACCTGCATCACGCGCCCGCCTGGCCGCCAATGCCGAAGCTTCGAACGCGACGGCGGTCTGAGGATACGCCCCGGCAATAGCCAGTAACGTTTCGACCTCAGCCCCCTGAGCGCGTGCCTGTGTCAACGTAACCGGGCCACGCTCTTCCAACACCGGCAACACGACTTGCGGCGACTGACTGACCAGATGATCCAACTTCGCCGCCGCCAGTCGCGAGGCCAGAACCGACACGATGGTGGCCTGTGGCGATGCGTCATCGATGGCTTGGCTCGCCTCGACGGCCTCGACGAGCGTCTGGCTGGTGTCCAAGGCGACCGCTTCGTAGGCCAATACCGCCTCTTGCCAGCGATGCTGTTCCGCCGCGACAGCCGCCCGCGCCAAATGCAGCCGCAAGTGATCGGGCGTGGTGCTCGCATAGGCTGCGGCTTCATCCAGAATGGCTTTGGCACTGCCCGGCTCAACGCGAGCCTGAGTCATCAGCAAGTCGAGCAATTCCGAACTCGCTGTGGCGATCGTCGTGCGTGGCAACGAATTCGCAGCGACCACCGCGCGATAATCGAGCTTGGCGGCCTCCAAGTCGCCTCGGGCACGGAGCAGACGCGCCCGCGCCAGTCGTGCCGCGATGTCGCCGCCTTCAATGCGTCGCCCCAACTCCAGAATCTGCCACCCGCTTTCGACATAGACGGTGGTGCATTCGAGCCCCGTGACGACGATCCGTCGTCCATCGGCAATCACGTTGCCCAACGGATCACCGCTGGTCCTCACGGGCGTCGTCGCCAGATGTTCACCATCGGATGTCCGCAGCGCCATCACCGTGTTGGCAAGAGGCAGCAGCACCACCCCGCCGCTGACCGTAGCGCGGCCGAAACTCGCAGGTGCGGCACTGCGCCAGATCACCTCACCGTTGGTCGCATCGTGATTTCGCAGTTCATCGTGACTGGCGACGATCACGCCGTCCTCCACCGCGCCGACGCAATACCGACCCGCTTGCGCGCGATAACGAATGTCACCCGTCAGGCGATCAAAGCCCAGCAGATCGGGGTTGTCGGGTGCCATGACCAACAGGCGATTGCCTTGCGCCACCACTGCGTTGTCGTCCCAGCCGAGTCGCAATACATTTCGCATACGGGCCACGGTCTGCGGCGCAAGTCCTTCCACCGAGGGCAGGGGTCGCTCATAGGCCGAGGCCCAGCGCAGGCGACCTTGCGCGACATCCACAGCCGCGACGATTCCCATGCCCGTCGAGACATAAGCCTCACCACCATCGACGGCAATCGCCACGGGTTGCCAATAGTCGCTGCCGCCCCCACCGCTGCAAAGCAACATGCGCCACCGTTCAGTGCCATCCGCAGCATTGAGTCGCAGCAGATAAAGACTGTCGCCCTGAATCACCGGCACCAGCACATCAGTGCCCGTCGCATCGCACGCCACAGGCGCAGCACGAAAACGCACATCGCCGCGAGGCTGATCAAAGAGCGTCCGCGCCGCGATGCGCCATCGCGTCTGCCCATCGCCAAGATTTAACGCCACCAGTTCATTGGTCGGCCGCGCCACTTGGTCACCACCAGCGGGCATCACCGCGAGGCGAACATCCTGACTCAGCGGTTGCGCCGGGCCGTGAAGATAAAACACAGTTTGGCCCACGCGCGACATCGCCTTGTTGGCGCGATCGCCAAAGAAGAGCACCTCCTCAGGCGTCGTCGGTCGCCGTGGGCCATCGGTCCGTATCAACGCCATGAAGGGGAAATATTGTTGAGCGTCGGCCGGTGGCGCCTCGTCCTTCGACTCCCAGAGCAACTGGGCCGACTCCACATCCCAGGCCTGCAGATGGTAGTGCGTGCGAACCAGCAGGCGACCATCAACCAACAGAGGCATGGTCGCAGGCAACCACTTCGAAGCGCGCCAGGCTGCCACGAGCTGCGGCCGGTTCTGCACACGCCCCTGCGTCATCGCAACGCGGGTATGCGTGCCCACGAGCATCTCATCGGGCACCCATAGCGCATGACTCGCCTGCCAGGCGGGCGTCCAGAGTTTGTCGGAGCCCAGCACATCGCGCGCCAGTGGTGCCGCGCCCGCCGATGGTCGTCGCCCTGTTTCGAGTGTCGTCGCGACGTTGGTCTTGTACTCCCCTGCCGAATCCACCACATCTTTGAGCAGCGTCAACTGATCAGACGCAAGGCCGCCAGGTTTGTCATGCAACGTCGCCAACGTTGCCTTTGCCGTAGCAGCATCGCCATTGCGTGCCGCAGCGATGACAAGGCTCGCCAGCATCGCGTCGCGATCCACGCTGGGGTCGGGATACTCAGCGATCAACTTCGCCAGCAGATGTTGTGCTCCCGCATAATCGCCACGATCCAGCGCCAGCCGAGCAAGCGCGTAGGCTGCATCATCGCCAAACGACGATAGAAAAAATCGACCCACCACTTCGCCCAACGCTTGCGCATCTACCGCACCATCACCAGCCAGCAACGCCCTCGCCCTCGCATCGACGCTCAGCCGATACAGCGCCAAACCCTCCGCAGGCATCTGCCGCAACATCGCTTCGACCAGCTGGCCCACCGGGCGATACACCAAACCGTCGGCTGTGAACATCGCATGCAACGAGTTGTCCAGCACATGCTGGAGAATCAGCGTCGCTTCGCGATGGCGACCCTCAGCCACAAACTCACCAGCTCGACGTATCAAACCCGCAGCATCAGGGTCGCTGGCGATTGTCGCGCCGCCCCTGACCGCCGCCGCTGCCGCCTCGGCTGCTTCTGCATCGACTGCCTCCCCCGCCGCTACTTCCGCTGCTGCTGCAGCCACCTCTACGTCGACTGCTCCCGCCTGCGCCAACGCCCGTGGCGACATGGTCAACGACCACGCCGCCAGCGCCAGCCACAGGATGAAGCCAAACGTCTTCACGCCTTCGTCACCGATTCCTTCCAAAGGACCACGCCAGGAACTGCTCCACGCCCAACACCACCGCCAGTGCGATGAGCACTGATCGCCAAATCTCGAATCCCGTTGTCAGCGCCGCTTGTTCCAGCGAGGCCTTGCCACGCAGAATCTGCACGCGACTCTCGCCGAGCTTCTGAGTCACGACCTCCGCCTCTGCACGTCGCAGGTCTGACTCAGCCGGGTCAATGTTGGCTGCATAAAACATCTCGACGCCTTCTCCCGCGTGTTGCTGAAGCGACAGGCGATACAAGCCCCGTCGCCCCGTCTCCTCAAACCGCGCCGAAAGCGACTTGCCATCCGACGTCGGCGTGGCGGCAAACGAGGTCAACTCGCCTGCCGGGTTGCTCACACTGACGTTGAGCGAATACTTCGACGGGTCGAGCGTTTGTTCAATGGGCTGGCCCACCGCCAGCGTCGATTCAGATGCCAGCGGCCGGGCGACATACCCCGCCACTTCCAACGCCGCGACCACGAACGAGGGATCACTGGGCCAGTTGTTCCACGTCCCATCTGCGGGCATCGTAAACAGCATCACCCGCCCACCACCAAAAACTTTTTCGACAATGGCTGGCGAGGTTTCCAAATCAGTAAAACGCGCCACGACCGACGTGCCCGCGATCTGCTTTTCACCCGCGGCATCATTTCCCACCGCTGCATCGGTCGCCGCTGCATCGGTCGCCGTTGCGGCCGGTGCAGTTGCACCAACTGCGGCTGCATCAACGACGGCCGCATCACCCGCCGTGCCAACCACAACATCACCCGGCTTGCTCCCCCACCAGCGGAAGAACTTGATCTCTTTGATAAACGGGTTCTGGTCACCGCCAAAGACGCGCAACGCCGGGTGGTTCTCCGCTGCCAACGCCAGGCCCACCCACTCGCGCTGTTCATCGTCGCCTTGAATCTCCGTCAGTTCCGCGGGCAGCAATCCCGCGCCAGCCACAAACAGCGTCTCGTTGTAAGCCGCTGCATCGACCTGATCGCCCAGGAAAAACACCAACCCGCCACCGCCACGCACCCAGTTCTCCAACGCGGTGATCCGCTCCTCCGAGAGGCGATAGAGATTGCAGATGATGATGGCTTGATAGCGATCCAGCGTCAGACCTTCGAACTGTCCTTCGGTGGTGATGTCCACGACGTTGCCCGAAGGCAATTCGCCGGGCGGAGCCAACGCATGTTGCAGGAAGTAAGTCTCGCCTCGGCCGGGCTGGGTGGACGGATCACCATCGACGAGAAGAATCTGCGTGCCCTGCCGAACTTCGCCCGCAAAGTGGCGGGTGTTGTCCGCCACCAGCGCATCAGCACCCACACTCACCTCGATGCCCACCGCCCCGATCTGCCTAAACACGTAAGTGAAGGGCACACTGGCCGACTCACCTGCACGCACCAACGGCAACCGCGTGCGAATCTCCGGGGCATCCAACGGTTTGAAAGACACATCTACGTTCTGCGCATCATCGTTGCCCGTGTTGGCGATGGTGACTTCGAAACGTGATTCGACACCTGCTGCCAATGATTTTTCCAGCGGTGCGATCTGCGTCACCGACAAGTTCGCCCCCACCTCGCCACCCACATCGATGATGAAAAAGCCCGCGGCTCGATCGGCGATTTGACGCACCAGCGCCAGCAGCGGCCCGGGAGAATTGGGCGATGCTGCAGCGTCGGACGTCGCGCCATCGGGGCCATCAGCTCCGATCGCGCCAGTTGCGCCGGCTGCACCGTCCGGTCCTCGCGAGTCATCGGCCTCAGCGGACGCAGAAGACGCGGCAGGCGAAGCAACGCCCCATTCGTTATCGCGCAGGTCCGTGATCATGTAGATCACGTGATTCCGCGGCCCACTGCGGTCGCCCATCAGCCGCTCGACGCTTTGCAGCGCGGTGGCGGGATTGCCCGACAGGTCCGTGGGCTCCAAGCGCTCGATCTGCTCGATGAGTTGATCGATCTGCGCAGCGCCCAGCGGTTGGCCGTTAAACACCGGCCGATCCGGTGCCGAGGTCGTGATCAGCGTGAGCGTGTCGCCCGGGCGCTGCCTTGCCAGATCGCGGACAAACTCCACCAAGCCCGCATTGGCTGCTTCGAAAGCCGAGCGATTCTCGACCACCGCTGTCATGCTCGGCGAGTCATCGAGAATGATGACGCGTTGAATGGCTGCATTGGGAGCCGCAGCGCCCAGCAACCCCGTGGGATTGATCAGCGGCCGCGCCACCAGCAACGCAAGCAGAATAATCGCCAGACAACGCAACAGCAGCAGCAACAGTGATTCGAGCCTCACGCGTCGACGGTTGCGGCGATCGGCTTCGAGCAGGAACTCCATCGCAGCCCAACCGATGATCTTGAACTTCCGCTTGGAAAGCAGATGGATGATGATCGGTGCCGCGATTAACGCAGCACCGGCCAGCAACCAGGGGGTGACAAAGGTAAGCCCGAACATTCATGCACTCCGACGAAGCGGCAACAATCGCCATGTAATGTCAAATCAACGTCGCCTCTTGCGCATCGTGCGCTGACGAAACGCCAGGTAGCCCGTGAGCACCGCATCCAGCGGCTCACCCGTGCTTAACCGCACGTAATCCACGCCAAGATCCGCAGCGATCTTCCGCACCTGCTGCAGATATCGCTCCAACACTTCCAGGTAACTCTTTCGCAGCGCTCGCGGCTCAGCCAGCACTTCCGCCGAGACCTCCAGCCCCTTGAACATCGTGTTGTCCTGGAACGGGAAGCTCAACTCATGCTCGTGCAACGTGTGCATGAGGATGATCTCATGGCGACGATGGCGGAAGTGTCGCAGCGATTCGCGCAGCGTTTCAAGATCGACAAACAAATCCGAGATCAACACGATCAACCCGCGCTTGCGCGTCTGCTCCGCCAATCGATGAAACACCTCCCCCACATCGCTGCGATCATCGGGGCTCGTGTTTTCCAACTCATGAAGCAACAGTTTCAGATGCGACGGGTGAGCGCTGGCGGGAAGCTGCCGCCGAATTTGATGATCAAACGTCACCAG
This sequence comes from Phycisphaeraceae bacterium, assembly GCA_041736565.1. Taxonomy (GTDB): domain Bacteria; phylum Planctomycetota; class Phycisphaerae; order Phycisphaerales; family Phycisphaeraceae; genus JBBDMX01. Next base: position 55,635 of record JBGSTK010000176.1, on the reverse strand, counting down.
CCCAACCGCGTCCTGTTGATGCTGCAACAGGTGCGCCAGACACGCCGCTGCCGTCGCTGCATAGTCGAACTTGCCCAAGTCGTGCGCGCCCCGCGCTGAAGCCTCGCCCGTGCTCTGCCCATACGCCATCGACTTGCTCGCATCGAGAATGATCGTGCAGGAGAGGTTGGTTTCCTCTTCATATTCCTTGATGTAAAAGCGATCCTGGCGGGCCCAGACTTTCCAGTCAATGTGCTTGATCTCGTCGCCCGGCACGTACTCGCGGTGACTGGCGAACTCCACAGCAAAACCGTGGTAGGGCGACTTGTGCATGCCCGTGATGAACCCCTCGACCACCAGCCGGGCACGCACATCCAGCCGGCTGATCTTGGCCAGAACCTTGGGATCGAGAAATCGGCGACCATCAGTGGCGGGCATGTTCGTTCCTGTCCCTGGGTGTTAACGGAAAATCATCCGCGCACGGACGCGATCACTTCAACCGATCACTCGCACGCCATCACTTGGCAAACGCTCGTTCCATCTCGGGCGACAGGGCACCGGCGGTGTCCTTGTCGCTGATGATCTCCAGCAGCTTGTCCACGACCTTGTCAGCGTTGATGCCTTCGCTCTCCGCGTTGAAGTTGGTGATGATGCGATGCCGCAGCACCGGGTGCGCCACGCGACGAATGTCATCGGTGGTGACAAAGGTCCGCCCGTCCAGCGCTGCCGTCGCCTTGCCGCCCACCAGCAGATTTTGCACACCGCGAGGCCCAGCGCCCCAGCTCACCCATTCATTGACAAACGCTGCCGCTTCACCTTCATGCACCCGCGTCGCACGAACCAGCTTTAACGCATAGTTGATCACGTGAGGCGCTGTGGGAACCCGCCGAACAATCTCCTGCAAGCGCACGATCTCCTCGTCGCTCAACACGGGCGAAATCTCGGGGTTGAAACTCGCAGTGGTCGTCTCAGCAATGCGGTATTCCTCTTCATAACTCGGGTAGCGCACAAACACCTTGAACATGAAGCGATCCTGCTGCGCTTCGGGAAGCGGGTAGGTGCCTTCCTGTTCGATGGGGTTCTGCGTGGCCAGCACGAAGAACGGCCGCGGCAGACTGTGCCGCTGACCGCCGATGGTCACTTGCCGCTCCTGCATCGCTTCGAGCAACGCCGCCTGCGTCTTGGGAGGTGTGCGGTTGATTTCATCCGCGAGAATCACGTTGGCGAAAATCGGCCCCGAGAGAAACTTGAAGCCACGATTGCCCGTGGCACGGTCTTCCTGAATCACTTCCGTGCCGGTGATGTCCGAAGGCATCAGGTCGGGTGTGAATTGGATGCGTGAAAAGCCCAGCTTCAGCGAACGCGCTAGCGTGCTGACCATCAGCGTCTTGGCCAATCCGGGCACACCTTCGAGCAACACATGCCCCTGCGAAAAAATCGCGACCAGCAGTTGATGAACGACTTCATCCTGACCCACGATGATCTTGCCCAACTCCGCGCGAATCTGGCCGTAGCCGTCACGCAGCTTCTTGAGCATCTGCAGGTCATCGTCGGTCAACGGGACGGAGGTGGAGTTGGCGGCGGAGGCGTTGGCGACGTCGGCTTGGGTCATGGGTGGGGTCCGTGTAGAGGCTGTGATATTCACAAAGAATCAGACGCTGACCAGCACACGATAAACCAATCACAACCAGATCGTGTGAGCGACCTTTTCCCTGTCGATCTCGGATGTCCTTGGGAGGGTGCTATTGAAATCACTCAACGCTGGAGGATTGGCAGGTATTTGTAGGGCAACTGGAGAGTCAGCAGAGCAATCGCCGTGCCGTAGGTCTGCCCGACGCCATCGCCGTTCCAACTGCCGTCGCTGGCCTGACGACGGACCAGATCATCCCGGCAGGTGGGGAAGAAATAGTTCCAGTTGTCCTTGCTCGAAAGGTACATGGCCTGGCCGGTGTAGAGAATGGCGTAGAACTCGTGGCCGGAGAAGACCGCTGACGTCTTGCCGTTGGCGTTCTTGAGCAGGCCCAGCAAGTTGGCCAGGCATTTCTCCGCCACAGGGTTTTCGTATTGCCCAGCGTTGTAAAGCGTGGCCACCGCCGCTGCGGTCAGAGGCGGTCGACTCGGCCCACCACCCCTCGCCTGGTAGCGAATCCCCCCATCCGGATTGAGGCTGTTTTCAATGTATTGCGTAGCGCGATCGATGATGGTCTTGGGCACCTTGATGCCAGCATTGCGGGCTGCACGCAGACCTTGAATCTGCGTCACCGTCACCGAGCCCTCGTCCCCGCCGCTGTCAGGCGTGTAGATCCAACCCCCCGCTGCGGACTGACTCTGACCCGTGAGCACCACGGCTTTCTGCAGCACCCGGCGAATCTGGTCGCGACGGGTCTGATCCTTTTCCATCCCGTACGCCTGCGCCAGAAACAGCATGCCAAAGCCGTGTGAATACATCGTTCGGCCGTCTTCCTCGAAGTTGCCGATCAACCCGCTGGGACCGGCCTGAGCAAGGACATAATCCACAGCCCGGCGGACCTGGAAGGCGTACTTGCCCTCCACAGGCGTGTTGCCCCCAGCCATCAACGCCAGGCCCGCCAGCGAGGTCATGGTGGCGGGATACGAGCCCATGCCGCCGTTGGTGCGCCACGATCCGTTGCCCATCTGCGTGCGTGCCAGGTATTCAAGTCCGCGTTCGATTGACGCTTGGGCTTCGGGCGTGATGCCCTCGGGACGGCTTGAAACTGCGGGCGGCGGTGGGGCCGCATGCACAAACGGTAGATAGATCAACACCAGCGCGGTAAGCGCCAGTGCCGCAAAATGAAACGGTGAACCGCGGAATAAAAAGAAGCGACGCCGGGTGGCGGAGATTGAGGCCGATTCGCCCTCACGTTCGACTTGCATCATGGGACATCCACTCCCAAGGGGAAAAGGCCACGACTGGAGGCTGGCCGACCTCGTGTGCACTCGCTGTAATGATAACCCCGTTCGCGATAAAGGGGATATACATTAATACGCACAGGGCACACGCAAGTTCCCGCGAGCCTATTGTTTGACGAGATTTTCTCGCTGTCGCCAACGCATTGGCCGGGTGCTGCAAATCGTTCTAGGATATAACCCGTTTTCCAGAGGGCTGATGATGGTGGAAGTTGTTCAATCTCAGGGATGGCCGCAAGCGAAGGGCCTGCGTGTGATGCCGCGGTTAGCGGTGGTTGCGCGCAGTTTGCGCTGGACCGATCGTGCCGCGATTTTGCCTGCGATACTGGTGGCGATGTTAATCCATGCCCCGGCGTCGGTTGTGCGAGCTGAGGAAGCGAGCCACGATCACGCCCATCATCATGCCGCTGCCGCACCTGCCGCCGAGGCCGGAACCGAAGTTGCAGAAGAAGCCGCCGACAAGGCAACGGGTAAAACACAGGACGAAACCGCCCCAGCGGCGGCGAAACCTCGCCCCGCCAACGTCGGCGGCATCGAAGATCCCCAAAAACAGGGCGGAATCATCACGGGAGATGTCGTTTTCGAGGGTAAACTCTACCCTCGCCGCCCGATTCTCATGGGAACCGATGCTTTTTGCCAGACCGCCCACCCCGATACGCCCCTTTTGGATGAAAGATGGGTGTTTGGCAAGCGGTTTGGCGACGAAAAGGCAGCCCTGCAGAACGTCTTTGTCTTTGTCAGCAAAGGCTTGGAAAATCACGAGTTCGAACTCCCCACGACTCCCGCGGTCCTCGACCAAGTCGGTTGCGTTTACATCCCCCACGTTCTGGGCGTCGTGGCCGGTCAACCCATTAAAGTCCTAAATAGCGATGCCACCTTGCATAACGTCAATATGAACAGCAAGCACAACGGTGGGTTCAACGAGGGGATGCCCGTCAAAGGTATGGAGCTAGAAAAGACCTTCAAAACGCCTGAAATGGCGATTGTTCTGAAGTGCGATGTTCACCCTTGGATGGCGAGTTATGTGCAGGTCATGAGCCATCCGTTTTTCGCTGTAACTCAAGAGGATGGCTCGTTTAGCATCACTGGCCTCCCGCCGGGCGAGTACGAGGTAAGCGTCTGGCACGAGTTTGAGCGTTTCAAGCCCGTGGCCGCGATGCAACGTGTAACTGTCGAAACGGGCAAGACTTCCGAGCCGCTGCACTTTATCTATCGCCCCCCGGACGCGAAGTAGCTGCCGAAAATTAACGTAAGCATCATAAAATAACTGACTTACACTGATTCACAACCCAGGGGAAACGCCATGCAGACCACCGCCCCGTCAACGTTCCAAGCTACCTATCGCCCCTGGCTCCATCGCTACACCATGCTTCTGGTCGCAGCGACGTTCGTGCTCGTAACCCTAGGCGGCCACGTGACTAGCAAAGACGCTGGCCTGGCGGTACCCGACGGGTTTACCGTCTACGGCCACTTCCTCTGGTCCTTCCCCTACGAAAAGTGGGTGGGCAACATCTGGTACGAACACGTCCACCGCCTCAAGGGCAGTGTCGTGGGCATCATGGCCATCATCTTGGCGGTGTGGTTTTGGAAATCGCAGAAAGGCCGCCGCTGGCTGCAGTTATGGGGGGTGATGATCCTGCTGCTGGTCATCGCCCAAGGCATCATGGGGGCGCTCCGGGTCGACTTTGCCCGCTGGTTTCCCCCGCTTGCGACGCCCTTTGCCGTCGTTCATGCCGTGGTGGGTCAGGTGTTCCTGTGCGTCACCGTGATCGCCGCCGCCGCCACGAGTCGGTGGTGGATCAACCAGAATCGTGACGATTTTTCACTAAAATCGGCTGCTCAGAGTCCCACCCTATCCGTCACTACGCCCCCATCACCCCCCCTCTACCCCCCCCCTACCCCCTACCATCCCACCATCAATTCTCACCTACCAAAATCGGCACATTGGCTGGCGTGGTCGCTCGTGGTGGTGCTGCTCGTTCAGCTCACACTCGGCGCGTTGATGCGTCACAACAGCGCGGGCCTGGCCATCCCGGACTTCCCCGCCTCCTACGGCCAACTCGTGCCGCCGCTCAACCAACCCGACATCATCGCCGCCATTGATGCGCGACCGATGGATGAGTTCATCGACTACTTCACGCCGTTCCAAGTCGGCATCCACTTTGCGCATCGCGCCTTTGCCATGGTGGTGGTCATCGCCGCCGTGCTGGTCATCGCGCGACTGAGCCGCATGTCGCGCCAGAGCCCCGCGCTGGTCCGACCGATGCTGTGGATCATCGCGTTGCTGGCAGCACAAGTATTCCTTGGTGCGCTCACCGTTTGGTTCCGTCGCGATCCCACCATCGCCACATCGCATCAGGCCATGGGCGCAGCGATCCTCGCGCTGGCGACGCTCCTTGCAGCACGTGTGCATCTGTTGCACTGGTCCGGCCTCGATCGCGGCCTGGCCAACGACGCTTCACGACCTCACCGCGCCGACACGACCACATCACTTCCCTCCAACTTGCCCCAGGCCAGCCCCGCATGACCCAATGGTCCACACAATCTTCCGTGGTGTTGCTGCCCGCAGCACCCTCTGACTCCGCTGAGTTTCGCCGCATCCTGGCGGACCTTGCGGAACTCTCGAAGCTGCGCATCACGGTGATGGTGGCGATCACAGCGTTCGTGGGCTTCCTGCTGGGCCGCGCTGCGATGCCCGCCCCTGCCGCGCCGGGTTGGCTGACGCTCGCCGCCACGCTCATCGGCACATCGTGGTCCTGCATCGGCGCCAGTGTGTTTAATCAGGTCTATGAGCGTGACACGGATGCGTTGATGCGTCGCACGCGTCATCGCCCCGTCGCCGCCGGCCGCATCAGTCCCGCGCAGGCGTTGTGGTTCGGCTCCGCCGCCGCGCTGCTGGGTGTGATCACGCTTGCCGTGTTGACCACGCCGCTTGCCGCTGTGGTCTCTGCGTTTACGATTTGGAGTTACACGCTCGTCTACACGCCAATGAAACGTGTGAGCAGCGCCTCGACGATCGTCGGCGCGGTGCCCGGCGCGCTTCCGCCCGTGATCGGTTACGCCGCCGCCACCGGCACCATCGGTCTTCCCGCCGTGGCGCTCTTTGCCATTATGTTCCTCTGGCAACTGCCGCACTTCTACGCCATCGCGTGGATGTATCGCGACCAGTACGCCGCTGCGGGTTTCCCGATGCTTCCAGTGTTGGACCCGACCGGCCGCTCGACCTTCGCCCAGGCGTTGTTGCATTGCGTGCTGCTGGTTCCGGTGAGTCTTCTGCCGACGCTGGTGGGCATCAGTGGCTGGTTATATTTCGCCGGTGCGTTGGTGTGCAGTCTGACGTTCATGTCATTGGCGGTGGTGCTGGTGTTCAAACGCAGCCGCGCCTGGGCCCGCATCCTCTTCTTCGCCAGCCTTATTTATCTCCCGGCGGTGCTGGTGTTGATGTTCGTGGATCGGGTGTAGCATCCGAAGGTGGGTTTTATTTGATTTTGCCTGAGGAGGTCCATCCGTCGCTAACGCTTCCGGCTCGTCAATCGCTTGCGCGGTTACACGGCGATGGGGGCGGGGATGTGGGGGAGGGGGTCGTAGTTTTCCAGCGTGAAGTCTTCGTAGGTGAAGTCGAAGATCGACTTGATGCTGGGGTTGATGCGCATCGTGGGCAAGGTGCGTGGGTGGCGGGCGAGTTGTTCTTTGGCTTGTTCGATGTGGTTGTTGTAGAGGTGGACGTCGCCAAAGGTGTGGACGAACTCGCCGGGCTGAAGTCCGGTGACCTGGGCCACCATCATCGTCAGCAGGGCGTAGCTGGCGATGTTGAACGGCACGCCCAAAAAGACATCGGCACTGCGCTGGTAGAGCTGGCACGAGAGGCGACCCTCAGCGACGTAGAACTGGAAGAGCGCGTGGCAAGGGGGCAGCGCCATCTTGTTGACGTCGGCGACGTTCCAGGCACTGACGATAAGGCGGCGGGAATCGGGGGTGGTTTGGATCTGCTTGATGACCTGGGTGATCTGATCGATGTGTCCGCCATCGGGCGTTGGCCAAGAGCGCCACTGATGGCCGTAGACGGGGCCGAGTTCGCCCTGCGGGTCGGCCCATTCGTTCCAGATTCGCACACCGTGGTCCTGAAGCCAGCGGACGTTGGTTTCGCCTCGGAGGAACCAGAGGAGTTCGATGATGATGGATCGGAGGTGGAGTTTTTTGGTGGTGAGTGCGGGGAACCCGGCGGCGAGGTCGAAGCGCATCTGGTGGCCGAAGCAACTGCGGGTGCCGGTGCCGGTGCGATCGGTTTTGGCGTGGCCGTGGTCGAGGATCTGCTGGAGGAGGTCGAGGTATTGCCGCATGGTGGGTTCATTGTAAATGGTGGCGCGGGGTGGTGGGGAATGCGGGTTTGTCGGGGGGAGCTTGGCGTGGCGGGGCAATGGGGAAAAACGGGAGGTCGCCAAACCATCCGCTCGTCAATTTGTAACGGCATGGAGAAAGTCGCTATCATTATTCGCGAGGGGTCTTAACGGAGAAGTCATCATGATTCCTAATCATCGTAAGCGCCCGGCCCCCATGCTCATGGGCGTTCCATCGCCTTCATTGGCCAAGATCAACAAGATGAACATGGTTGATCTGGAGGCACGCATCGAGCGTCTGCATACGGAGCGGCAGCGGCTGCAGGAGAAGATCCAGCGGCTGCAGGCCATCACCCCCCCACCCGGCGACCGCATTGATGACCTGGGCGACCAGGTCAAGCGGCTGGCAGTGTTGGAGCGGACCGCCAAGGACCGCCTGGTGACCAAGGGCGAGCGGAAGGCTGAGTGGGAAGACCGCCAGCAATCCCGTCGGCAGTGAACGCTGAGTCCAGCGGTGCGGATCGCGGTCGGGATCCAGAGGCGGTCGTGTCGGCGGTCGCGTCTTTGCGCAGGTCGGAGGCGGTTGCGCCATCACGCCGGAAGGCGTGGTCTGTTGCGGTTGTTGGTACGCCGTGCGTATGCCCTGCGGGACACCCCTGCGTGGCTACGAATTTTCCGTTGCAGACACAGCGCGGCAAGGTTGAGCCGCACCCCACCAAACTTGTGCCGTTCCCCACGCTGCATTGGCTTTGTTGTCCGACGCTGGTTCGCGCCGTGGCGCGGCTGGAGTCAGCCGGGATCATTGCGAGTCTCGATGCTGAACTGATAACGCGTGATGATTGGCAGGCGTCACTGCGGGCAGCGCATGAGCGTTGCATCGCTGAACGCTGGGCGTTGCTAAACGAGGCGCAGCAACGCGCGGTCGCTGACGCGGGATTGATGGCGTTTTTCGATAAGCGTGGTTTGGGCGGAATGCGGTGTTATTCTGCGGTCAAGTGCCTGCATCTGCATGTGGCGGATTTTCTCGTGGCTGGGATCAATCCGATTGGCCAGGCGGTGTGGGAGCGGTATGACCTGCGACTGTGCCCGGCGGTCAGCGGCAGATAGGATTTTGTGTCGGCTTGGCGTCCGTGCTACTTTGGCCGTTCTCGTTACGTGGACAATCAACCCTGAGAAAACGGAGAATCATGATGGGACTTCTGGACAACAAGCGCGGCCTGGTCATCGGGATCGCCAACGACCGCAGCTACGCCACGTTTATCACCAAGTGCCTGTTGGAGCAGGGCGCGACGTGTGCTTTCACCCACCTGCCCGGCGACAAGATGCTTCGGCGGTGCAAGATGGCGGTGGAGGAACTGGGCGTCAAGGACCCGTGGCTGATGCCTTGCGACGTGTCGAAGGATGAGGACCTCGATGCGGTGTTTGCGAAGTTGGGGAGTGATTTTGGCCGCATTGATTTTCTGGTGCATGCGGTGGCGTTTGCCGACCGGCAGTTTTTGCAGCAGGGCAACTTCCACACGACGACGCGGCAGGCGTGGGCGCAGGCGCTGGACATCAGCGCTTATTCGCTCGTCGCCATGGCGCAACGGGCGGTGCCTCTGATGACCGAGGGCGGCAGCATCGTGTCGATGAGTTACTACGGCGGTGAGAAGGTCATCCCCGGTTACAACATCATGGGCGTCGCCAAGGCGGCGCTGGAACACAGCACTCGCTATCTCGCGGCTGAACTGGGCGCCAAGAACATCCGCGTCAACACCATCTCGGGCGGCCCGCTGCGCACGCTGGCGGCTTCAGCGGTCGGCGGCATCCAGGAGATGTTCGACCATCAGGAACGCAAGGCGTCGCTGCGGCGAAACATCACCGGCGAAGAAGTGGGCAACACCGCGGTGTATCTGCTTAGCGATCTGTCAAGTGCAGTCACGGGCGAGAACATCCACGTGGACGCAGGCTTCAGCATCATCGGGCTGTGAGCGGCGGCGATGGTGAGACGATGCTGCGAAATGCGGCGATGTGATTGATCTTCAGCGCGCGATACACATCGCGCGTTTTTATTTGATCGCGCTTCCATCGAGCGATGACGAAAAAACGCTGTTGATCGTTATTGACCGCCCTGCAACTGCGGGGCCCGGCCTACGGAGTGGTACACGAAGCCGTGCTCACGCATCTGTTCGAGGCGGTAGAGATTGCGGCCGTCAAAGATCACCGGCGATTTCATGCGGCTGCGCATCGCGTCGAAATCAGGCTGGCGGAACTCGTCCCAGTCGGTGCAGATGATCAGGGCGTCGGCGGCATCGAGTGCGCTGATGGGGTCATCGGCGTGGAGGAGCTTATCGCCGAAGTGACGGGCGGCATTTTCGCGTGCCACGGGGTCGAAGGCCACGACCGTCGCCTGTTTGCCCAGCAGGTATTCGATGAGCGTGATTGAGGGAGCCTCGCGGATGTCATCGGTGCCGGGTTTGAAGGCGATGCCCCAGACGGCGAAGCGCATGCCCGATAGACCCTTACTGCCGTTGTTGGCGTAGTGGGCGTTGATCTTCTCCATGAAGCGTTGGCGCTGCGCCTGGTTGACTTCGTGCACGCTCTGGAGGAGGTTTGCGGGTTGGTTGGCGTGTTGACCCATAGCGATGACAGCCAGGACATCTTTGGGGAAGCATGATCCGCCGTAGCCCAGGCCGGGGTAGAGGAATTGGTTACCGATGCGGCGATCGGCGCACATGCCTCGGCGGACTTCATCGACATCCGCGCCGTAGACCTCGCAGAGATTGGCGATCTCGTTGATGAAGCTGATCTTCGTGGCGAGCATCGCGTTGGAGGCGTACTTGACCATCTCGGCACTGGGAATGTCCATGACGAAGATGGGGTTGCCCTGTCGGACGAACGGCTCGTAGAGATCGCGCAGGCGATCTGCGGTGCCTTGGTCGGCCACGCCGATGACGACGCGGTCGGGCTTGTTGAAGTCGTTGAGTGCCGCCCCTTCCTTGAGGAACTCGGGGTTGCTCGCCATGCGGAATGGTTTCTGGGTGTGCTTGGCGATCTCAGCCTGGACCTTGGCGTTGGTGCCCACGGGGACGGTGGACTTGATGATGACGATCTTGGCGCGGCGATCCTTCTCGCCCCCGCCGGTGGTGCCTTCGCCTGATTCAATAGCCTTGCCGATGTCCGCCGCTGCCGCCAGGACGTACTTGAGGTCGGCATTGCCCTTGTCATCGCTGGGCGTACCCACGCAGATGAAGATGATTTCCGCTGATTGATAGGCGGTGGGCTTATCGGTCGTGAACTTGAGGCGACCGGCGTGGGTGTTGCGATGGATCAGCTCGTCGAGCCCAGGCTCGTAGATCGGCGACTTGCCGCCGTTAAGCATATCGATCTTGGCCTTGTCCACGTCGAGACAAGTGACGCTGTTGCCCGAATTGGCCAGGCAGGTGCCGGTGACCAATCCCACGTAACCCGTGCCCACCATTGTGATTCGCATAGCTGATCCTTGTGGCGTTTCGTCGTTCTAAGCATCGGTCTTATAGGGCATCGGCTTTGGGGGAAGCTGGGTTCGATGCCCCGAGGGTTGCGGTGGTTGCTACAATTCCCTTCTTAAAACGATTCCTGGTTTGGCCCCTTGCAGCGGCCTAAAGCGGGACCTCAAAGCGGGAACAGCCCCGGGCGTGCTAGTCCCGTATACTTGGCGTCCCAATCGTCGACCGGGGCTAAAACGGCGAGCGTTGCCCCGATTTGGTCCGCCGCCCGGCCCCACGATTGGCTCCGAAACGGAAGATACCCGATGACGCAGAAGCTTAACAAAGTCGAAGAACTCAAGCTCGCCAAGGACGGCTACGACGTCTTGGCCGATATTATCCGCTATTCCGAAGCTGGCGACTACGATGCCATCGAGGCGGATGATCTCGAAGCGCGCTTCAAGTGGTTTGGCGTCTATCGCCAGCGGCCCAACGTAGGCCACTTCATGCTTCGCATCAAGCTGCCGGGCGGGCAGGTGACACCGGCTCAGCTTCGCGGGATCGCCAACCTGACGGATCGGTACGCACGCGGCTTTGGTGACATCACCACCCGTCAGACCATCCAACTCCACTGGATCACCATCCAGGACCTCAAGCCGATCTTTCTCGAACTTCAGCGGCTGGGGTTGACCACGACCTTTGCCTGCGGCGATTGCCCGCGCAACGTCGTGTCCTGCCCGTTGGCGGGCGTGTTGAAGGATGAGACGATCGACGCCTCGCATGCAGCGCGGGACATCAGCGACATGTTCATCCAATGCGGCCGGGAGTTTTCCAACCTGCCGCGGAAGTTTAAGCCCGCCATCGCGGGTTGCTCGATCAACTGCCACCTGCCGCACATTCACGACATCGGGTTTTACGGTGTCAAGCGCGAAGATGGTCAGCAGGGCTACGGCTTGCTGGTGGGTGGTGGGCTTTCCAGCACGCCGCACTTCGGCCAGCCGATGCGTGTTTTCGTCAAGCCCGAGCAGGTCGGCGAGGTCAGCCGCGCTGTCGCGACGCTCTTTCGCGACCACGGCTACCGCGAGAAGCGGACCCGTGCCCGGCTCAAGTTCCTCGTGGCCGACAAGGGCTGGGAGTGGACGCGTGAGCGCATCGAGGAAAACCTAGGCTACCAACTCCAGCGTGACGAGTCGCTGCAATATCCCGTGGCATCGCACGCTGACCACATGGGCCTGGGCGTGCAGAAGGACGGTCGGCACTACGTGGGCATCCCCATCGAGCGCGGCCGCTGGACCGCCACCAACATGCACACGCTGGCCGACCTCAGCGAGAAATACGCAGCGGGCGAGCAACGCATCCGCTTGACCAACAAGCAAAACGTGATCCTCCTGGATGTGCCAGCCGAAAATCTCGCTTCGCTCTCATCAGCGTTGGAGGATGCGGGCCTTCCCCCCGCGGCTCATCGCCTGCGCACCACGCTGATTTCCTGCACAGGCACGGAGTTCTGCAATCTTGCCGTCGTGGAAACCAAGCATCGCGCCGGCCGGGTGCTGCGATGGCTCGAAGAAAACACGCCCGACCTCGATCAACCTGTGTCGATCAGCTTCACCGGCTGCCCCAACGCCTGCGCTCAGTACCAGGTCTTCGACATCGGCTTGACGGGCATCCCCGTGGTGCTCAAGGGCCAACTCGATGCCGAAGGTAAGCCGCTGAAAGTCGACGGCTACAACGTGCTGCTTGGTGCCGCCCTCGGAGCCGACCCACGCTTCGGCGAACTCATCGCCAAGAAGATCGAAGGCGACAAGATTCACCTGGCGCTCAAGGGCCTGTTGGATGCGTATCTAGCGCAACGTGCCGACGACGAGGAGCCCTTTGGCTCGTGGGTGGCGCGCAGCGAGCCCGAGGACCTGCAGCGGGTCATCACAGATCCGGTCAATGCCCCCGGCTCACAAGCGCTGACGGCCTGAAGACAGACGGGCATCGACCTGCGGTATGCTGAGTCGGACTTTGCCGACACACCGCGAGATCGCCTCATGCTTGTCCAACCGCCCGTAGCCAACCGCGCTCTGCGTAACATCACCATCGACACCCAGTTCTGCGTCGTAGGCGGCGGATTGGCCGGCACCTGCTGCGCCCTCGCCGCTGCCCGCGCAGGTCTCCATGTCGTGCTTATCCAGGACCGCCCGGTTCTGGGCGGTAACGCATCAAGTGAAGTGCGTCTCTGGGTACTCGGCGCCACGGCCCACATGTCCAACAACAACCGCTGGGCACGCGAAGGCGGCATCGTCGATGAAGTCCTCGTCGAGAACATGCACCGCAACCCTGAGGGCAACGCCCTTGTCTTTGACACCATACTTCTGGAGAAGGTCGCCGAAGAGCCCAACATCACGCTGCTGCTCAACACCGCGGTTTTCGATGTCGAAAAACATGATGCCCATCGCATCGCCGCAGTGCGGGCGTTTTGCAGTCAGAACGCCACGATGTACCACGTTTCCGCGCCGTTGTTCTGCGACGCCTCGGGCGACGGCATCGTGGGCTTCATGAGTGGCGCCGCCTTTCGCATGGGTGCCGAAGCCGCCGAGGAGTTTGGTGAGAAGTTCGCCCCCGATGAATCCTACGGCCAGCTTCTCGGCCACTCCATGTATTTCTACTCCAAGGACACCGGCCGACCGGTGCGCTTCGTTGCCCCGAGTTTCGCCTTGAAAAACATCGAAAAGGAGATCCCCCGCTTCGGCCACTTCAACGCCCAAGCCATCGGCTGCCGCCTGTGGTGGATTGAATACGGCGGGCGACTCGACACCGTCCACGACTCCGAAAAAATTAAGTGGGAGCTTTGGCGCGTCGTGTACGGCGTTTGGGATTACATCAAGAACTCCGGCAAGTTCCCCGATGCCGCCAACCTCACCTTGGAGTGGGTCAGCACCATTCCCGGCAAGCGCGAAAGCCGCCGCTTCGAGGGTGATTACATCCTCAACCAGTGCGACATTATCGAGCAACGCGCCTTCGACGACACCGTGAGCTTCGGTGGATGGTCCATCGACCTGCATCCTGCTGACGGCGTCTACAGCCCTCGCCACGGCTGCGATCAATGGCACCCCAAGGGCATCTACCCGATTCCCTATCGCTGCATGTACAGCCGCAACATCGCCAACCTCTTCATCGCCGGTCGCATCATCAGCGCCTCGCATGTGGCCTTTGGCTCCACCCGCGTCATCGGCACCTGCGCCCATGGTGCCCAGGCCGTGGGATTGGCCGCAGCGCAATGCCTGCGCGGGAATCTCCTGCCCCGCGATCTCTCAACGGGAAAACCGTTGCGCCAACTGCAATGCCATCTGTTGCGATTGGGCCAGTACATGCCCGGCGTGCGCGTAACAGACGAGGAAGATCTCGCGCAACGGGCAACCGTCACCGCAAGCAGCGCCTTGATCCTCGCCGAGTTAATCCCCGGCAAAGAACGCATCAAGCTCGACGTCGCATGGGGACAGATGCTCCCTGTAAAGCCCGGCAAGGCCCCGCGAGTGACGGTGTACGCCACCGCCTTGGAGGCGACGCACGTGGAGTTGCAGCTTCGCATCAGCAGCCGCTTCGAAAACCACAGTCCGGACATCACGCTGGCAAGCAAGACCATCGCCATTCCAGTCGGCGAGGATCAGCCCGTCACCTTCGACTTCGACGCCGTCATAGATCAGCCGCGCTACGCGTTCTACTGCATCATGGCCAACCTGAATGTTTCGCTCCGATTGTGCGAGCAGCGAATCACGGGCGTGCTGTCTGTTGGTCATCGCGGAACACAGTCGCCGCAGAGCGACGTCGGCGTGGAGACATTTGAGTTTTGGCCCCCCCGCCGTCGCCCCGCCGGCCAGAACCTCGCCTGCCGCGTCGACCCCCCGCTTGACGTCTTCACCCCCACCAACGTGCTCAACGGCCTCGACCGCCCCACCTTTCAACCCAACGCCTGGGTTGCAGCACTCGACGACACCGCCGCCACGCTCACGCTCACCTGGCCCCAACCGCAACGCATCAGCCGTGTGGTGCTGATGTTTGACCCGGACTACGACCACCCGATGGAGTCAGCCCTTTGGGGGCATCCCGAACGCGACATGCCCCTGTGCGTCCAGCAGTTTCGCATCACCGATGCAACCGGAAAACCCGTCCATGAGTGCCGCGACAACCATCAGGCTCGTGGCGAGATCATCTTCGAACACCCGGTGACAACCACCGCTCTCAACATCGCCTGCCTCCAGAGCCACGGCCCCTGCCCGGCGGCAATCTTCGCCGTACGCTGCTACACCTGACACGTTCACCCGCCGCGTGACGCCAGCGATCAATGCCGATGGTTGCCTTCATGCAAAATTGCTAGAATGGGCCGCCCGTCGCCGGTGTGGCGGAATTGGCAGACGCAGCGGATTCAAAATCCGCCGGGGCCATAAACCCCGTGTGGGTTCGACTCCCACCTCCGGCATTGAACCCCGCGCAAGCGGGGTTTTTTTGTGCGCCAGCGTGCCCTTGTCGGGCCCGTTCGCAAGGGGAGAAGTCGTCGTCACCCTGCGCCCGCTCATTTATCGCCCGGTCACTGAAAATTGGGGTAACCGCATTAAGCCCGCAGGTGTGAATGGGGCTGTCGGCTGGTTGGGGCCGGACATGCCGCACAGTGGACACAATCGGTTGTGATAGGTAATATATGAGCGCCATCCAGAAGTCGGGCGGCTCTGCAACCGCCAGGCGCGGCGTGGATATCAGGGACCATTCGTTGCCGAAAGGAACCACCTGTGTCAATTCCCCAACTCGTTCTGGTGTGCTTCACGATGATGCTCTCAACTGCGGTCATGGCGGCCATGCCTGTTGATGCCAACCTCATCAATGTCAAGACTCAGTACGGTGCCAAAGGCGATGGCGTCACCGACGACACGCAGGCCATTCGTCGCGCCACCGTCGAGAACCTCACCAACCACCGCACCATCTACTTTCCCACCGGGACGTACCTGATCCGCGAGGGCATCGACTGGCTCCAGCCTGATGGCACGTTCGGCGCATTTACGACGTGGCAAGGTGATGGCGTGGGCAGGACGGTGATTCAACTTGCCGACAAAGCGCCAGCCTTCCAGGACCCGGCCAAGCCGCGGGCTGTGGTTCGTCTCGGGTCGTTGGGCAAGCGGCCCGGCGACGACAAGGACGGTGGCGGCAATCGTGCCCACAACAATTACCTTTTCGACATGACGATTCATAGTGGCAAGGGCAACCCCGGTGCCATCGGTATCGATTACGTCGCCTCCAATACCGGCGCGATGGTGGACATCGCCATCATCAGTGGCGACGGCGATGGCGTCACCGGACTCAAACTCACCCGTGAAGTCGGGCCCTGCCTGTTAAAGAACATTCGCGTGGATGGGTTCGATACCGGTATCGAGGTACGTGCACCACTCTATGGCATCACGTTCCAGACCATCACACTTAACGGTCAGCGGAAAGTCGGTTTCAGCAACGACATGAATGTGGCGGCGATCCGCAACCTGACGAGCCGCAATACGGTGCCAGCGATCCGCAGCAAGGGTGGCGTGCTGGTGCTGCTTGCTTCACAATTGGCCGGTGGAGCCGCCGACGTGACGGCGATTGAGTTGGAAGGAGCCGCGGTGATCCGTGACGTTCACGTGGATGGCTACGGTGTGTCCATCAAATCCGGCGAACAGTCGCTGCGTGATCGTCGAATCACCCATCATGTTTCGGGAAAGTCGCATTCGCTGTTTGCCAAGCAGGGAGCGACACCGGCGACCCTGAAACTACCGGTGATCGATCCGCCCGAGGTGAGCAACGCCGATGGATCGAAATGGGTCAATGTGCTGAAGTTCCATGACGGCCCCGTCGACAGGAAGACGGACATCGCCCCGGCGGTGCAGAAGGCCATCGACTCCGGCGCCGAGACGATTTATTTCCCGCACGGCTGGTACAACATGGAGGGCACCGTGATTGTTCGCGGCAATGTTCGCCGCATCATCGGCTTCAACAGTTGGCTCAATAAAGATAAGACCATCTTTCGCTTCGAGAACAAGCAGCCAGTCGTGCTTGAGCGATTTAACGATCCGGGGACGATGGTGCTGGCCTCGAATCAGCCGGTGCTGCTGGCGCACCTGATCAGCCCGGAGTACAAGTTTGAGCATCCGACCGCGAAACTGCTCATTGAGAATGTCGTAGGTGGTTCCATCAACATCACCAAGGGCCAGTCGGTGCACGCCTGGCAGTTGGACATCGAACTGCCCCCGCCCAAGCCAATGATCGACAATAACGGTGGCCTGTTTTGGGTTCTGGGCTACAAGACGGAGTTCGGGGCGACGGTGCTTGCCACACGCGATGGAGGCAAGAGTGAAGTGCTCGGCGGCCTGTTCTACGCAGCCCAGGGGGTCAAAGACCCCCAGACCGCTGCGATCGTCGTGGAGAACGCGGAATGCTCCGTCTCTTTCCAGGACATCGCCTTTTACGATGGTGGCAAGTATCCCATCATCATTCGTGACACGCAGGGCGGGAAGACCCTTGAGTTGACTCGTAAGCAACTGTCCAAGAGCGACTGGGTCATCATGCCGCTTTATACCACCCGGTAATCAAGGACCACTGACGCTATGCCTATCACATGGTTTATTCGCTTGGTATTGATGGCGGTATTGTTGGTGGCCACGGCGACGCCTGCCCCGGGCGCGGAACCCAACCAGCGCAAAGAGATGGCGCGTCCGTTCGACCATCCGGTTCTGCAATTCTGGATCAAGACTACCAAGGCGCCGTCCTATGACAAGGCGTTTGCCCACTATCCGCAATTTCAGGACAAGCAACTGTGGCCTGATGAATTGTCCATGGACGGTGAGCCCGCCTATCGCCAACAGAAATGGGAACCGACTCGCCTGCTGATCTGGAATCGCCGCGATCCAGATCAAAAATCAGGCTCCCAGGTCAACCTCATGGACCCCGCCAACTGGCTTGAAAATGGCCAACCCGCCAAGCGACCGCCCGATGCAAAATCCGACATCGTCTTCCCCTCCCATGCCGCGCCCTATCACTTGCGCAATTCCCACGGTGACCGATTCCAGAACAGCATCAAATGCCGACACATCACTGTTGGAACCAACGCCAACATCAGCGTCTTCGGCTGCGATCCGACGGGCAACTGGTGGATTAAGAAGGGTGGCAAGATTTACGAGCGTCATGGCGGGGCATTTTCAGGCGCAACTCACGCCTTTGCCCGCAATGACAACGTCCCTGCGTATCGGCCGGGGCTGGGCGTCATTCGTCCCGCCAAGTGGTCCACAGAGCAGGCTCCTCTAATCCAGGAAATTTCGCAGTACATCCACATGCGAAAACCCGACGGGTCTCTTGAAGCCGTCGGCAACTGGGGGTCTCAGGATCAGTTTCACGTCGACGCAGGAACATTCATCGTCGGCCCGCTATCAGCCGTAGGTACTGGCGGGCGTGCCACCCTCGTCGTGCATGGCGAAGGCATCCTGCAACTGCAATCGGGCTCGGTGATCTCCAAGGGAATCAACCAGTCCTTCAACTGGGATGCGGTGATCGAAGGCGTCCTTCGCGCGGGTTCGCCGGACCGCCCATTCCGCAAGGATGCGATGCTCGGTCTCAGCGCCAAGGACTACGTCGGCGAGGTGGACAACCTTAAGGAATATGGCGACCGTCTCGGCTTGGCGATCAAGGGAAATGGAGTCATTGAAACGCATCCCGCTCAAGGCAGCAACGCCCGGCTGGTCTTCGCCTGGCACGGGATCGATCTGGCGATACTGCGCGACGCCGCGGTCAAAACGGGCGACCGCGAATATGATCGGTGGATGCTCGCGATGCAGGGCGCGCTGCACATGCCACGCACCATCACGCTTCGATTGTCACGAACCACGCAGTTGGAGAATGTGGCCTTCGATGATGTTCAACTCGGTGGCATCCAGGGCGTCACGTCCGAGCAGGTTGCCCAGTGGAAGAACATCGAGTGGCGATCGGGCAATCAAGGCGATGCACAGTGGTTGATCGCGCCGTGCAACTGGCTTGACAACGTGGTCACACGGCAAGGTTGGCCAGTGGTTCAGATACCAGCCGGACAGCCGTTGATGCTCGACTTGCGGTCACCCGTCATCGGCGCGAGTGTACATTACACCACCGACGGCCAGGAGCCCACGAAAGCCAGCCCCATCGCCAAAGGTCCCATCAAGATCGAGCGAATGGCCATGGTGAAAGCCAGGGCGTATGTCGCGGATCGGCCCCAAGGCCCCGTGTTCCGCGTCGATTGTGTTAGTCAGGATGTGCCCGCTCCTGCTGATCAGGGAGGTGACCAACCAGGCTTGAAATTCACTGCTGGAGCGTGGTTGGAAGATCAGGATCGCATCGGCCCTGGGAAAGACCGCAGCGAACCAGCTACCGGCACCGTCCCCAGCGTCACCGCCAAACCTGCCGACCAATTCGGTGCGGATGGAAACCGGGTGGTTGAACTGGCCGGGTTTCTTAATGCGCCTGTCGGGGGAACCTATGATCTTCGAATGACGGCGGATGGCCCAGCTCGGGCGGAAATGTTTCTGGGCCAATATCGAATACTCTCCATTGATGACCGCAGTCAGGATGCCTCTTGCCGAGTCGCTCTGGCAAAGGGACCCCACGCGATTGTCATTCAGCATCGTCGAGCCTGGTGGGGATCGCCGCAGTTTCAGCTTGAATGGCGAGTGCCGGGCATGGAACAGTCACAGGACGTGCCCGCATCGGCATGGACGCATTAAGTACATGGAGTGATGTTTGATCAATCATTTTGGACAACTATTCCAGCAAAGTACCACGCGACTGGTGTCTATCTGGCTGATGTGGATTTGTTTGTTTGGACCGGCAGCGGGATCGGCTTGGGCCCTGATCAATCCGTCGCTGCAACCCTCCGACTTGTACCAACAATACGGCGTCGTGCTCACCGCCAAGGTCAAGGAAGTTTCTCCGCAGGGCGATCGCGCTGTCATTGCAGTGGAAAAGGTCATCAAGGGAAAGCTGGAGGTCGAGCAGATCACAATCACTACCGAGGATGAAAAACCAGCCGCGCTTCTGTCTAACTGGCAGGTTGGTGACGCGGTTGTGGCGATGGTCGGTCCGCAATTACGTGGCGGGACTGATCGCGTGATCTTCTATTTTGGTACACGCAACGCCTGGCAGCAGGCTAAGGTTCGTGGGAACGATCAGTGGCTATGGCTCCCTGATGATCTGGGTCCAGAGTCCGGGCCGGGCTTCGGCCTGTGGGGGACATGGAACGGCCATGTGGATCGACTCATCGAGATGGTCAACGATCTGGCGCTAGGCCACTACTACCACCCCATCAAATCGGTTGCTGTCTTCGATGAGCCGGTGGATTTGGCCAGCTTTCCCCAAGGAACATTGAAGGGCGTTGCCGCCCACGATCTTGATGGTGATGGTCGCATCGATATCGTCGCTACCTCGCGAGACGGTGTGAAAGCGCTACGACAGAAAGAGGACGGCTCCTTTGCCGATGTCACGCGCGACTGGAACCTTCACGACATCAAAGCTGCCAGTGTGAGCGTCGCCTCCATTCGAGGTGATGGTCGCAAGGATCTTCTTCTCGACGCCACCATCTACTTCAAGCAGGACCACGGCTACGTGCCTGGGATATCCGTCGATGCCACGCTCGATGCCCAGGCGATTCACAGCAGTGGATTCGTCGATGCCGATGGCGATGGCCTACCGGATGTTCTCGTGAGTCTGCGCGATGGAGGGCTGCGGCTCTACCGCAATCGAGGGGATGATGTGGCACCCCGCTTCGAAGATCTTACTCGGGCTGTCGGCTTGGATTCCCCGGAGGCTGGGGCCGGGAAAAGCGGCTTCGTCGCCCCGGGGGATTGGAACAATGACGGACGACTTGATCTCTATTTTGCCGCGGAGGTGGGCTACCTTTTGATTCAGGACGATCGCGGTCGGTTTGTGCCCGCCGAGACCCAGGTGTGGCCCAGCTTCGAAAGCAGCTCCGGCCCCGGAACCACCGGTGGCGCTACCTTCACTACCTCCTGGCGACCCAATCGCTTCGATCTGTTGGCCGCCACCGAGTCCGCATTTCTCAATCTCGTCCAGATGGCCGATGGCCGGTACATCGACGCGGTCATCAGCGGCAATGAGTTGGCCGATGGCGTGTTCCGATTGCTGGCGCCACTGGCGGAGGACTTCAACGCAGATGGCACGGTCGATATCTTCGGCATCACCAGTTCTATCAAGCAGGCCAACGTCTTCTTGATGAACCGCGGCTACGGCTCCTACATGCGCAGCGAAAAATACCAACGCGATTTGCTCCCGAAAGCCATGGGCGACCGCGGCGCCCTGGGTGCCGTTGCCGTGGACATCGACGCCGATGGCGATACCGATCTCGTGCTGGCGTCAGCCGATGGCGTGCTGCGGCTGTGCAAAAACCGAACCTGGGACAGTCGAAGTTTCGAGGTCACGCCCGCCACCACCCAGCAAGACCGCACGCTCGCAAACACCGGGATAGTCGTCGTCAGCATCCTCGGAAACCGAGGCGTGATCGGGGCACGACTCGAACTGGCTGATGCTCGCGGCGAAGTTCACGCCTTGCGATGGGTCGGTGCTGAGATGACCACCGGTTGCCGCGGCTCAGACTCCTATAGCCTCGCCGTCCGCCAACCTGGTAATTACACACTCAGTGTCCGCTATGCCGATGGCGTAACCACTCGCAGAGAGGTTGATATCAAACCCGGCAAAGTTATCAAGATCGGAATCGATCGCCCCGCAGCGAACGCGGACTAGCAACTGAGGCCAATTCCCGAATGCCAAAGTAGCGAGTTCTTGAATTGACCTCACCAGATGGCAGCCGCGACTTCAGGGCGCGGTCACAGGACCCTGAGGCTGAAAAACACGTGACCAGCGTAAGTCCCATAGGTCCCGGAGCCGGGTGAAGCGGGCGCTGCCGTCGGCAAAGCTGATGTTGATGCCCGACCCGGAGTGTCTCGCAATAAAAAGCCGCGACATACTCCAATCACTTCTACCACCGTTGATGAAGTTGTTTATAGTTGTGTCGGCTCCTTCCGGTGTCTGCGTGTTGACCGGCACGATCGCTGTGTCCGTCGGCCAGGCATCGACCCAAAGCGAATCAGCAAAGACCGGGGTTTGTGCCGGGAACGATGCATTGCCCAGTTTCACAAACCATGCATCGGGAAACGGGAACTTCGATACCGGCTGATTGGCGTAACCCGATCCACCCGCATCGGGCCCCTCGATACCGTACCAATACCCGTTAAACGCGTAGCCACCAGAATAGTTCTGGTACTGCCAGGCGTGAGTGGCCGTGCCGACGGTGGCGGCGGAGTTGGTGAAATTTCGTTGTATCGCGGGACAATGGGCGATGGTTTCAATTCCGCTGTTGTAATCCCGCAGAGGCACGTAGTAGACCGCGGTGGAGTTATAGTCGAAGGGGCGATCCTTATGGTCAATGCTGAACCCCTGAAATGCCAGGTTCCATTGACGGGTGTTGCTCAAGCACAACGCTGCGCGGCCCGCCGCTTGCGCGGAGCCCAACGCGGGCAAGAGGATCGCCACCAACAAGGCAATGATGCTGATGACAACGAGCAACTCTATTAGCGTAAACGCTTCATGCCTCTTGACGCTCATGATGATCTCCGATCAAAACTCCGCGGCTCGGTTCGTCCCATCAGCGGAGACGCCAAACTTGTGGGTACTTTCGCCTGCGTCCAACGAAACTTCCGGGGAGTACTCAAAAGCTGCCAAGGCGTCATTTAGCGCCCGGCAGCGAGCCCAACACGAGGCACCTTCAACGACGTCGGCGAATAACCATCATCATCCCGCCGGCAGCAAGCATCGCCAGAGAGGCCGGCTCGGGAATTGCACTCCCATCAAGGGTCGCTGCTTGAATCGACACGCCCGAGCCTGGATTGGTCGACGCGGTCGTCTCAAAACGCAGCGTAAGCGTCTGCCCGATGCTGTCGGCTGAATAGTTGACGGTGTAGATCAGTGGGGCGTCACTCCCGCCGATGGGACCGGTGCTGTCGATATCCGGCGTCGCGCTGCCATCGGATAGTGTGGCGGTAACGGCGATCGTGGATGAGAAACCTACGAAATAGACCTGCAAGGTATTGGTGCCCAGCGATGCCGGGGCCGTCAATTCAAAGCCTAGTCCAGTGCCGCCGTTGCCCGTGCGCACGCCTAAGGCCAGGTTGGTGCCGGTGACGTCGGGTGTGCCATCGGTCCATGAGAATCGCGGCAGCGGACCGAAGTACTGGGCCATATTCGACGGCGACGGTGACGCCTGAATGGCCGTAATTCCGGTAATCAGGTTGGCACCGAGTTTTCGCGATGAGGGCGATAGGCTATTATCATTATTGAGACTACCATCCTGCTCGTTTCCCCAGGCCGCCCAGTCCAGAACGCCCTGCGTCGTCAGATTCGTGTCTGACGTGTTGGCGGAAATGCTCCCGCTGATGGTTCCCGCTGTGGCTTGCGAAGCCACGATGCTCGCCACGACTCCCGCGATTCCAAACATCGATGTGTTCCTAAACATGACCCAACTCCTGCGAAAAAGGGGTTTATACTCAGGCTATTTCGCTGTCAACACCGACAGCGAATACCCGTCTTCATAATCAAAGGGGACCGCTCGAACAGGCAATACGTCCGATGGCCTCGCTACTTTATCAAGCAGCATTTCCACCGACAGCCGACCTACTTCTTTGTCGGGCACAACCATGGCCGCGGTGCGCAGCTTGGCGGATGTGGTATTGGCCGCGCGGAAGGTCAAAAGCGAAATATCCTGAGGTACCCGTCGCCCCGACATCCACGCCAGACGTTCCAAGTCATGAATCTCATCACCATAGGCAATCGCGCCTGTGGGAACGTCCGCACCAAGAACCATTTGCCGAAGTCGTTCGAATCGTTGTTCGTCCGAGTTCTGGCAGCCCACGTCAGTGACGACATGGGGCTCAAGCCCCGCTTGCTTCATCGCGTGTTCATATCCCGCCAATCGATCCGTCTTGCTGTAGTGGAGCGCGTTACCCTGTCGGGCAGCCTCCAAACCCATGTCCACGTAGGCAATGCGCCGATGACCCAGCTTCAGCAGACGCCGCGTCGCCTCGAGGCTCGCTGCAAAATCGTCAGGATGAACGCAGTCGTGTTGCGCCTTGCGATTCATCCAGATGTGTGGCAGGTTGAATTCGGTCAGCAAAACGTCCAACCGCGCCGGCACCGCCGACGTATAGTTAAGCAACATGCCGTCGCACATCCACGCGCGCAAGATTCGCGGCACGTAGAGGTCATCCGTCAATTTTTCATCACCCAACCGCGCCACAGTCATGTGGATATTTTTGGCCGCCAGCGTGTCGTGAATGACGGTCAAAAGCGATGGGGGCAGCGCGCTTCGCCATGGACTCGTGCCCATGACCAGAGCCACATTATTGAACCGCCCGGTGGAAATGGCGCGGGCCGCCATGTTGGGGCGGTATCCCATCTGCTTGGCCACAGACTTGACGCGCTCCGCACAAACTTCCGAGATTCCGATGTTCGCGTATTTGCCCCCGAGTACGCGGGAAACCGTGGGCTTGGAAACCCGCGCCGCGGCGGCAATGTCTTTGATGGTCACTGCCATGACAGAAAGCCCAAATGATCGCCACAACCGTTGCACAACCGGTTGAGAGTATAAATGAATATTCGGTCCATGTCAATAGTAAATCGGAGTTTTTGGCAAACGCGGGTCACCGTTGGGCACGGCACCACTCCACCCCGCGGCATACATCAACCGGCGAGCAACCAGGCAAAATTAAAGCTAAGTTCAAACAGCGGACATTTCAGTGCAGTTGCCGCCGT
Source organism: Phycisphaeraceae bacterium (assembly GCA_041736565.1). Classification (GTDB taxonomy): domain Bacteria; phylum Planctomycetota; class Phycisphaerae; order Phycisphaerales; family Phycisphaeraceae; genus JBBDMX01. The sequence continues at coordinate 31,097 of JBGSTK010000176.1, read as the reverse complement.
CAACGTCGTAGTACCAGGGCCCGACCTCCCGGGGATCAAAGCCCGCCCCAACGCCGATCCAACTCCTTTGGCCACGTAGGACGATTGGGCGCCTCGGTCGAAGCGTTGTCGTGGGTGACCCAGGTTGGGCCACAATGGCCGAAATCCGCGCGCCATTCGTCGATGGTCTGGCCATACTCAATGGCGCCAAGATCGGGTTTCCCGTCAGTGACATTGGTTTGGCCGTAGCTCTGGTTCACGGCCCCGGCATCAATGGCGGGCGAACCTTGCTGCAGGAGGAAGAGCGTCTGGGGTGTATCGCCGAACTTGGGGTCAGCCGTGAGACCTTCAAAGCCCGTGGTGTACTGGTCCCCGTCTTTGAGCAGATTCCGCGCCGTGGGGAAGAACGTCTCAAGATTCTTGGACGACCAGCAGCCTTCACGCTTGCAGCCGGAGATAACGATGTTGTTTTCAAAGACGCTGTTTTCAAACTGGTTGGAAGAGCATGCACTGCCGGTGAAGTAGGTGTTATGGACGAACTCCACCCCTCGGTTGGTTCTTCCGGTGCCAACCAACTTCATGATGCGACCGCCACCGGGCCACCAGATGTTGTGATCGATGGTCAACGGCCCGCCGTTTTCCGTGGTGGTGATGGCCAGAGCATCGTGGTTCTGGAGCACCAGATTATGGTGGAAACGCATATTTGTCCGCGCCTCGACACTATCAAACTCTATGGCATTGTCCGTCGCATTCTGCCAGACGTTATACGCCACATCCGAACGGATATCGGGCACTTGCGAATAGTCCTTGTGTCGGCCACGGGGATGAAACAGGTCGTACCCCTCGTAAATGTAGTTGTGTTGAAACGTCAGCCCCGTGCCGTTGAATTTGATGGGGTTGACATACGTGCTGTGGTTCCACATGTGGTTGGTGACATCGCGATTGCGGCCGAACGTCACCATCTTGCCGCCGTCCATCTCACAGTTGGTCACCGTCAGATTGGTGCATTCATAGCCCGTATTGATGGCGAACTGATAGCCGCTGAAGTAGCAGTTATGAATCGTGACGTTGCGGGAATTGTTGACCTCGATGCCCACCGTCGGCGCCATGAGGATGCGCAGGCCGTCGATGGTGACGTTGTCGGCGTGAATGTCGATCACGACGCCGCAGATCTTGGGAAAGTTGATCTGCTTGCCCTCTGCCGGCTTCTCGGGCGTTCCGCCGTACCACATGGTGATGGGATGGACCGGCGGATTCGCCGAGATCGTCACGATCTCCTGCTGATTCCACGCCTCGCCCAGATCTTTCTGCACCAGCGTCTGGCCGCCCAGATGGGAACTGTTGAAGTCGATGGTGATCTGGTTAGGGTCGCGGGCATCATTGAGTTGGAGCCAGAGCGTGCTGGTCGGCTGATCGTGGGCGAAGTAGATCGGCGGATCAGTGTATATCTTCTTCTTGTCCTGCCAGCCTTTGCTCCAGAACGGGCCGCACTCGCGACTGTCAAAGCCCTCCTTGCTCCGGTAATCAAAGGCGTGAAGGCCCGCAACCAACATACGGTGCACCGGCCAGTCGATGCCTTGCGCATACCACGTCTTGCTTCCGGGAGATGCCTCTTGCCACTTGACGGCGTCTGGATGGCGATTGGTGATAGTCACTTTCCCGGGGTGAGTGGCTTTGAGCGTCAGCGCTTTGTCGATCCGCAGCGTCTGGTGATAGACACCCTCGGCGAGCTCAATCACATCGCCGGCTGAGGCTTTATCGATGGCTTGCTGAATGTCCTGCCCGGGACCGAGTTGGATAGTGGCAGCGGATAGGACCGCAACTTGCAGGCAGGACGCTACCAGCATGGAGAGGATGACACGGTTCGCGTAGAGCGTCGGCATAGTCGCAAATTCCGGGTGAAGGAGCGGAAGCGAAAGCTCCGCAACGATTTCATTATGGCCGCTGTGCCGCCAGATAGTCACGAATTCGGCGGAAATCGGTCCAGTTGGTCGCTAGTGTACTGTTGGGCGGTACGCCCTGCCAAGGGGCGGATCCTTCGACCAGGATTACACTGGTGTCGATGGCGCCCACATTGTAATTGAAGGTATGAGGGGACGGAGTGGGACGGATGCAGACATCTACGCTCATGACATCCTGTGGCATGAGCTGGGAGATATCATCGCTGCGCTCGCTGCTGTCATAGGGATTAAACATGTAGGAAGAGCGGACCCACATGGTGATGGTGGTCAGGCCCCATGGTTTAGTGTATGAATTCCACGCCCAGCGGTTCTGGCTCTGGCCGACGGCAGGATCGGGATACAGGTCTTGGCTGGGGCAGTACAGCCCGCGAGGGTCCTTCATGTACCCGGTTTCGATAAGGTTGGCCGGACCCCAAGGCAACATCTTACCCGTGCCGTCCTTCACGCCGCTGTCATAGCAAACGTAGGCCCAGTTAGGATCGCGCAGGCCGCTGTTGGTCACCGGATTGGGGTGGATCTGAGGAAGGATTTCCTTGCGATCGGTCGCGAAGAGAATATGTGCAGTAATGGCACCCCGCTGATTCGCGGCGCAGATGGCCCGCCGCGCAGCCTCCCGCGCTTGCCCCAGTGCCGGCAGCAGCAAAGCGATGAGCAAGGCGATGATGCTGATGACCACCAGTAGTTCCACCAAGGTAAACGCGACTTGGTTCCGGCGTCTAGCGAGGCAAGTCCTGTTCATATGAACTGGGGGCAGGTCAAATGCGGTGTAGGGATGGGGTCGCATATTGGCTCTCATTTGTGAATGAAGCCGGGCTGTTAAACCGTCGGCCGCGTTTCCGCAGCCGATCAAATGGGTGTCCTTTAGGACTTTCGCCGACGCGACAAAAGCGCTAAGCCGCCCAAGGCCAGAAGGGTCAAAGAGGCAGGCTCGGGGATAACGATTTGCATGCCGTTACCGCTATTGTCAAGTACTACGAACGCATCGTTGCCCGCCAGTGTGCCGCCGACGGTTCCCTGTATGGGCGTCAGCCCCGTAACGTGCTGCCACTGGACGCCATTGATGGTTGTCGAACCGGTGGCATCGAACGCGCTAATGAACGAATCCAGCAAACTGCTGCCGAGGTTGATCCCCTGAAAGTAGCCCAGGCCGTGGACGGCGGCGACTTCCTTGCCGGTTTTGATGGCGGACCAGATGCCCACATCGTCCATCGCCCCATTAAAGAACCGCCGCGACGTGGTGCCGTTTAAGCTGGTGGTTTCCGCGCCGATGAGCAGCGCCGCCGTGCCGCTGGTGTCAAATGAAGACACGTTCACATTCGTGTCGGTGTCCACCTGAATGCCGTTAAGGTAGAATACGGTCGTTCCTGTGCTGCCGTCGAACGTGGCCATCAGGTGGGCCCAAGTGCTGTTGTCATTGGGCAAGTCACTGGTGCCGTTCGAGATCACCGTTTGTCCGCCCGACGCCAGCGTGGTTGATACGAGAATATGCGGCTTCCCCGACGAGGCCCCGCCACCGGCATCACCGGCAGCGGTAAGTCTGAATTCGCGATTGGTAACGCCCGAGATCCCGTACTTGTTGATCAGTGCGGTGTTGGCTGTAATCGCCCCGTTGGCTCGGACCCAGGTGGCCATCGTCAGGGCCGTGCCCGTATTGGGATGGTCTCCGACATTGACATAATCATCAGCGCCGTCCAGTTGGATCGCCTTGGCGCCGATGCGGCCCGTGGCGAACGCGGCGCTTCCGTTGACGGCTCCATTCTGATCGCCCCCCGCCAGATCGGCGGCATCATCCGCATCAAAACTGTAATGCACTATCAAACCTGCGCCTACCGCCGCCGAGGCGGAGCTAACTCCCAGCCCGCTAAGAAGGATGCCCATCGCCGCTGCCGACATAATACTTTTCCGCATGACCGATCTCCTTTTACAAAAGTGTTTCGAACACTATTAATAGCCGGATCTCCGCGGCAAACGTGGTGACTCGCCGTTGCTTCTGGAATGCTTCGCCGCGACGGCAATATTCATCGATGGTCCCAGACATGCCAAAAAGCCTAATGAACGCAAAAACATGTGCACAACCGGTTGAGATTATAAACGAACATTCAGACCATGTCAATAGTAACCTGCGCTTTTCTTTAAAAATTGCTAGGCCTCAGGTGAAATGAAAGGCCACCCGGCCGACGATCCGCTGGGCAGTCAAGACAAAGTTTCTCCCGCCACTGAGAATGCCCCCCGACCCACGGCTCGATCACCGTTCGCGCCTTCGGCCATCTTCACATCATCGTATGGTCCGGCTAGCTGATCTGGCCCAACAAACACACTCACCGACCTCCACGGCCTTCGAAGTGGAAGTTGACCCGGCGAGCGCTCGCGCACTGGGACGAGACTTGGCCACAACCCTCAAGATCTACTTTGGCTCAACAGGAACCTGACGTGGTCCATGGCCGACTCACCGAACCAGACGCGGGGGTTCGGTGGCGGTGATCTCGATGTAGGCGGGTTCGCGGCGGAGGGGTATGGTGATGGTGTGGTCGGCGGCGACGGGCGGCGTGGTCGCGTTGCCATAGAGGTCCAGCAGGCGGCAAGTGGCGTGCTCGCCGATCTGGATGCGGAGGTCGGCGTCGGCGGCTTTGTCATCGCGCCAAAATCCGATGACGTGGCGAGAAGACTTGTCGGGCGTGTTGGGCGGCGAGGCGAAGTGGAAGAGCCAGTGGCCCGGTGTGCCGGTGTCCAGCCGGGCGGCGACGGGCAGGTCACGGAGCAATCCAATGGCGTGGATAAAGGCGCATCCAGCGGGGAGCATCTGCAGCGGACTGTGGCGGTTGAAGGACGAGCGGTCCTTGATCCTCCACGTGTTGGTAGGCGCGAACAACCCGCGATTGCCGCTGTCAAAGTTGGGTCCCCACATCCAAACAAAGGCCTGCGCGCCGGAGCCCTTGACGCTCAGCATGCGGCGTATCACTTCATCGGGGGTCGAGCCCCGCTGTTCGGCCCGAGTGATCCACATCGGGCGCGGGGGGACAAGCTTGCCTCGCAGGTCCGCGACCGGGCCCAGCAGGCGCGACGGGTCGGTGTCGAGCGTGGCATAGATATCGAACGCATCGCTAGCCTCAGTTAGCACGCGACGCTGCATGTCTGGGTTGAGCGACCGCCATTCGTTGTCGGCCAGCGAGTGGAACCCGCCCACGAGCACGCGCAGTTCGGGGTCGATTTTCTTGATCTGTTTATGTGCGGCGCGGAGCATGGCAATATATTCGTCGGTGGAGCCTACCCAGCCGTTAGGCATGTGATGGCCCATGTCGTGATAGCGGTCCTGATCGTTCCAAATCTCCCACCAGCGGACCTGATCCTTGAAACGGCTGACGGTGTCGTGGACACGGCGATCCCACGCCTCGGGCTGGGGCGGGCTGACGCGAACCATGAGGTCCAGTGGCGTCTTGGTCCGTGCGGCCATGTCCGCCACTTCGTCTTGATGCGAGAATCCGTCGAGCACCAAATTAGGCGGTGTGCCCCACATAACGTACATCACATCAAGGTCCGCCTTCCTCGCCGCCGTGATGACCTTCTCCGCATCGTCCCAATAGCGGTTATTGGCGTTGGCGACGGCAGGATCGCCCCTTGATTCGCTGTAGGCCCAGCGGTCGCCGACGCGAATCAGATCAATGCCCATCTGGGCGTAGATTGCCATGCACTCCGGCTCGTACCCCAAAGGAACGAAGTGGACCAGCGACGATCCCACACCAAAGCGAAATCCTTCGCGGTGTTTGGCCTGGGGCCCGGGCAGCGACATGATTCCCAGCGTGTCTTCGAGCGACAACTCACGTCCAGCGACATCGCGGAGCGTCCATTTGAACCGCGCCACGCCCCGGCGGGCCGCGACACCATCGGGCATCGCAACGCGCCAGGTCTTCCCCGGTTCAACCCGGCTGGACACTTCAATACGTTCCAATGGATTCCCCGGCGGTTGAATCTCTACGGACCAACTCAGGTCCAGCGGGTGGTCCGCCCGGTTAGTCAACTCATAGGCCACTTTGCCCTGTGTGCCCGGCTCGACGTACGGGAACGGGTCGCACGGTACGAGTTTGACCTCCACATTGTCCAGCACCGGCGGCTTGCCCCACCCTGGTGCCACCGCCAACCACGACACCAGCAAAAGCGGAAGCAAACCAAGAACGACAGTGGATCGGTGGATACGCATGGTGCGGCCCCTTATGGAGCCGTCGTTGGTACATCACCCCAACGAATAAGTCAAATGGTCCGCTGTGATTCGCTGGAGCACGGGAACTAATCTGCAGACGCACCCGCAAGGGTCAGCTCCATGCCAGCTCGGAGCGGAGCGATATGGACATCGAGCAGCGTGCGATCAGGAACTTCGATCTGAGCCATCTCGACCATGTCTGTGAGCAGCGCGAGCTTCTGTCGGGCTTGCTCGGTCGTGTGGTGCACATCGTTGAAAATGCGTGACACGCCCTCGGCCTCGCGGCAGCCCACGGCTTCGACCTTGCCTGTGACTCGCAGAATTTGAAGCGTGCGGATGCCTCGCAGGAACTGCACGAGCCGCTGATCCAGATGCCCTACGCGTTGGGCGGCATCGGCCATCTGGTCGCAGGTTGCAGCAAGATTGCTCTCAACCACCTGGGCCAATTGTGCGATGCGTTGGCGCGTGCCATCCTGATTGGCTGCACCGGCCAGTTCACTGAGAAAGCGCTGCATCATCTCGACGCTCAGGTCACTCATGGCGATCTGGGTCGCGGCACTCCGCAAGGAGGCCATCGCCTCAGCCATGTCTCGGCAGACCTCGTCCGCAGCTCCGCACACGGATCGAGCGCTGTCACTCATCTGACCTGCGATCACCTGAAGGGTGACGCCATCAGCTAAGAGACCGGCTGATTGAACCTGCGCGTTGAGCGAGAGATATTGCAGTCCCCTGCCCAGCTTGTGAATGAAGGCGGTCGTCTCGGCCAACTCCTTCTGAAGCTCCATGAACGTACCGATCCGCGAGAAGAGGTCGTCCACATGCCGGGTCAAGCCGGCGCAATGATCGCTGAGTTCAGCCAACTCGGACATGTCCCCATTCCCGGACGTCGGACAATCAGCCGCTGGCGAGCGTGCACCCATCCGCTCCTTACGCGAACGGACTTCGCCGATGAGGATGTCCTGCATCAACTGCCCGTAGTCGGTGTACCCCAATCCTCGCACAGCTTGTTCCAATGCGGCACCTGCTTGTTCCATACCCGCCTGGGGTGTCTCAGCCGCCGCCTCAATGCTCAGGAGTTTCTCGTAGAGACCGCGAATCGGTGTGAGAAGCGGGGTGGAAGGCTTGAGCCGAATCGACAGGTAACCGCCATCGATCGGCGCCACCATCGTGCAAACCCAGTAATAGGATCCATCGGCGGCGAGGTTCTTGACGTAGGCCACCACGCTCCGCCCGGCATGCAGGTAGTTCCAGAAAAGCCGAAACACCGCCCGCGGCATGTCGGGGTGGCGGATGATGTTATGGGGCTTGCCGAGCATGCCAGCCAGCGGATACCCACTGACTCGCACGAAAATATCGTTGCCGAAGGTGATAACACCCTTGGCATCGGTGGTGGAGAAGAACAACTCTTCCAGAAGGAACCGAGCTTCCTGATCCCTCGGCATCGGTCGGCTTTTAGCCATAGGGGATATTTCGGTCCGATTCCAGCGCGAGATAAGATCACGATCGCGATTGGTGACCGACCCCCGTTCCCAGCGATGCGAGACTCATCAAGCGCGGCGGGCTTTGACATCCAGACTGGTGACGAAGTCGCCAGCCGTGGTGCCCGGGGGCAGGGCTTGGGCCATGCGCTGATAGAGCGGGTCATTAAAGCTATCGAGTGCCGCGACGTATTCGGGTTTGGGCGTCAACTCGATGTCCACCAGTCCGACGTCGGCGAGCATTTGGCGGTAGTCATCGATGAGCACGGCCCCAGCCACGCAGCCGACCAGCGCCTCGACAGCTTGACGCACGGCATCGAACAGCGGGCGCAGCAACGCCATATCCGATACCGCCACGGTGCCACCGGCACGCAGCACCCGTGACACCTCGCGCCAGACTTGCGGCTTGTCGGGCGAAAGGTTGATGACGCAGTTGGAGATCACCACGTCCACGCTGGCGTCCGCCAGGGGAAGATGCTCGATCTCGCCAAGTCGAAACTCGACGTTGTCCAGGCCGGTGGTCTGGCGATAGCTGGCGATATTGCCGCGTGCCTTGGCGAGCATCTGCGGCGTCATGTCTACGCCGATGACACGGCCTTGGGGTCCGACCTTGGGACCGGCGAGAAACACGTCGAACCCACCGCCGCTGCCGAGATCCAGCACGACCTGGCCGGGCTTGAGGGCAGCGATGGCGGTGGGATTGCCGCAGGAGAGCCCCATGTTGGCGCCTTGGGGCAGCGCGGCGATCTGTTGGGCCGAGTAGCCGATCTTGGTGGCTAGTTCATCCAGCGACATCGTCGGGCCGCAGCATCCACCTTGGGTCGCGTTGGATTTCGATGCAGTCACAGGTGCCGGTGTGCAGCAGGCGCTTTGACTCGCTTCCGATTTCGATGCATTTGCTGGCGTGCAACAGCCGCTTTGAGTGGAGCCGAGGTCGAGCGTCGGTGTGCAGCAACCCCCCTGCTCCGCGACGGAGGCGCCCAGCGCCAAAGGCGTGCCCGTGGCGATGCGGCCATAGCTCTCGCGGACAATTCTGCGAACCTGTTCTTGGTCATTGAGATTGGTCATTGGTTTATCCTTTCGTTTGGTCAGCTTGAGGCAGCGAATCGGGCAACGTCTCGACATAAGCACGTATCTCATCCCGAACGCGGCGATAGTGGTCCAGAGCCCTCGCCGGGTCGGTCTCCGCAGCAGCCAACTTCGGCGGATCGTCGAACCCGACGTGGATGACCGTGGCTATGGCGGGAAACACCGGGCAGGTCTCGTGTGCGTGGCCACAGACAGTCACGACATAGTCGAAGGTCACATGCGTCAGGTCGGCCAGCGTCTTACTTTGGTGGTGCGCGATGTCCACACCCGCCTGAGCCATGACCTTGACAGCGTTGGGGTTGAGCCCGTGCTTTTCGATGCCCGCTGAATAAGGCTCAAGCACATCGCCGCGCAGGTGACGCGCCCAGCCTTCAGCCATCTGACTGCGGCAGGAGTTGCCCGTACAGAGGAACAGGACTTTTATTTTGTGCTGTAGCATGTCGTAAGTTCCCTGGGGTCGGCATCACGGACGCAGCATAATTTCGCAGCATCCGAGACGATGACCTTTTCGTTTTCCAATGACTTCAACACCCAGTTGATCGCCTGGCGTGCCTCGGGCGTCGCCTCACGTCGGGCAAGGCTGAAATAGTGCCAGCGACCTTGCTTCCGCATCTCCAGCAGCCCCGCCTGCCGCAACATATCGACGTGCTTGGACACGGTGGATGGCGAGACGCCCAGGACTTCGACAATCTGGCAAAGGCACAACTCGCCTTGGCGCAGACTCAGGAGAATGCGAACGCGATTCTCATCCCCCAGGGCTTTGGCGATGGCCATGAACTGTCGCATGGTGGCGGTTCATCCAATTCGTAACAATACGTTACTTCGACACATAGGAAAGTATATTCGCCGCTGTGGGCAAGTCAACCCGCCCCACCGCGGGAGCCATGAAGGAAACCAATTCCAAAGAAACTGGGCAGCAAACCGTTGAGAAACTACAGATTTTAGCGGTTCTGGGGTGTCCAACGGTAGATCACGACCTTGGCGTAACGGTCATCTTCGACAAAGATGATGTACTGACCGTTGGGGCGTTTGATGGCCTTGACCGCCCACGGGAAGTCCGCGTCGCCGTGCTCGTTGTTAATCACCGCGGTGGGGATCATGCGACCCACGATGGTGCCGGTGCGGTTGTCGATGACCACGATGTTCTCAACGCCGAAATAGTTGACAAACACGTAGTCGCCAGCGATGGACATGGCTTTGGCAATGCGGTTGCCCTTGGCCACGTAAGGGAGTTGCGCGATCCACTTGGCTTTGCGGTTGCCTTTGGACCACTCGGGGTAAGCGGCGATGGCGCGGCCGGCGGGAATGAAATATTTATCCTCGCTGGGCCACTCCGGCGTGTACCCGCTGATGTACATCGTGTCGGTCTCAGGAATGTATTCGATACGCTCCATGTCGTTGAAATCTGCGGGACAGTCAATGACCGCGGCAGGCTCAGGGTCGTAGATCGGCACGCCACGTTCATCGATGCCTTTGAGCGGGTAGTGGCGAATTTCTTCGCCCCAGATCGGCTGCCAGTAGTCGCCCCGGCTGTCGAAGAGGCCGGAAATCCCGTCGCGCTTCTCGCCCAGCACAGTGAACTCGTCGGCGTCGAACCGGCCATCACCGTTGGCATCGCGCCAGAACCAGCGTGGAGCATTGGGCCGCGTGGGAACCTTGAGGCGATCTCCCATCGCAGCGAACCCGACAGCGGGGACGGCAATGCGACCCTCGAAGCGATAGAGCCAGGCGAAGGTCCCATCCATGTCGTGAATGGCCATGAACTTTCGGCCCTGGATATTGAGCATGCGTACCGCACTGCCCTTGGCGCCGTTAACGCGCGGGTCGTGGGGGTTGGCAAAGGGGTCCAGCGTGTAATCAGCGTGGGTCCAGCCTTTGCCCGCCGGTGCGTCGTAGTCGACGGTGAAGCGTTCCTGCACGCCGTAAACCTCGCTCAACTCAGCGGGGTTGGCATCGACTAGATCGACGAAGGTGAGCCCCTGAAGTTGCCAGAGCATTTTGCCCTCGGGTGAGAAGGCACGCAGGTCGGTGCCGGACCAATCCCAGCCGTTGGAGTTGACGTAGATGTTCCCCGCCGCGTCGCTGCCCAGGGCGGTGATGCCGTAGAACCGCAGCGGTCCCATCTGGCCGCGTGCCTCGGCAAAGACGCCGCCCTTCTGCCCCAGGGTATCGACGAGTTTGGGCTCGCCTGCGATGTCGTAGAAGCGCACCTGTTGATCAGGCCCATTTTCAGCGACCATGAGTCTGCCGCGAGAATCCATGGCGATGGCTGAGGGCTGCTCGACATCGCTAATGACCTGAGGCATGGCTGTGCCATCGGGCTTATACCGCATGATCTTGGCCGGGGCGTTGTCGGGGCGTTGGATCGACCAGATGCTGCCGTGCTGATCCGCGACGATGGGGCCTGTGCCTTGGATGGCCCAACTGCGCACTTCGCTCAGATCGGAGGTGCGATAGACCTTGATGAAGTCCGGCGATTTGGTGGCGACGAAGAGTTCCTGGCCGATGATCGCCAGGCCGACGGGGCCTTTGGATTCGCCGCCGACGGGTAGGTCCATACCGCCGCGTTTGCCGCCCTTGAACGGCGCGGTTTTTCCATCGGGGTGATAGCGTCGCACGAAGCCGCTCTTGATGCCTGCGTAGATGTACTTGCCGTCACTGGTAATGGCGAAGCCCGCCAGAACGCTGTGGGTGTCGGCCAACTTCCCGATGACCTGGCCATCTTTGTAGATGCCACACTCGCGGCCGCCTTCATCCCATGGACTGTTGGCGTAGATGGTGCTATCGGGCATCACGTGCATGGCAAAAATCTGGTTCTGCACCCACTTGCCGTCGCGCCTGCCGCTTTGACCAAACGTGTTGGCCATCCAGGTCACGTCGTAGTTTTTGAGGACAGGCACGCTCTCCGGTTTGGAATAGTCGATGGCGTCAGCCCGCGCACAGGACGAGGCGAGAGTCAGAAGGGAGAGGACAATCAGGAGTGTCTTGTTCATGGGGTGACTTTGTGAGGTAGCGATGCGGTTCCGTGCGATGCGGATCGGACGACGCGGTAAAAAACAGTAGAACGAGTTGCGCGGTTGAACTGGCAAACTGGCGGGCTTGCGAACCCGCGAACAAGCGGGCTTGCGACCTATCGGACAAAGCCCCAGTCGGTGACGACGCGGCCGCCGTAAGCGCTGCGTCCGCCTTCCCATGCCGGGGTGAAGCCGTAGGCACCGCTGCGAACATCGCCCGCCTCCTGAGTCCAGAAGCTTCGCCATCGCCCGCCCGGGTCACTGACGGAGAACGCGAAGTTGCTGCGCAGGGCCTGCTTGTCCTTGAGCTGCGCCAACTGCTGGCCCAGATGCGGGATCATCGACCAGGGGATCGCCATTTCGTAGCGGTAGGCTTTGGCGGCGGCGTCGTACACGATGGCGCACTTGGCCTGACCGGGTTGATCGCCGTTAATCGGCCCCAGCGGCGGATTGGTCGGCGGGTTGGTGGGATAGAAGGTCTGGTGGTTGGTCCCCGGCGCGCGGAGTCGATGCAACTCCGCGGAGGCGGGGAGTTTCGACACGTCGCCTTTCCACGGCGGCTTGCCACCAAATGTCGGACCGTTCTGTCGATCCTGTGCCAGCGTGGCGACGAATTCATAGTCCACATCGGTGCCCATCGCCTTTTCGTAAAGCGGGTGGCCCGCAAGCAGATCGTCGGGATTCTCCGGCGTCACATTGAACGCCAGTTGCAGGCAATCGGCCCAGAAGGGAAAGGCATAGGGATCATCGGCGAACGTCGAGTTGGTTCGCATGTTATTGTCGGGCACATCGGCGGCGATATAAAGCGCCTCATCGTCCCATCGCATCCACAGCCGATAAATGCCCGTGCCCCCGGTGCCGGGGTTGTTGAGCAACTCCGCGGTCATGTCCGGGTTGAGCAGGATGCGGGCATCGTCCTTGACCCCGCCGGAGAACAACGTGACGGGCACCGCATCTTTCCATTCGGAGAGATCGCCATCCACGGTGGCTTTACCGCGCGTGGCTGCGGCGACCTGCACGACCTGTACGCCGGTCTGCTGGCCCACGGCTGTCGTCACGCTCCAATGAATCGGATAGCGATTAGCTTCATGTGGCGTGGCATCGGCCAGAGCAAACTCCACGATGCGAACCTCCCCGGGTGCCAGCGTGCCAAGATCGACCTGCCGATTCGCGATGTTGATCGACGAAGGCAGTTGCGTCAGTTCGAGCTTGGCGGGCGTTGGAACGGGCAGAAGGTTTTCGACCCTAACCCGCAGCGTAGGGCGTGTTGCTAGCGGTTCGGTGAAACTGCGCGGATTCACAGCAAGGGCTTCGACGCCATCAAACTTCGCGCTTCGCAACGCGGCTATGAACTTTTCACGTGGCAGCGAGCTGATGAGGTAATGCACCTGCCACTGTCGCATCGGCAACACCAGACGGCCATCGGTTGCCGGGACGGCGCGGCCCATGTAGTCGTAGGCTTCGATGCCTGCCGCGTTGATGGTTGCCGTGCCCCCTTCCTGATCCTGAGGCCAAACAGCCGCGATCTGCGTGCCGTCGGGGCGAATCAGGTGTGCCGCCCAATACGCGCGGCTGTCCTGGTAGATGTCGCCTTGGAACGCGGCATCCTCCAGAACGTGCGTCATCGCGCTGTAGGCCGCCACCACCGGTTTGGGAACGGAGCGATCCCAGATGTTCAAAAAGTCACCGGAAAAACTGCGGTTATAGCCAGCCGCAAACCAGAAGCAGTGGACGGGCGTTTCCCCGGCACCCAACTTCAGCAATAAGTGCAGCGGCGCAACGGCGCGAGCCACCATCAGCCGACCATCCAAGGGACCACGATCTTTATGATGGACAAACTCGCTGGTCCCCATCTCGGTGACCCAGATGCCAGCCTTTCCGCCCTTGGCGTGTCGGCGGAGCATCTCGGCGTCAAGCGCAGCGTAGGCAGCCGTCGTGCCTTCGGGTATGCCGTAAGGATGGCTCGCCACACCATCGACATACCCAGCGTTGGGTGCATCGGGCACAAAGAGAATGTCGCGTTGATACGGCGTCGAGCCGCCACCGATGAGTTGCGCCCCGGGCACTTCCGTTTTCACCCGGTCCCAGATGAGGCGCGCCATATCGCGATAATCCTGGGCTGTGCCTGTCCGCCACGTCCACTCGTGCACCCAAGGCTCGTTCCATATTTCCCAATGAGGCACGAGGTCCACCAGCGGCTTGATTGTGTGGAACACCATCTCCGCCTGCGCCGCTAAATCCTTGGGGCGGTTCTGGTGTCGCTGAATAGGTCGTCCCAGCGGGTCAGGTTCGACGTTCCAACTCATGTTGTATTCAATGTCGCCCAGCAACATGATGCCCGCTTGCTGCCACTTGGCGATCGTGTCGCGAACCTTGTTGATCTGCTCGTCGTTCCAGAACTCGCCGGGCTTGGGATGGACCAGATCAGGCTCGACACCGGGCACACCGCGCCGCCACTTGACACCGATGGCGGGCGCCCAGTCGAGATCGACCGACCCAGCGCCGACGAAGATGTTCATGCCGAACATGCTCTGGGGTTTGAGCCCCGCGTGGGCTGGGCGGATGACGCAGAAGGTGGTCTCCAGCGGCTTGGATTCGCCCCCCGCTACGGCGCTGATTTCGAGGCGATACCAGCCGTGGTCGGCGACCTTCACCGCCACGGGCACATCGCGCGATTCACCGGGCCCCAGTGTGACGCGTTGTGCGTCCACATCCGCCACGGGGCCGCGATCATCCAGGAGGCGGGCGCTCACCGTCGCCTCAGCCGATTTGGTGACGACATGGTTTCGCAAGGTGACTTTGAAGGTCGCTGGCACGCCCTGGGGGCCCAGGTATTTCCCAGCCGGGAGCAGGTTGCCCACATGCTCTGACGTGATGGTCCCGATGACTTCCACGGCGGCGGTGCGAATCTCGCCCGCCCCCACCGGTCGTCCATCAGCCGTCTGCTTGGGCGGCATCCACAGGCCGCGCTCGATAGGACCAACAATGCCGACCATCTGCAGCACGTCGCCGCCGAAATCATCGCGATCCACCAGCATGATCCGATACGCCCCGGCCTTGAGATCGCCAGCAAACACTGATTTCCACACCGACGTTTTGCCCGTTACTTCCTGGCGAAAATCACCGATGCGGCGCATGCCTTCGTCGGTCGGCAACTTCGCGCTCGTCGGGCCCAGGTACACATCGGTCGTCACAGGCCCTTTCCACGTGCGATAGTCGTTGCGGCGATAAAGCACCCATACGCTGGCGGCGGGCTGATCCTTCTCGAGAGTGAACCCCCCTGCGACAATATCGCCCGCCTTAGGCTCCCAACCGTAAAACAGCGAATCACCACGCGCCCCGGCGCGATCGTTGCGCTTGAATCGACGGCCCTCAATCCAGACTGGCATGCTTTCGACAAGCCGAACCTCCATGGACTTGGATATGTCGATCGCAACGCCCGCATCGCCTTTGACCTCGACCTGCAGCGGCATTGTCCCGGCTGCGATACCGCGGGGAAGCACGAGGCTCACCGTCTTCCGCTCGTCAGGCTTGAGCGTCACCTTCACAGGCTCCACCGTCAGTGCCTGGCCTTCGCCGCGACAGGAGACGGTCAACTCGGCTGTCGCAGCTTCGGTGTGGTTCCACAAACCGACCTCGATGGATCGCTGGGCATCGTCGCCCTCGCCCATGATGAGGTTAGCACCCGCTCGCGTCGCCAAAGCCGTGAGACGCACCGCCACGGATCCCTCGCCCACCAGCTTCTTGTCGCGCACATCATTGGCCGGGAGCCACAGGCCATCGAAGCGGTCGTCAATGACGCCCAGGTAGTCGAGTTCGCCAGCCTCGCCCGGCCCGGCGTAGTTGAACATCACGGCCCAGTTGCCCGCCTCGAGACTGCCCAGGGGCATGCTCGTCCAGCCGAAGTCTCCGTTCTTGACGGGCTTGAGCGGCAGGTTCCCGATGTCCGTCCACTTTTTGGGATTGCCCTTCTGAGGCAGCGGGGCGACAGAGACCTTTAGTTCGACGGGCGCCTTGCCGCCGCGCGAGTAACGCACATACAGCCGCGCGTTGGGCATCGCTTGCTCAAGGGTCAACGGCACATAGACAGCCTTGCCCGCGTTGAACCACGAGACAGCCTTCCCGCCGCTGGCGTCGGCATGATCCTTGGCGCTGGTGTGCCAGACCCCTTGCTCGATCTCGTGCCAGGCACCCACGGGGTCCGCGGCACGGACGGTGGAGCACCAAAGGGACAGCAGAACGCAACAGGCCAGGACGATGCTGGCTGACACAACGGGCGCATTGCTTTTCACGGAGGGAATTCCAGTTCAAATCGGGGGAATCAGGGCGCGGGTGAGGGCAGTGTGTTGATCGACAGTCGGCTGTCCCAAATGTCGCGGTTGACCACGCCACTCCACGTGCCACCGCGCTGGCAGGCCTGCGACCCCGTGGGTCTGCCGGCGATTTCACTGATGCTGTGCGTCGCGGCGTGGCCATCCGCATACACGAATGCCGACGATGTATTGGGATGGCGATAGATTGTCCCGCACCACATTCCGACGCTCCAGAAGTAACCGTCAGACATCATCCAGGTGTTGGAGGGCTGGCTGAAGCGGTCCAGCCTGGGCCCGATGCCTCGGCCGTCGCCTGCTTCAGTCTGGAACGGCCAGCGGTCACGCATTCCCCACTTGGCGTAGTCGAAGCCGCCGTAGGGTGTGTTGAGGATGTACGTCGTGAACACGCCGAAGTGACCCTCGACGTTGCGCAGCGTCTTGGTCGCCGCGCTGAGATTCTCGGCCTGAGAGTAATCGGCGTTGAGGTTCCCGGGCGAATCCACATCCACACCATTATTGTAGGTGTAACGCTGGAACGACTGACCCCAAACCGAGATCTGCTTGATGGTCTCGGGGCACTGGAGCAATGCGCTGTAACGGATGTTGGTGGAGGTCCCGCCGTTATTGCGGGGGATGCTCTCTACGCTGGCGGGAAGGTATCCATCTTGGATCAGCCGCCAGAACCCGGTGGCGATATTGCCGCGGTTCCAAGCGCCATCCGGAAATGACGGGCTGGTGTCCCAGTTGTAAGCCGGGACCATCTTGCCGCTGTTGTCCGCCGCGAAGGTCAACAGGCCAATGGCGGTCTGCCGATTGTTGCTCAGGCATATGCTCGTGCGCGCCGCTGCGCGAGCGCTGCCCAACGCTGGCAGCAACAACGCGATGAGCAAGGCGATGATGCTGATGACCACCAGCAGTTCCACAAGCGTAAAGGCGGATGATTTTCGAAGCATGGCGAACCTCATTTCATGCCCCCGAAAACTCTGGTGGGACATTCTTAGCCAAGCCCCGGCAACCTTACTCAGCACTCGTCAAAACACCCCATCCGTCGGCGCGATCCTTGCAACACGTCATGGGCCACTGTTCGGGTTCCATGCCTCCGGGGCCGTGACCGTTCTTGCGTGGCCGTCAAAGAAGGTCGCGTTAGAACGATAGCCGTGGCGGATGGCGATGTTGACGGACGGCGCGTCAGTGATAACGCAATGCTGGCCAATGGTGTAGCCTGCCCCGGCATCTTTGTAGGGATCGTGTTGGGCGGCGATGACCGCATCGGGCGTCCACCATGGAATGAAGCTCCGCCGCGTGGTGTCGATAACTATCTGCGTGGACCCGGGCTTTTTGATCGTTAGGTACGGCCGGGCGGGAAACAGGCCGTACGAACCGGTCCAGCCGTTATAGCTCCAGTCGGGGATGTTCTTGCCAAACGTCCGCATCCCGATTGAGCCCTTCCAAACCCCCCCGTGGTACGCCCCGTTGGGCCAGACGTCAGCGGCAACGGAAACCCAAGGTTTTGAGCCGCCGCCGGAACGTGGGTTCCCATCGAATGTGACATTGCGGTCGTAGTCCGTCTCCGGACAGAAGATCAGCGCGGCGTTGGGCAACCCGCTGAATTTGATGAGGTAGGACCACCACGTATGGTTTTCGTCGGCGGTCGGTGAGTACTTCTTTTCCTTGAGTGTGACGTGACTGCTCACCCCGCGGTTGGACTGCGGGAAATACCCGCTGTTGTCGGTGGCGTAGGTCCAGAAGGCCACGTTGATCTGCCGATGCTGACCGAGGCATATGGCCGTCCGCGCCGCGTGGCGTGCCCCCGCCAAGGCGGGCAACAGCAGTGCCACCAGCAGCACCACGATGCTGATGACCACCAATAGTTCCACAAGTGTAAAAGCGTTACGTCGCATGGTGTTTCCCGTCGCCCCGCGACACCAATCCGGGGCTCTTGCTGAGCGTTGCGTGGGAAGCCCCGCATTTGCATGGCGGGGCTGCCTGGCGATCAAAGTGTGACAGGCTTCGTCAGAAGGCCGTCACACAGAGGAATATCGTCGTTACGCGTGGTTCTCCCGACGGCGAGACAGCATCACCACCGCGCCCGCCGCCAGCAGCGCAAGCGTCGCGGGCTCGGGGATCGCCACCACGCTTTCCCAAGTCGTGCCGATGCGGATCTCGTCGAGTCGGTAATCCTGTGTGCCGTTGAGGTTGACCGTTCGCACGGTAAACCACGACAGCGTGGAACCGGGGTGGATGCTGCGGTTCACGCGGGCGTTGTACGCTGGCTCGGTGAGCGTAGCGGGGTTCACCCACAGGTCCAACCGGTCGTAGGCGGTCGGACTGAGACCCGCTTCCTTGGCCACACGTCCGACGAGCAAGTAGGTCTGATTCTGAAAGACGGACGTGTTACTGCTGACATTGCTGGCACTGTTGAAGTCTGTCGAGGTCAGACGGACGCCCAAGGTTGTGTTACTTGTGTTGTTCAAGCCGCTCGCCGCGCTTTGAGCCTGACTGGGACTATCGCTCAACGCGAATACCACATAATGATTGTTCGCCAGAGCGGTATTCACCGTCAGCAGAAGACTGAAATAGACCGTCCCAGTCTGCGTGGCGAACTGGCGATTGATGTAGGCATCATGAGCATGGGACAGGCGAAGGGATTGATCACCGCCATCGATGACCACGACACCATTGCTGTAGTCATAAGCGCTGTCTCGCACGACGGGGTTAGTGACATTGGTCCCCTGCCACGCACCGACCCAACCCGTGCCGCCATTGCCACCTGCGACGGTTGTGGTTGTGCTTGGCGTGTACGACTCAAAGCCGTCGTAGGCGAGCAGGCCAGCCCCAGCCTGCCCAGCGGTGATACCGAGCACGGCAACTACCGCGGCCGACAGAACAAATCGATTCATTTCAACAGTCATCTCGTGCTCCTCATTGTCTTCCTCGGCGGGGGGAGACGCGGGCTCCTGTCACGTTCGCATGGTTAGTCATGCCATGTTTGGCGTATGTCGTCATCACGCCTTTCGCCTGCGTGTCAGCATCAGCATCCCGCCCGCCGCCAGCAGTGCCAGAGTCGCAGGTTCGGGGATAACGATGGCAAAGCCCAAGTCGTCGATCGAGGCAGCGGTGCTGCCATTGGCCGTTGCCGTGCGGGTCAGCACAACGTAGGAGATATTCCCGTTGGGCCCGGCGTCGTAGCCGTAGTAGACCGTCTTGGACGACCCGGTATTGTTGTTATAGACCTGCGTTACCAGTGAATTGCCGACTGCGTTAAAGTACTCGGCTACGAGGGTAATCCCGTCATAAAACGGCGAGTGCGTAAACCCGACGGCGCGGACAGCGTTGACCGAGCCATCGAAGTTGCTCCCGTCCCATGAGCCGAAGTCGATCGTCAGCACAACAGTTGCGGTAGCGCTGCTTCCGTAGAAGCGCAGGCCGCTCTCCCCCGAGGTCACGTAGCTGCTATTGGTGATTTGCCCGCCAGCTTGGCCGTTACGGCTGCCTGAGAACGACAAGCGAACATCCGGCAGCGAACTGTCAGTAAAGCTGAGAATGTTTTCACCCGCCGAACCCGAGTCCACGCCCGACCAGATTTGGACCGCCCCGAACCCGTCCAGTGCTGTGAGCGTGGCCTTGGGCATGCTGTTAGTTGCGAGGGTGTCGACCTCGCGGCTGCCGGACGGATCGATCGCGCCCGAGCCGGTCACCAAACCCGGGTCGGTCACCACCGCGGCGTGAGCGAAGCTCGCGATCAGCCCAATCGTCAGCACTGCGGGGCAGAAGGTGTTCTTAGTCAACATGAATCATTACTCCTATAGATAGGTTGCGATGTGAGTATGTTTCAGTTATTGATTCGTCTACGGGACAGCATCAACAACCCGCCGAGTGCCAGCAATGCCAGCGATGCGGGCTCGGGGATGACGGTGACTTCAATCTGGCCGGTGCTGTAGTCGAAGAACACGCCGGGGGTGTATTCCTTCCACTCCAGGGCACCCGTCAGCGTCGGCAGGTTGATGGCCGAGAACGTACCGCTGACGATCGTGTTGTTGCCCCAATCAAAGAGGTCGAAGACCTGTCCATTGGCGAAGGCCACGCCGTTGTCGATGACGTTGAGCGTGCCATCGAAGTTGAACGTTTTGAGTGCAGCGTTGCTGACGGTATTCACCAGCAGCCGGTCGAAGCTGGCGGCACTGTCGAGTTCGAAGTCGCTGACGGTGGTGCTGGCGAGGGTGACGGAGTTGTCGATGGTGAGCGTGCCGGCGGAGTTGCCGGGCTTGAGCGTGCCATTGATCACGACATCGCGTGCGATTGAACCGCTGCCACCGAGCGTGCCAGCGGTGCCCACGGTGACCGCTAGGCCCGCGGCGTCGATGGTGCCGTTGACGACAAGTGTGCCTCCGGACACGGTGGTAGCGCGGTCATACCCGCTGGCGCCGTTGAGAATGACGGTGCCGCCGGTGACGGTCAACCCCGTGGCAGCGTTGGTGCCCATGCCGTTGACCGTGGTTTGGCCCCCGCCGGCAAAGGTAGCGATTCGGGTGCCTGCCCCCGAGGACGTGACACCGCCTGAGAGATCCAGCGATGTACCGGTTTCGACGCGGATGGTCGCGCCGCCACCGACATTGACGACGCCAGCCCACGAATTGTCACCGACGAGGTTGCGCAGCGCACCGTTGCTTGAGACGCCGCTACCGTTGATCGTCAGGGCTTCGTTACCAACAACCAGGTCGCCGCCCGTGCCATCGAGTTGCAGCGCTGCGCTTGACGAGACACTTGTGCCACCGGCGGTGGATCCCAATGCGCTGCTATTGGTGACTGTGAGTGTTCCAGCCGAGACCGTCGTGGTGCCGGTGTGGCCGTTCGTGCCGCCAAGGATCAGCTCATTGACGCCCAGCTTGGAGAACGCCGCAACATCGTTACCCAGCGTGCTGTTGTAGGTGAATGGGGACGCCGCATTGCTGGTATCCAATCCCGTACTCCAGCCAGACGCGATGGTGGCGGCGCTTCGCAGCGTGTCGATATTGGCCGCAGTCCATTGGCCCGCACCACCAACATTGAATGTCAGTGTGGCGCCGCTGGCAATGGAGAGATTTCCTGGTGTGGTATAGTCGGAAAGCGACGTTTCAAGCCGTGCGCGGATAGTACCGCCGCTGAGCGTCGTGGCGCCTGTGTATGTGTTGGCGCCGGTAAGAACCAAGGTGCTCACGCCGGTCTTGGTCAGCGTGGTGACGTTGGAACCGATGGTGCCAATCGTCGTGACGTCACCTGATTTCTTGTTGCCTTGGGCCGTTAGCGTGCCGGCTGTATTGACCGAAGCGACGTTGATCGTTCTGGTGGCGTTATTGCCACCGCCGGCGAGATCGAAGGTGACGTTGCCCGTACCGGTCAACGTGCCATTGAGGTTAGTAGTCTGCGACTGTGCATCCGTACCGTTTGCTTGAACCACGAGGTCGGACGCGATGATAACGTTGGGGTTAATCGTAACGCTGGTAGTCACTGCGGAGATGGCTTGGATGAGTGCTGAGCCGGAACTCACCTGGAAGGTTAAGGAGTGGTCATTCACGTCCTTATTGATTTGCCAAGCCTTGCCCTGGGTGTTGATCAGTTGACCAATGACCACGCCGGAAATGTCGAGCGTGGTCGGGCCGGAACCGGTGGTGATTCGCGCGATGTCATCAAACTGATCGGGGACATCCGGGTTCGTGGACCACTTGGCTGCATCCGACCAGTTGCCGCTGGTGCCGGTCCAGGAGGCATCGATCGCGGCCTGTGCCATAGGGGCGACGAGGAGGCCGGCAAGAAGGGCGCTGGTGGTGAAGGTGACGGTGCGTGCGTGAGTCATGAGAATCTCCTTGGTTGAAACGTGAACACATCAGGCCACTGGAACGACCAGTTGGGGTTTGATGATGCGATGTGTAGGTTGTTCGTCCAGACGTTGTTCGATGCGATCGCAGAGCAGTTGCACGAGGGCTTCGCCCATGCGGGTGTTGCATTTGTCGATGGTCGCCAGAGGTGGCGTGTCTTCGTATTGCCGCTCGGGCGAATCGGCCCAGTAATGGTCGTAGCCGACCAACGCCACTTCGAGGTTGGGTGTCAGGCGCAGTGGCCGACATGCAGCGGCGGCGTAGGGGACGTCACCGTCGCTGTTGAGCATCAGGGCATCGACGGATGACGGGGCCAACAGATGTGGCGCCATGTAGCCAGTGAGAGTGCGGGTGGCATGGTCAAACGCGGCAGCATCGGCCACGACGCCGGGGGCGGGGACCTCGATGACGGGCAGCGGCTCAAGACCAGCCTGGGTCATGGCCCGGCGGTATCCTTCGTAACGCTCGACCAGCCAGGGCGACTGGCCCCAGCCGTACCAGCAGCACGCGATGCGTCGGCGGCCCTGCTTGATGAGCAGTTGCGTCAGCAGGTAGCTGCCGACTTCCTGATCGGAGCTGACGCGGTCATACGCTGCCAGAGATGGTCGGTTACCGTAAACGACAAAGGGGATGCCCGCCTTGGAGAGTTGGCCGAGCATGGCTTCCTCGCCGGTCTCACTGAGGAGGTCAGAGAAGATCACGCCGTACGGCCGGGCACGGATCAGAGGGTCGATGCCACTGTCGCGCAGTTTGGCGGGATGGAATGAGAGGGTGTGCATGCCCGCTTGTTCGATGGCGGGCAGGGCGCCCAAGCCGATGAACTCCACCCAGCCGGGCTGGTGGTGCGATGTGACGAAGCGCGAACCGACCGCGACCATCGCCACGGTCTGGCCAACGAGTTGATCGCCCGCCGATCGGCCGATCTCTTCATTGACGACCATGAGGCGTGGGCTGACCTTCTTGACCAAGCCCTGCTTACGCAACACCTCCATCGCCCGCGTGATCGTCCCGCGGTCGGCGTTGAGTTCCGTCGCCAGATAACGACTCGAAGGCAGCGGCCCACCCCGCGCGTAAACGCCCGTCTCGATACGCTTTCGCAGCGTCCCGATGAGTCGCTTACCGGTAGTCATGGTCTGGGTCGGCAAATCTTTTCCTCGATGATGATCCCGCCAAATAGGTGCCACTGCGTCCAGGTGCCGCCATTGTACCACCAATTGGGGGGCTGTCAAGCCTCATGCGACGATATTTCCACGATTCTTCTGGAAAATTACAGCTGTGAAACTCACACCAATTTCCGTGCCGACGCCAATCAGGAGGTGTTTTAGTCTTGACCCACAACAGATTGGTGGTATTATGGCTGCATGCTCCAATTGCCCAAGGTGACCCCACAGAGGGTTGCCGTTCCCGGTCACCTCCGCCCTAGTCTCCCCACGTCCAAACGGGCAGTCGGTGGTGATTCGCTGGTCTTGGGTGATGTCTCGATATCGCTGGAAACCGATGGGGATCTCCTTCGCGGCTTTGGCCGGGTCGCCGTACGGCAGACCCCCTTGCGTAACGTCGCCCGGCCGTGGTTTGTCGATATCCGAACGCCTGGGGGAATGCGGCTCACCGATTTCCGCCTCGTCGCGCAGACTCGCACCCACGCGGGCTTCGATCTTCAGCTTGAGCCGTCCGGCGTGGCGGATGCGGGGTCGGTGGCGGAGTGGATGAACCACGAAGCCCGGCCGCGGGTGGTCACCAGCGACTGGACCGCCAAGCCTCGCGCTTTGACGGACACACGCCTCACCATCTCGCTGGCGGCATGTCAACGAACGCTGGGCGAATGGAAGGCCACAGGCTTTTCCTACCAGTTTTCATACCTCAGCCCGTCGCACCCCATCTACCGCATCCTCGACCGAGGCACATGGGAGCCCGGCGGGCACGCGGTCGGTTGCGAACTCTGGATGCGCGGCTGCGGCACACCAATAGTCCGCCTCGACAATATCCATCAACACCACAGCACCGAGTGGTACCTGCCCACGGCAACCAACCCCAACGTTTATCAATTCTTCCCGCTCCAGACGCACCTGCAGGGCTTCACCTTCACCGCCAACTCGCATGGTGTGCTGGTGACGTGGGCCAACAGGCCTGCCCATGTCCGCACGATGCTGGAGAAACCACGCGGCCTCGATCAAGTTGAGCATTGGCACGAACACTGCGGTGATCTCTCAAGCGAGTTTGTCACAGCACCCATTGAAGTGCTGTTCATCCCCGGCGATTTCGACCGCGTCGACCTGATGAACATTTACGAGGCGGTTCGCACGCATGTCTGGTCAGCACTGCATCAGCAAGCAGGGATCAAACCTGAGCGGGTGACCACCTACGGATACATCGAGCAGTGGGATCGGCCCGACCTCGACCGCTACCGGGTTCTGGGATTGCCCAAACTGCTTGACGCGGGTGTACGACGCATTGGCCTGGCTAATCATTTTCAGAACAACATGAATGTCCTGGGCGTGTCGAACATGTGCTGCACGTTGGACCTGAAGGTAGCGGAGTCGGTGGGAAGCGAAAGGCTCAAGGCTTTGTGCGACACCGCGGCTGAGTCAGGCGCGGAAGTGGAAATGTGGGGCAACACCGCCCTGAGCGCGTTGGGCCTGTTGCTGCACAAGGCCAACTCCAGTGCTTCAAGTCCGGCCCCCTTAGTCCCAGCCTCCGCCATGGAAGCCTACGAACTGCTGGCCAAGGCGGAAGATCCTTACGTGCATAATCCCAACGGCGCTATTGACGCCGACCATTACGCCCCGTCGTTTGCTGTGCTCAACCTCCGCGATGCCACGGTCCGCCGTTGGTGGATGGACCGCTGGCGGGATGCTCACGATCAGATCGGCCTCTGCGGGATATTCCTGGATTCGAGCTTCAATCTGTCGAGCGACAAATTCCACTGGCGCGCCATTCACCGAACCAAGAGCACTGGCGGAGCGACAATCGATCAGCATGGTGTACTGGAACACAGCCGCCCCGCACAAGAGCCGTCAGCGATGATCCAGTCGCAATACCTGGCGCATCTGGAGTTGGTCGGACAGATGCAGACCATGGGCTACCACTACAGCGGTGAAGACGCGGGCGTGTTTGGCGTCAGCCGATGCGGCGCCACGACGTCAACGCGCCCCGAGACCTTCTTCCTCTGGATGGATTGCATCACACAGTTCGATGTCCCCGCGGTACGCAAGCGCGGCCTGGAGCCCGATGATGTTTTCTTCCGCGGCCTTGCCTATCGCATGATGTGGATGATCAACTGGGATCCGCACCGTGACCGCCTGAGTTTCTGCCAAAGCGGTTGGCGTGGTGAGTTCGATTCGCCCGGTGAGTGGCATCAGCGACTCCTGCAAGCCTACAACCGCGTGGAAGCCCACATGCTCAAACGCTCCGTGATGCCCGATGAGCGTGGCCTAGAGTATGAGGGCGAGGATGGCACGCGCGTGCTGTGGATGTTCCAGGATGGTGATGTACAACTTCCAACGAGCATGGCCGCGATCGATGTGCTCGAAGGTAGCACGCAGCGTGGCCCGACACTGGCAGCCGAGGCGCGACACGTATATCTCGTGACACTGACGGGTTGAGCAGCCGTGATGAAGATTGTGCGGACTAAACGCGAATCTTTGATACATCAGCCGCGGTGGGATCGCCGCTCTGGTAGTTGAGCATCAGCCACGGGTCGCCAGTGGCGAAGCGATCCGCCATCAAAGCCGCGCGCAGGCGGTCGCGGACTTCCGGGTTCACATCGCCCACATCGCGCGTTTCCATCGGATCCGTGGCGGTGTCGTACAAAGCTTCGGCTGGGCGGTGCGTGTATTGATCAATGGTGCGCTGTCCGAGTTGCGTGATGCCTTGGGCCCGCACCGCCCGCCAGGCACGGCCGTCAAAAAGGTCCGATGCCATCGGCAGCGGCGCGTGGTGATTCAACCGCTGCACAAACTTCCACCGTCCATCGTGGATGAAACGATACGGATCGTACATGGTGACTTCATGGAAGTTGTGTGCGCAGGTGATTGTCCGTCCAGCCCAATCATCTGCGTTTGCTTCGAGCAAGGGCAGCAGCGACCGACCAGTCCGCAAGTACCGATCACCTGGTTCCGGCAAACCCAGCCATTGGCAGATCGTCGGATGGAAATCAAGCCAACTCACGGGCGTGAGGCAACGCTTGGCAGCACCGCCCGGATGCGCAATGAGCAGCGGACAACGATGACCCGTGTCGTAGCAACTGGCCTTGGCGCCGGGGAACGGCATGCCGTGATCGGTGGTGACGATGACGAGCACTTCATCGCGGTCAGGCGCTTCATCTATGGCGTCAAGCGCAGCGCCGACACATGCATCGTACCGCCCCACCGCTCGCCAGTAGCCCGCGAGGTCTTGGCGAACCCCTGGAATATCGGGCAGGAAGTCAGGCACGCTAACACTGGCAGGATCAATGGGCGCATCGCCGAAGGCGTCGGTGTGTTCATGGCAATGCCAACCATCGGGCCCGCCGCGATGCGGATACATCGGCGCGACCATCGTGAACGTCGGCCCCGCGTGGCGTAGCGCCCGCTGCGTCTGCTCGCGCCAGAAATTCGGCACGGACTCCTTGGGAGACGATCGATCATGCCAGGGATAAACGTCGCTGGGTGCTGTGTGACTCTTGCCGATCAACTCACAGCGCACACCGTTATCACCACATAGCCGCGGCAGGGAAACGACATCCGGGTGCGTGCGGAAACCGTGAATGCTGTGACAGTGGCCGTACTGACCATGCTGATGGGAATGCAACCCGGTCAGGATGCTAGCGCGACTGGCGGCACAGGTCGGCGTGGTGCAGAACGCACGATCGAACACCACAGCACGCTGGGCAAAGCGATCGATCTGCGGCGTAGGAGCATTAGCCTCGCCATAGCAACGGGCTATCGCCGACCAGTCGTCGGCAATCATCATCACGACACGTCGAGCCATATCACGGTACTCCTCTTGCTCATCTCGCCGGGCATCTCGCAGGGCTCAGATCATCACGAATTTGGCGCCGGTGGCGACATCCCTATCGATCTGCGGACTGTACCGCGCCTCGGTCAAAGGTATTGAGGCCAACGTGCTGCTATCGCGTCAGGCTCCTTACCGTGCAACATCAGAGCTTTTCGCCGGCCATGGCATGTGACCAAACCAAGTTCAGGAAACTTCTGAAAAATTTCGAAATTTCGCCTCCGGAATCTTGACACGTCGTATCGCGTCTGGTATTGTGGCATAGACCAGTAGACCAGTTTAGGTCTAGCGGAGCCTAATCTTGACGCCGATTGCCAGTTCACCCTTGGATCGACCCACCACCTCGGTGGTTTCGCTGAGCCATCGCATGGCTGAGCAGCTTCGTCGCCGGGTGAGTGCCGGGGAGCTTCGCGTCGGCCAGGCGTTGCCCTCGGAGCGGCAGTTGGCGACGGAGTTCGGCGTTGCACGCGACACCGCACGGGCGGCCATCAAATCACTCGAACTCGACGGCGTCATCGTTCGCAACGGCCAGCGGCGGCGAATTGAGCGCGTCCCAGCACGCCATCGCGGATTACTGGCGACGACCATCGGCATTCTCACCATCCATCGCGACCGCGAGGTCTTTCGTCGTTGTCCCGGCTGGGAATCTGTTGTGGACCTGGGGGCGATGGAAGAGATTCGCACCCGCAAGCACAATCCCCTGATCTTGCAGATCGAGGCCCTCACCGCGCCGGAAGCCTGGACGGAATTGCTCGACCGTCCGCCTCGTGGGGTTGTGGTCTGCTCGGCTGTCCACCGAAACGTGGCTGCCAGTGAAGCGCTTCGTCGGCTTCAACAAGCGGGTGTCCCGGTGGTGGTCGAGGGCGATCCGGCCGGGGCTGAGGTCTATGACCGCGTTGTTTCGGATCACGCCCGCGGTGCCGAGTTGATGACCGCCTGGCTTATCGCGCAGGGTCGTCACCGTGTGGTGACGATGTTGCCTTCACAGCCGTACAACCAATACTGGGCTCAACGTCGGCTCGAAGGCTATCGCCGTGCCATGCGTGCTGCGGGGCTCGAACCGCTGGCCCCCATCTACCAGGCTTTCCACGGTGAGGCGGGGCTCTCGGAACGTGATCGCTTCAACTCGGGGCTGATGAACACCCTGGGCTGCCTCTACGACTTCAAGCACACCAGCGGCGGGTTCGATGCGGTGATGGCGGCCTCGGATGCGCAGGTGCCCATGGTCATCGCCGCATGCCGCAAGCTGGGCATGACCCCCGGGCGGGATGTGCTGGTAGGCGGCTACGACAATTTCTGGAACGAGTGGACTGACCGCCCCTTTGAGGCCGAGCCACCCGCGGCAACGGTGGACAAGGACAACGCGCTCATCGGCCGAGAGATGGTGCGACTGCTGCTATCGGAACGAATCCCCGGGCAAGGCTCGCGAATCGTCGCTGTGCCCCCCCGATTAATTCACCCTGTTTCAGGCGAGAGTACCTCGCACTGATGATTTCATGCTAACCCTTTTCTTTGAGGAGTACGGATCATGCGGACCGCACAATTGAATCAAGCTTTGGTGATGATCGCGCTGTCGAGCGTGTATGTAGGCGCCACGGCGCAGGCGGCGTTGTCCTGGGACCCCGCCATCACCGGTGCCGCCGGCGGCGGGTCAACCAGCACAGAAGCCACGGAGTGGAAGACCTCTGGCGCGGGCAACGTTTGGTGGGACGGCGCGAACAACGTCGCGTGGACAAACGGCAACGACGCGACGTTTGGCGGCACGGCGGGGAACGTTCGTCTTGGCGGCAGCAACGCCACAATCACTGCTGGCGCACTCAACTTCGCGGTGGCTGGCTACACCATCGACCTGAAGGATTTCACGGATAACACCGCCAATAACCTGACCGTGACCGGAATCGGTGGGTCATCCGCCACCATCACCAACACCAGCGGAACCAACCGCAACTTCACAATCAACAACGCTGTGGATCAAACCTGGTCTGGCACGATTAGCGGCCAGCGCGTGGTGCTCGTCAAACAGGGCGCCGGTATCCTCAATCTCGCGGGAACCCTGCCGGGCGGCTTTGGCGGCAATTCCGTGGATGTCCAGGGCGGCACCTTGAAGTTCAACGGCGCCATGACCGCCGGAACACAGACGGTTCTCAACATCGGCGCGAGTGGTACTCTCGACACAAATGGTAAGACCCTCACGGGTGGAACGTTGCGGGCGATCAATTCCACGGCAGGCGGGCTGTTGACCTCCTCCACAGGTTCAACCACCCTCAATATCACCTACGGCAACATTGCCTCGAATCTTCAGGGGCAGGTCACTGGAGGCATTGCCTTTCAAATTCGCGATGGCACCGTGCTGACGCTGGCGGGCAACAATTCATTCACCGGTGGGATTGCTACTGGCAACGCCAACCTGTTCGGCTCGACCGGTACCGCGATCAATATTGACGGTACCAACTCGGCCGGAACAGGCACCGTGAATCTAGACTCTACGAACGGAACCATCCGCCTCAATCTCAGAGCGGCGAACGTGAACCTCGGGGGACTAAGCGGAAGTGCTAGCGGCACAACCAAGATTGTCACATTAGGCAACACCAGCGTTGACACGATAGCGTCGATTGGCTCGAACAACGCCAATACAACGTTCGCTGGCGTGATTCAGAACTTTTCCGGTCGAACCGGCTCACTGACCAAGGTCGGCACCGGCACGCTCACTCTCTCCGGTGCCAACACCTACACCGGCTCGACCGCCGTGAATGATGGCATTCTTCGGCTCACCGGATCGCTGGCCTCCAGCGATGTCACTGTCAACGGGGGCACGCTCGACGGCAGCGGCAAGGTGTTCTTCAACCTCGGCTCGACTCCTGATCTCATGACGCTGCTGTCGGGCACACTCAACGTCGCCAACCTCACCGTCGAATTCGTCGGTGCGGCTGATCTGACCAGCTACGTGCTGGTGGATTATTCCGCAGGCGGCACGTTCACCAAAGCGACTAACCCGCTGACCGACGACACGTTCTTCGCGGCGATCAACACGCCGACGGGCTATACCTTCCTAGACAATGGCAGCCAGGTGATTCTGGCCATTCCCGAACCCGCCTCTCTGGCGTTGTTGGGCCTCGGTGGCCTGCTGATGCTGCCCATGCGGAAGCGGGCGGGTCGGTCGGAGTAAGTTCGATTCCTCCTTCGCGTCGGCTTTCTGACAAAGGCCGCCGCGTTTTGATCGGCGTAGCCCCGTAATGCCAATGCGGGGCTCCAGGACAGCAGGTAACGGCTGCAAAGCCACGGATTGGCATCGCGGGGCTTCGGAACAACGCCATGCGACGAAACGGATTTACCTTAATCGAACTTCTGGTGGTGATCAGCATCATCGCCCTGCTGGTGGCGCTGTTGCTGCCCGCGCTTCGATCAGCAAGGCTGGCGGCACAGCAGCTCGAATGCACCACACGGCTGCGACAGGTTGGCACCGCCGCGATGGTCTATGCGGGCGAACACAAAAACCGCATGCTCACCTATTGGGAACTCAACCCTCCCAACTGGAGCAATGCAAATCCTGACTGGGTCGGCGCGATTCGGACTTACTACGGCGCATCATTCAGTGCTGGTGCGGGCGACAACATCAGCAAGACGCCCAGCGCCAACCGCATCGCCTATTGCCCGCTGGATACTCGCACCCGCAGGGGATCGTTCGCCATACCCGGCCCGGTGGACACGACGTTCAACGTCGGCACGTCGGGCCGGCGGGTGCTGGACATTGAGCGGGTTAAGCAGACGTCGGAGATTATCTTCGTCACCGAGGTCCACATTGAGCGAGGCACCGGCGGCAACGCGCACAAGAACGCAGTGCGCTGGATGCTGACGGTCGTGGATCCGCTGCCGGGAACGGCCTGGCGAAGCGCGGTTTATCAGCACACGAATTACAGCCAGAACTATTTGTTTTTCGATGGTCACGTCAGCAATGTGGCTGGCGCACCGCCGCACCCGATGGGTGAGGACGGCCACTACGGTGCCTTTACGCTCGCCAACGGAACGTTGCTGACCAACAGCCAGGTTAATCTCGCCGCATTCAAGAATCGGTTCGGGTATTAGTCGGGGACAACAAGGATCACGCCATGATCAGGCGATACGCGTTTAGCTATGTCACAACTTGTCAACCCGCGTCGGGTTGTTGGTCGGCGATCGTTGCGGGCAGCGGTCAATCAGCTATCGGCGCTCCGTGCTTGTTAG
>JBGSTK010000166.1:0-3816 GCA_041736565.1 Phycisphaeraceae bacterium | reverse complement strand
GCCTCCTTTGAATTCTGAGTGGGTTATGAGGTCAAGAACGGACCCATTCTTGAGGGCGTACGACCATGCAAAACAAACTGTTTGAAGCGGCTTTGGGCGTTGAAGAGCCTTGGTACGTCAAAGGCGTTGACTTTGATGCGGCCCAGAAGACGCTGACGATCGTTATTGATTTTGTTGCGGGCAGCCGGTTTGAGCATCCCGATTTCCCTGGTGAGCATCCGGTCCACGACACCCAGACCAAGCGGTACCGGCACCTGAACTTCTTTCAACATGAGTGCTATCTGGAAGTACGCGCTCCTCGCATTCGCCTGCCAGACGGGCATGTGGCCCTGATGGAGCCGTCTTGGGCAGGCAAACTCTCTGGATTCACCCTGTTGTTCGAGGCGTTGGTGCTGGCCCTGGCTCAACAGATGCCGTTTGCAGCGGTGGCGCGTACCGTTGGGGAGTCCTGGCATCGCGTTCATGCCATCTGCTCGCGCTACGTCGAGATGGTGTTGGCGGAGGCGGACCTGTCGAGTGTCACCGCCTTGGCGATTGACGAAACGTCTTATCGGCGTGGTCATCGTTATCTGACCCTGGCCGCCGACGCGGTCGAACGCCGCGTGGTCTTCGTCACCGAAGGCAAAGGGGGGCGGACGATGGCCCAATTGGCGGATTACCTGACCGAGCATCACGCCACGCCGAAACAGATCACTTCGGTCAGCATCGACATGTCCCCGGCCTTCATCAAGGGCGTCAATGAACACCTGCCCAACGCCCGGATCACCTTCGACAAGTTCCATGTCGTGGCCCACGCGTCAGCCGCCGTGGACCAGACTCGCCGCATCGAGCAGAAGACCAGCCCCGACCTCAAGGGTCTGCGCTGGACGTTGCTCAAGGATCGGGATCGTTTGCCGGCTAACCAACGGGCTGACCTGGATGCACTCATTGCCCAGGTAACCACCAAGCGTACGGCACGGGCCTGGCTCTACCGGGAACAGTTGCGCGACATCCTTGAACGCAAGCAGATCAACGTGGTTTCGGCCATGCTGACCCAATGGTGCACCAACGTTATGCGTTCCAAGGTCGAGCCCATGAAGGAGGTGGCCAAGTTGATCCGCAACCACTTCGACGGCATCGTCGCCTGGACCCAAACCCGACAAACCAACGGCTTCATCGAAGCCCTCAACGGCCTGTTCCAGGCCGCCAAGCGCAAGGCCCGCGGCTACACCCGTTTCGAAACCATGCGCACCGTGCTCTTCCTCATCGCCGGCAAGCTCGACTTCTCTAGGATCAACCCGCATGCCGCATAACCCACTCAAATTTTAAAAGAGCCGTAATTGATCTACTGTGCCGAATCTCAGCCTGCCGCTGGTTCAGGTGAATGACAGCTATCCTACTGCGACTCGCAGTAGCCCTCACACATTGTCATCGGTCCGCTCCGGGTCGGGTCCGGCTGTAGCCCGTAGCGACAAGCGGCCATTAGTATCTACCAGAGGCTGAACTGCCGGTATCCGGCACATTGCTGTCCGACATGGTGCACAGGCTCAACGGCAGCACTGGCCGATCAGGAGCCAGCGGGTCAGAAAAAATGAACGGCAGCAACCGCTGCATTGCCGTCGTTAAGTCGTACAAGAAAATCGGCGCTGGCGTGACGGCGTACAGCACTCCAACCGAGCCATTAATCGATAGTTGTTTTGATAGTCGCAAATCCAGTAAAAACAAAATACCCATATAATCATGGGCTTAATTGATGTATCTGGCGGAAGCGGTGAGATTCGAACTCACGATGCCTTGCGGCACGCCGGTTTTCAAGACCGGTGCATTCAACCACTCTGCCACGCTTCCATGGGGGTGGATTTTACCTGAGCTCAGCCAACAAGCCCATCCCGCCCAGATCCCAACAGGCGCAACATGGGCGCGGCCTTGTCCAGGCATTCCTGATACTCCTGCTCGGCCACCGAGTCGGCGACGATGCCGCCGCCGACGCCAAAGTACACCGTGTCGCCCTGCCGGACCAAGGTACGGATGGCGATGTTGCTGTCCATGTCGCCATTGAAGCCGATGTAGCCTATGGCGCCACAGTAAAGTCCGCGTCGATGCGGTTCGAGTTCGTCGATGATTTCCATGGCTCGTCGCTTTGGAGCACCCGTGATCGAGCCTCCCGGAAAGGTAGCCCGCAGCAGATCGATGGCGTCCCGACCGGGAGCCAATTTCCCGGTTACCGTGCTGACCAGATGATGGACATTGGCAAAACTTTTCACTTCGAACAGGGCCGGCACGGCAACCGACCCGGTCTGGCACACCTTGCCCAGATCATTTCGCAGCAAATCGACGATCATGAGGTTTTCGGCACGGTCCTTGGCGCTATTTGCCAGATCGCTGGCCAACTGTTGGTCCGATTCCTGGTCTGCGCCCCTGGGGCGGGTGCCCTTGATCGGAGATGTCGTGACCTGATCGCCGCGTAGCTCAATGAACCGCTCTGGCGAACTCGACAGAACATCGCCCATGGGGTGATTGAAGAACGCACCAAAGGGTGCCGGATTGAGCCTCCGTAGCGACTGGTAAAGGCCCCAGCTACTGCCTTTCACCTCGGCTGTGAAAAGTTGGGTAAGGTTGACCTGATAGCAATCGCCATCGGCAATCCATCGCATTGCACGTTGGAAGGCCGCCTGGTAACGAGGCCATGGCAGGTCTGAAGTGGCCTGGACACTTGTCTGCCAATGGTCCTCGCTGCCCTGGAATGGACCGGAGAATAACTTGACCAGGTCATCCCAGATCGCATCGGTGGCGGGATCTCGGCCCGCGCTGACGAGATAAGTCTCGGCACGCTCATGATCGACCAATACAGCCCAGTCATATAACCCTATGGCCATCTCAGGCCATTCCGGTCCCTGCTTGCCGGAATCGGCCAGTACACCTAGCCTGAGTGACAGATCATAGGAAAAGTACCCGATGGCGCCACCGGCAAACGGAAAGCCGGGCGATTCCTCTGTCTGTCCTATAAAGGACCGCAGCAATGGGAGCGGATCACCGGCATGAAATTCGACCCCTTGGGTAGACTCAACCCGGGTCGTTCCAGCCCAGGCAGTCAGGGTCAGAAAGGGCCTGGCGGCGACGATATCCCAGCGCCCCTGACGTGTGCGTGGGTGGCCACAATCGAGAAAAACGCTCCAGGGCTCATTGGCAATGCCTGATACCAGTTCAGCACTCTGCTCCCGATAGGGCAGACGGCATACACGCATGGTTGATCCGGTTTTCGTGGTTGACCGAATCGGCCGCACTCAATGACTGCAATGCGCGGCTAGATTCAATGTGGGTTGATACGGGGGGGCAATAAGCCCAAGCAATCAAGCATCCGGCTGGCCGGATTCTAACGTGAGGATGAAGCATCCTGCCAGGTGCCGCTTAGACCCATCCAGGCTGGCAAACACCCTCGGTGAATCTTGGCTGCCGTGCGCCATCCGTAACTTCGATGCGTGAACATATCTCGGCCAATGGGGCTGGCAGCCCAAACAGTCCGCCCTGCCCGCGAAAACAACCCATTGCCAGCACGCGCGTCCGTTGTTCCTCCGATTCAAGTCCGCTGACTACCGCCTCCAACCCCACTTTTGCTGCCGTATCGAAAATCGAAGCGGAGTTGACCGCCATATAGTGTGTCACCGCATCGCAATCGAAAAGCCGGCGGCAATCTAGGGAACCGCTGAACAAATAGCGCATCGCCAGCGCTTACGGCGCCTGCTCACGATTTGAGCAAACCCCGAACCAAAAATGCGCCGAAATCACGATTTTGGCGCTTCATTTCCCCGTTTTCCTACGATTCCGTCCACCGCCGGG
>JBGSTK010000143.1:0-20339 GCA_041736565.1 Phycisphaeraceae bacterium | reverse complement strand
TCGATCTGCGCATCGCGTCGCTCCCCACGAGCTTCGGGGAGCGGATCGTGATCCGGCTATTGGATAAGAGCGCCCGGCTCTATTCGTTGGCAGAAGTGGGGATGGCTCCTGCGTCCAAAGAACGCTTCGGCGCGATCATCGGCATGGAGCATGGCCTGATACTGGTGACCGGGCCCACCGGGAGCGGCAAATCCACCACACTCTATGCGGCTTTGCAGGAACTCGATGCCACCCAACTCAACATCCTAACACTCGAAGACCCGATCGAGTATCAGCTTCCGGGTGTGAGCCAGACACAGATCAGTGACAAGAAAGGCATGACCTTCGCCAGCGGTCTTCGCCATGTGCTGCGGCAGGACCCGGATGTAGTGATGGTCGGTGAGATTCGGGACCATGAGACGGCGGTGATGGCCATTCAATCGGCTTTGACCGGCCACCTGGTGTTTTCGACGCTGCACACCAACGATGCGGCCAGCGCCGTGGCCCGTATGTTGGACCTGGGCATCGAGCCATATCTTTTGGCAAGCTCACTGGTGGGCGTCCTGGCCCAGCGCCTGGTGCGACGCGTTTGCGACTCCTGCGGTCGGCCTCATGTGCCCGACGCGGCCGAGTTGGATCGGGTGGATATCAGCCCCAGTGCCGATGTCAGTCGCATGCGGTTGGGCCCGGGTTGTCCGGACTGCCGCAATACGGGGTACAGTGGCCGAGTGGGCATCTTTGAGTTGTTAGCCGTCAATCAGGCAGTGCGTCGGCAGATCCAATCTCGCGCCACGGCGGCGGACGTCAAGGCAGCAGCGATGGCGGCGGGCATGACCACATTGCGCGACGATGGCGTAGCCAAGATCTTGGACGGAATCACCACGGCTCAAGAAGTCCTTCGCGTCAGCATGCGATCAGAACAAATCGAGGTGCCCTAACCATGGCGGTCTTTGCCTATAGAGCAGCCCAGGAAGGCACGACGCCGGTGCGGGGCACCATTACCGCTGATACGCCCTACCAGGCGCGAGATGTCCTGCGCGACCGCGGCTTAACGGTTCATGATGTGACCGAAGTCAAGCCTGGGTCTCAAGCTTCGGGGCTGGGCGTCGAGTTTGGATTTCAGCGGGGGCACCAAGGGCAAGTGGTGGACTTCATTCGCGAGTTGGCGACCTTGCTGGCCGTGGGCGTGCCCATGCTCGAGGCCATGACCACAATCGCCCGCCAGTGCCGTGGCGGGTTCCGGCAGATCGTCCTGGATCTACACGAGCGGATTGCCAGCGGGTCAAGCTTGGCCGAGGCCATGCGTTTCCATCCACGGACCTTTGACGACTTCTGTCTCAATATTGTCGAGGTGGGTGAGAGCGCTGGCACGCTTGACGCGTCCCTTTCTCGCTTGGCGGAGTTCCGCGAGCGCTCCGCCCAACTCAAGGGTCGCATCGCCACGGCGATGTTTTACCCCTGCATCGTCTTGACCATGGCCCTGGGGGTCAGTCTCTTTTTGATGAGCTATGTGGTCCCAAAGTTGCTCGATGGGCTGCTGGAGGCGGGACGCCCCATTCCCTGGCCGACCCGCATGGTCAAGGGGGCCAGTGACCTGTTGATTCAGCGATGGCCAATCCTGCTGTTGCTGGCCCTGGGGCTGAGTGTGGGCGTAATGGCACTGTATCGCAGCCGCCGCGGTCGAATGGTCTGGCACCGAGCGCAGCTACGTATCCCACTGGTGGGTGAACTGATCCGCAAGCAGACCGTGGTGCGTGTGGCCATCATCATCTCCACTCTCATCAAGAGCGGCATTGTTTTTGAGAAAGCCGTACGAATCGCATCCCGCACCACCCGCAACAGCGTGCTGCGCGGCGCGCTGGAGCAGGTCGAAGCGGCGGTCCATGCCGGGCGGGACATCGCCCAATCCCTGGAAAAGACTAAGGCCTTCTCGCCGACAGTGGTACAGATCTTCGCCGTCGGCGAGCAGTCAGGCCGTCTGGAAGAGATGCTCGATCGGCTGGCGGTCAACTACGACCAGCAGATCAACACGGCCACGACTCGACTGACCGCACTGCTCGAACCGCTCTTAATCATTCTCATGGTGGTGCTTGTGGGCTTCATCGCCTTCGCCACCGTACTCCCCATGCTGGAGGCTGGAAATGTCCTCTGATCTACCGTCAATGACGCCACCGATGCCCATAGCCTCCATCCCTGCTCTTCGAACGACCGGTGGATGGTCGCCGGGCGGCCAGTTTCCAGGGCGCGTTGTGCCCCACGGAAGTTACCGTCCACAGAACTTCCCAAGCATCTTCCGGGGGCGGTTCCAAAGGGACTGTTTCCATGGGCGAGGGACGGGGTTTTCGTTGGTCGAGATGATGGTGGTGCTGGTGTTAATCGGTCTGTTGGCCGGTCTGGTGACGGTCAACGTACGTCACTACATGACCAAGGGCAAGCAGAGCGCCGCCATCGCCGAGATCAGTTCCATCAAGCTGGCGCTGGACACCTTTTACGCAACTTATGGCCGCTACCCCAGCAACAGCGAGGGCCTGGACATTCTCTGCCGCCCCAGCGAAAAGATGAGCGAACCCTTGCTCTCGAAGGTACCCGTCGATCCCTGGGGCAAGCCGTATCAATACACAAGCCCCGGGCGCAATAGCGAGCCATACGAAGTGATCTGTTACGGTGCCGATGCTCACGAGGGCGGCGCCCCCGGTACGGCAGACGCGGATATTAGCAGCAGCAGCGGGAGCAGTAGCGAGGCCAGTCATTGATGAAGTCGGTCGATCGCCACATCTCGGGCTTTACCCTCATCGAGATGATTGCGGTGCTGGCCTTGGCCGCAGTGTTGGCCACGCTGGTGACTACATCACTAACGGCGTTGGGCCGCCAGGTTCGCATGAGTGATCTGATCGAACAGCTTCAGTTTTACGATGACGCCATGCGCCAGCACGCACGAGGGCTGGGCATCCCGCAGCAGATGGTATTTGATCTGGGCACGGGCCAGGTGCACCGCATCGATGCCCGAAACCAGTCGCCATTGGGCCACGCGTTGCGATTGCCGCCCGATTTGGGGATCTCCCAAGTGAGGGTGGGCAACGCCGTCATCAACGGGACGCAGGTGGCCATCCCCTGCTCTTTGAGAGGTACGACGCCAAGTTACGCCGTGAAGATCGTCAGTCAGACGGAGCCGCCCCAGTGGTTGTTGGTCGCCGGCCTCAGTGGTGAATACCTGGTGTTGAATAACGACCAGGATGTACAGGCCCTTTTTAAGGCAAAGGAAGATGCGGTACCACGCTAAAGGCATCACACTTATCGAGGTTTTGGGTGGCTTGACACTGCTGGCGACCCTGGTTGTCGCCTTGGTCGCCATTGAGGCTCGCTACACGCGTCAGTGGGCCGAGTCGGGCCGGCGTCTCGATGCCGTGAAAGCCGCAGATGCCCTTCTAACGGACTGGTGGAAACGCCTCGATGACTTCCCCCGTGATGAATCCGGTGATGTCCCCGGCACTGCCCACCTGCGTTGGCGAACTATTGTTGTTGACAAGGAAGTAATACCCGAACTGGCCTGCCAGAAAGTCCGTCTGGAGATCGTTGATCGCAACGTCGCGGATCGAGCCCTGGTCGCGGTGGAACTCTTGCTCCCCCCCCCCCGGAGCCACCCTCGGATTCCCCGGATTCACCCCCGGATTCACCCCCGGAGTCCACCCTCGGAAGTCGCCCCGCCCCCGGAAGCCCCGAAAGCCCCGCAAGTCCTGCAGGTTTCGGGGAGGCCGCCGCCATTGTCGAGCACA
Organism: Phycisphaeraceae bacterium; assembly: GCA_041736565.1. GTDB lineage: Bacteria > Planctomycetota > Phycisphaerae > Phycisphaerales > Phycisphaeraceae > JBBDMX01. Next base: position 16,587 of record JBGSTK010000143.1, on the reverse strand, counting down.
CTCACACGTCTTGGCCATCTTCAGGGGGACGTTCATGAAACAACGAATTCATGGCTTTACGTTGGTGGAGATGCTGGGTGCCACCGCCTTGGCGGCTGTGTTGATTCTGGCCCTGCTAACCACCATCACCACCATCCGCCGCACGCAGAGCGCCTTGGTCGATTCGACACGCGGCACGGGCTGGCCACCGGGACTTCAAACTTCGTTGACGTGGGACATCACCCACGCCGTTCAAGTTGAAGGCCTCCATGAGACGCTGGTCATAATCGGCTACGGGGCTCTGGATCCCATCACTTTGGCACCGATGCATCGGCTCTGTCGCATCACCTATTTCGTTGCTACTGCAAACGAGCCAAGCCGGGATTCCCATGATTCTGCAAAGGACGCCAATACCCGGTGGCTTTTGAGACGCCAGGAATTACTCGATGATGCCCAAGCCGCACCATGGACAGAACTGCTTTGCTCCGATGCTGCCGCAATTCAACTAGTCGAAAAGCAGCCACCCCGACGTGTGCACATTACCGTGCAATCCACCGACAACCATCGCGCCGATTTTGACGCTTGGATAATGCCGCAATAGACCATGACCAAGTTCACGCCGACATCCTCACGCGGCTTCGTGCTGCTGCTCACGCTGCTACTGATCCCTGTCGCGGCGGTGGCTATGGCGGGCGTGTGTCGCCTGAGCATGGAGCGTGCCATGGCGGCCATTGCTGCCCAGGAGGACCTGCAGCGACACTGGGGTCAGCGCAGCTGCCAAGTTGGGCTTTGGGCTCCTGCCCGCGTCGCCCTTGAAAAAGCTAATGAGACTTCGCTTTTACCCGTCGTGGCACTGCGCTGCGAAGTCAGCCTCGGCGGCCAACGGTTTGATGTGCTCTTTAGTGACGAACAATGCAAAGTCAATATCAACACCGTCTATCAGCAACGTGGCCGTGAAGCCGCCATCCAGACCCTCCGCACGTTGCTGCGCCACGATGAAGGCGCTCTGACCATCGCCCTTCACCCAGCCCCCCCGGAGGCCCCGGAAGCCCCGGAAGCCCCGAAACCACCCAAAAATTCGCTGCTTCCGTCTGGTACGCAGGCGCGGTCATCTCGGGGAGGACCAACACGGTCGCCTGGTGCTGAGACCACCAAAACTGGCACCGCGGACCAATTCATCTGGCCGCGACCCTTTGGCAGCTTTGGACAGATGTTCACCGATACCACGCCTGCGGCGCTTTTGGGCGGGAACCTGACCCAAACACCCGCCTATGTTCCCCCAGCTGAGGACGCGGGGGAGCATTCCAAGGGAGGCTTCCCCGGATGGGGGGACTTCCGCGGGAAATTTGGAGGATCTTTCGATGATCCGGCACTGCCCAAAGCTCCAATCAATCATCTGACGGCTTGGGGTGACGGTCGGGTCAACTTCCGACGTGCTTCGGGCTTGGTCTTGACCCAGACTTGTCGGGGCATTTTGGGACCTGAAAAGGTCCGCAAGATGCAGGATCTCCGCGCCCAGCAGCCGGGAATAGGGCTCTTTGCCCTATTGAATCAACTCCAACTCACGGCCTTGGAACGCGGCAAGCTCGATCTGGTGCTGACCGACTATTCGAGTTGTCATTCGATGTGGATTATTGTCGACACCGGCCGCCGCCGGTGGTACCGACTGGCAGTGGCCGATGCCGCCGGTCCAACTGCGGCCAGTGCCCGGACCTACGACTGGTAACCATGAACACCCGACGAACCCGTCAAATTCTCTGGCTCGCCGCGCTGCTCTTAGTAGTGATGAATGTAGGCGCCGCTCTCTGGGCTCTCCAACCCGTGACGGTGGCGCTGCCCTCGTCGACAGATGGTGCTGGCAGCAACACCAGGGGCCAGGGGCCCGCGCAGCGGCCAGTCCCCAGTCTGGCGGATCTGAATTCGCTGGCCCAAGTGAACCTTAGGCGTCCCATCTTCGACCCCACCGCAGCCGCGGCTGCGCCACCACCGCCACCACCTCCCCTGACCATCAAACTCGCCGGCACCATCATCGAACCTGGAAACAATCAGGCGATGATCGTCACTCGCGAAGGTGATTATCTACGCCTGCGCGTGGGGGAGAAGAGCGGCGAGGCCGAGGTGCAAATAATCGAACGCGAAAGCATAACAGTCAGTTATTACGGCAAGAGCATCGTTCTAAAGGTTGATCGCCCGGAGGGTGGATAAATGGCTAACCAGAGATGGGCCATCCTGGTGACCGAGTCTACCTGGCGTATCGTCGCCAGTGGCGGCACGACCGTCAATACTTACCCTGTCGAACCAGATGGGGCAGACCCCGCCGCCACGACACCTCCAAATATTACGTCCCATGGACCTGTGCCCACAGAGCAGGAGGGTATCGCCCAGCGTGCCAGCCTTGCCGCGGCTTTGCTGGAGAAAAACGGCTATAGCGGCCAGCCGCTTACCTTGTCGATTCCCTCCACGTGGTGCATGGCGGCGGCCATCTCCACCGAGGGGTTGCCCCGCTCCGGTGCCACCCGCCGCCAAGCCATGGTCTTTCGCCTCGAGGAGCAACTGCCCGTGGCCGCCGAAGACATGGTGGCGGATTTTATCCAAAGACGAACAACGCCGGGACAACAAACGCTGGGTGTTGCCGTCTTGACGCAGCGCCTCCTGCCCCTGGTTAATGCCCTGGAAGCCCATCAGGTTCGCGTCGGGACCATCTGCCCCACCGCACTCTATTGCCTGCAGACGTTGGTGGATGCACCCAGCCCAGACCAAGACCCCGGCCAGGATCAAATCCTGGTCTTGAGCGAACCCGAGTATTTTGATGTGCTCCATTGCCGCGAGGGACAGCTAGTCGCTTGGCACGTTGCGTCTGATATCTCCACCGATGAACGTGGGGCCACCCCGCAACACTCGGATCCCACACCCAATTTGACCAGCGATCTGCTCCGGCTATTGCGCAGTCATGTCCTGCACTGCCGGAGCCAACCTTTGCTCACGCTCTTCGGCGGAGATACGACGTTGGCAGAACGTATCTCGGCGGATTTGGGATTGCCTGTTAAGCACGATGAGGGTTGGTCGACCGACAATGCCGTGGCGGCCGCCGTCAAGCGAATGGACACATCCAACGACCACAGCGCTATGGTCGTAAACCTGCGCCGCGATGCTCTGGATTCCGGCGATGCCCTGCGTCATATTCGTACCCCGCTCAAAGCACTGGTCTCAACGTCGCTGCTCTTAGGGCTCGTCCTCATTGCCGCCATGGGCTGGCGCTCCTATCGCTACGATCAGCACGCCCGCAACCAGATCGAACATCAGCAGCAGATATTCCTAACTCTGTATCCGGGCCAAGGCGTCCCCATCAATGTCCGCATCCACCTGGAAAGTGAGTTGCGGCGTCTTCGGGGCATTAGTGGCGGAGGCGGCGGAGGAGGGCTTCCCATGCGGGACTCGGCCCTGGTCTGCTTCTACGAGGCCCTGCGCCGACTGCCCACAGACCTCCGCTATCAGTTGCTGGAGCTTCGCTTTGATGGTGCTGAGGTCTACTTTGAGGGCCTGGCACGCTCACACGGCGACGCCACCCAGATCGCCGGAGCCATGCGTCGGCAAAACGGATTTGCCGTTGATGCTCCGCGCAGTGAACAACTCAAAGATGGTTCAGTCGCGTTCACCCTCGTCGGTCGCCTCCAGCCAGTCGCCCCGGCTTCCGGGAATACCCCCGGTAGTCCTCTTGGCAGTTCACCCGGCACCCCCACTGTATCAGCCGCCCCATGAAACGACCTAACCTCAAATCCAATCCGATCTTGCAGGGCACAGTGCTGGCCGTGCTGATTCTCGGGGCATTGATGTGGTCTTATACGCTCTTGGCCCACAGTCAGAAATTGGCCTTGTTGGAATCCACCAACGCTCACCGAGCCGCCAACCTGGCCACACAGATCAAGGATCTGCAACACCAGCCAGCCCTGGTTCAGGATCAGGAACTCCAGCAGCCTGAGTTGGCCCGCAAGATCGAAGCGGCGCTTAAGACGGCTGGCGTTGCGCTCTCCATGCTTGAGCGCGTCACTCCTGAAACCGCTCATCGCATCGGTGACACCGACTACAGGGAAATGCCCACCAATGTACTGCTGCGCCAGATGTCGCTGCGGCAACTGGTGAGCTTTCTCTACCACCTCACTACAGCGCCCCCTGAGGGCGGCGGCGAGTCGCCGGGAGCCAGCCTTGCAGTCAAGACCATACGCCTAAGCGCCCCGCGCGAACCACAGGCCTCCGATAAGTGGCGTGTGGAAGTGACCCTCACCTACTTGATCTATACCCCTAGTCAGAACGCCATCAGACTTAACACCGGAGATCGCCCATGACCTGTCGACCCCTTGCACACTGCATTGCCCTCATACTGAGTACCGCCGCCCTGGTGCTTGTAACGTCCGCCTGCACATCCAACAATGCTTCGCCTGACGGCTACACCACCGTGGGCAAAGATCCGCGGCGTGACTCCGATACGGCCCAGCGTCTCACAGCCCAGGCTGCCCAACTCATCTTAGATAATCGTTACGACGAGGCTGAGAAGGTCCTGACCAAAGCCTTGGAAGCCGATGTGATGTATGGGCCCGCCCACAATGACCTGGGCATGGTCTACTTCAACCAGAAGAAGCTCTATCTGGCGGCTTGGGAGTTCGAATACGCCAGCAAGCTCATGCCTAACCAGCCCGAGCCACGCAATAATCTCGGCTTGGTGTTTGAAGCTGCAGGCAAAATCGACGACGCCGTGACCGCCTACGGCAATGCGCTGCAGATCGAACCCGACAACGCCCAACTCATCGGCAACCTCGCCAGGGCGCGCATCCGCCGCGGCGACCACGACCCGGAGGTCCGTGACCTCCTACAGCAACTGGTCATGAAGGACAACCGACCCGATTGGCTGACTTGGGCGCGTGACCGCCTGGCCCTGATGCACTTCCGCGAACCCCAGCCTTGATGGCATGTCGGCGTGAGTAACGAGATGGCTTTCCTGATTTCGAAGATTCACACCCTCCACCGCCTCGATCCGGGGCGCCCCAATGATCGGAGATTCAATGCCTGACGACGCCACCATCACCAAGGCCGATCGTCCCGATGGTCATACACCGCGCCCGATTGGCCTGGCGCGATTCGTAATGGTGGCGCTCGGACTACTGCTGATAGCCGCCGCCGCACTCAAGGGCTATCAGGCCCTGAGCAGTACCGCACCCGATCACAACCTGATCCTGGTCGCGGCCCTGGCTGAATGGGTGCTGGGACTGTGGCTTATTTCAGGGCTACGCCGCCGCTTGGCGCAACTCACCGCACTGATCATCGTCGCCGTCTTCGCCGGCGTAACCCTCCACCAGGCCCTGTCGGGCCTGGAATCCTGTGGGTGTTTCGGGCCCATAAAAATCAATCCATGGTACACTTTCGCACTCGATTGTTCTCTCTTTGTTCTGCTGTTGGCCTCCATACGGGCTCCCCGGCCCAAAACAGAGCCCCAACACTCAACTGCGTGGCTCATCGGTACATGCCTCGTGGCTCTGGCCGTTCCAACTGGGATCGGCGTGGGACTGATGACTTTCGGGGACGTCGTAGGCCGGCCTTCTCAGACTGGCTCTGCCGATACTGAGGTGATCACTGTGGGGACGACAGCGGATTCGTCGAGTGATCAATCCCCCGAACCCCAACTCATCGCAGACTTCGGCTACGTCGTGCCGGACAAGACCTATCGCAAGTTCTTCACTGTGGTCAATCCGTCGGACACCGCTATGGTAATCAAACACACCGACTTCCAGTGCGCCTGCTCCACACTCCCCCATATGCCCAAGACCATTCCCGCCAGGGGCTTTGTGACTTTCCCGGTAGATCTGGTGCCGCCTCAGCTCACCGAACACTACGTTAAGACCATCACCCTGCACACTGATCACCCAGATTCGCCGAGTATCACCTTGACCATACGCGCCGATATCAATCTACCTCTGGTCGCGTCACCGTCCACCGTCGCCTTGGTCTCGGTCGCACCGGACGGTGAAGGCCACGGTGAGATCACCCTTCTCAATCGGGGTGACCAACCGGTGCGCTTGCTCTACGCGACCTCAAACTCACCGGCCTGGTCGGCGCCCGTGCCGCGACAAGCCACTCTGGAGCCACACGGAAAGCTGACATTGCCTCTCCATGTTCGCCTCCCGGCCGGACCCGCAGCAGCCAAAGCAACAACACCGGCACAAATTACCTTTCACACCTCCCTGGCCTCGCAGCCCGTGCTGCGCATCAACGCCACTTGTCAATGAGCGCTTCAAAACCAGCCAGTCATGGGCGCTTCAAAACCAGCCACTTATGTTATCGAGACCAAATCGGCGGCGCCATAGGTCGCAACCGATCGGCTAACCGTTCAGTTGCCCATGTGTCTGCCGCGATGCAGCAGATTAGACAAAGGCCCATTCGACTGTTGAGTACGCGTCAAAGAACCATGTCTCTCGCTTCGACAATGCGCGTTGTGGTGTTATTGCTGGAACGTATCTTGCTTGAGCTTTCGGGCTCGCCACCGCTTCCACAAGCTCAACAATATTGGGCTTGAACATTTCGATGCAATCTCATCCGCAGCTTCTAAACCGAGAGTTCTGCGAGCTGCATCCGCGGCAATCACGCAGAATGCGTTCTGATATGCAGCGGGCAGTTGAGGCGCTTGAACGATCTGACGGAGCTTGGGGAGCGTCATGCTTGGCTGCCTCAGGAGGTCAAGCGAATGAGACAGATATCCCAAGGCGGCGTCGGAGTGATGTTTGGGGAGTGCAAAGTCGTCTGTGCTGGCTGGCGATGCTTCATGAACCGAGCGGAGAAGAGCATCATAATCTTCCTTGTACACGTGCAGGCTGTCGCTCCATTGAACATAGGGGCCGGGTTCGACACCAAGCCATCCACTCATTATCTCCTGCAACATCATGAACTGGACGAAGTTGTAGGGTACGCCTTTGATCAGATCATTGCTGCGAATGATCTGAGTCCAGTGAAGCTTACGCTCCCGCACCTTCAGCATGCTCACGATATTGCACGGAACATCGCAAGCGGCAGGCTCACCATTCTCCAGCGGCATGTCGGTTGTGGCGTCCCAGATCTGAAGCACCACCTGACGCGAGGACGATTTGGTTTTGAGTGCGAGGTACGCACGTTCGAGTTGGTCAATGCCCAACTGCTTACGCAGTCGATGGCCGTAAGCACCGTGGTATGTATCACCATAGCCGGCAAGTTTGGGATATCTGGGGTTCCAGAAATTGATGGGAGCAGAGTCGTTTCGCCCGGCCATGATCCAGACGACTTCAACAAACGCGAACGCCGGATTCATGGCAGGGAGGCGTGTTGACACCCAACGCTGGCGCGGGTCCTCAATACAAAATGCGACTTGGAGAATCTCATGGGTTATGCCGCCACGAGAATCCTCGTTCACGTGAGCCTGACCTGAGCGGAGCACGTTGGCCGCTTGTTGCCAGGCCTCGTCAGATGTCTTACCGGAAAAGAACGCCTGCATTGCCGTGCTCCTTTAGCTCCTCCTGCAGCGTCGTGTTCCACTTGGCAGGGAGCACCAGCTTCAGAGGTCGAGAGTTCGGGCGATATTGTTGCTTGATCCGCGTGCGCCCGGAGATACCTTGAACGTCCGGGTGCGCCACCCGAGCGTACTTGTCAACTTCGCAGAACAGATTCTGGCAGTCAATAAGCTGAAGCGGTCGGTCGCCTAAGCGACGGAACCGGAGATTTCGCGAGGAAAACTCTTCTTCTTGTTGTTCAGTGACCAGCCGGATGATCTCGGCCTCGTTGAGGCCACCGAGATCGGAGAAGCATTTGCGGATGCCGTCCTTGGCACCCGGACCGGGAATGACGAACTCCATCTCGCAGAAGTCCGTGAGCGAACTATAGTTGATGTCTGTCGCGTATTGGTAGCCGAGAAACGGACCGATCATCGGATAGCTGCAGAGCAACTCAAACACCTCTTTCATTGATTTGGCATCGACCACACGCGCGGGCACCTCGGCCCTCATCATCGCTTCGATGAGGGCGAGGTGGTTTTGGTGTTTCCGACGGTATCCAAAGGCTGTACCGCCGGATGGCATGATATAGGCAGCTGAGTAAATACTGTGGCCCACCTCACTCAACGCGGTGAGAACATCGTCGTACCTGGAAAAGTCGAACTCCTCCCAGCGCGGCTCACCAAGTTCGTGGATCAGCCGCTCCCATGTGTCGATCTTGTTGAACGTCTTGAACAGAATGATACGAAAGAAAAGGTCATCGGGGTCAGCGGCGGCCTCTTCGATCACGTGCTGGATTAGATATTGGCTGACTCGGTCGGCGACTCGGTATGCGTTGGTGAACCGATATTTCGAAAGAATTGGGTCCTTGGTGTAAGGTGGGGCCTCGCCCCGCAGTCTGGCGAAGAGAACATTCTGCCGCATGACAGCAAAGTGCCAGTAGGTGTCGTAGACCTTGGTCGGTACGGCTGGGCGGAGACTGCCATTCGACGACCGACGTCGAGTAGGTGGCCTTGTCTGGCCAGCCGTCCTGGACACACGACACATAGCGGCTTCTACCGCAGATCGTAGATCGCGGTCGTTTGGCAGGTTGTTGACCTGCCAGCTTGAATCGAGGTCGTTCGCGACCTCCGAGTACTCAGCAACGAGTTTGCGCCACGCTTTGAGTTCACAATCCGCGCGCAATGGCTTTCTGGCTGTAACCAAGAACGTGGATCGGGGTCGGAGATCAGCCCAAAACTCAAGCTCCAACGCGATCATCTTCTGAAGCGAGGTGCGGTCGACTCCCATCACTCGGCCATAGACGAGCGTTGAAATCCAGCACCGATCGAGTACGACGTCAGTACTGGCTTTCAATAGCGGCCGGATTTCACGCGATAGCGCGTCGATGTGTGCTGCGACATGGAGTATTTGGAGCGAGGTCGAACAGATCGGCGATAAGCCCAACTCCTGCTCGCCGTGGTGCAAACGATAAACGAGATCACCTAACGTTCCTTTAGTCTTGCCCGGTGATGAGGTCACAACAGCTTGTCGCCCACTGCGACGCAGCGACTCGGCGAACGCATTCGCCAAAGTCGACTTGCCGACGGCGTCCGGCCCCTCGAAGATGTACAGATCTCCTGCGTAGTTCGTCACGTTGCTACCCCCGCGTGCGGCATGCTGGCGGGAGCCGTCGCCGCTGCTACGGCGCTCTGAAGGTCGCGAAGATCACCTTTATTCACGTTCCCAAGCGATGGCTTAGCAACGAAGCAGTTCAGCCCTGAAAAACGACAGTTGTTCATATAGTGAGCCAAGAATGAACCGAGCCGGCAAAGGCCCAGGTAGTTACCATAGGCACGCGTGACCATATCTTGAAGCGGGTAGAACGCATTGAGCCACAGCTCGTAGTCCCCGTCGCCATCCCGTGAATAGCTCAATCCGATCTGCTGAAGGCAAGGAAAACCTGGGCGAGGGCTGTTGTTCTGATCTGTTGGAACCTCGCGACAGGACAGCTGCGTCACCATGCCATGATGGCACCCACTATTCCAGCGATCGATCAGATGTGCAAGTTGGTTCTGGTTATAGTCGGCGTAGGGAGCGATGAGGCGATGGAAGTACGTGCCACGGCCCCACTGCGAATTGGCCTTCATGGCCCTCGCTATCAACCTGGGGTATGCTTTCCGGTAGAATGCGAACAGATCTGACGCAGGGCGTTGTGGATTCCAGAACTCCTGGGGGAAGATCGTGAATGCGATTCGGTCACAGGTAAGCGAGTCGCATCGCGCTTGGAGGTCAGCGTCGACAGCCGATCGAATTGCCGGAACTTCGGGTGGGGACGGGCCGTCGAAGCCGCCAATGGTCACAATGGTCGGACGTAGCTTGGGGTCAGACGCGCTCATCACATAGTCGAACGCGCCCTTCCATGCTAACGATAGGTTCAGACTGCTGAACCGCTCAGGGCTACCTGCACTCATCTGGGGCCTCCATGTGGCGATAAACGTTGCGACCCGAGAACCGAGATTGCGAGACGCGGACGTATGACGCCCAGCCGAGGCCGGGATGTTCAACACGGGTCGTACCCTGGCGTCTGGCGACGTAGAGATCGCCGTCGGGGAGGGAACGGCTCAATTCAATCGCATCGTCGCCCACCTGTAGGCCTGCCGGAAGGAGGCAAAGGTCGCCGACTGACAGATCAATGGCTCGTCCCGTCCAGTGAGTGCCCGCGATGACAAGCTCTGCTGGCGGAACTTCTCCGAGGATGTTGGTAACGATGCTCTTTCGTGAAGCCTTGAGCAGGCGGGAAGCGGCAACTTCATCAATCAGGTTCAAGGACCAACGCATGTGCTGGATCAACCCCTCGTAGCTCGCCCCAAGATAGTGGGAGGCTGCCAAGACCTCCCCTGCGTCTAGCGCCCCGACGTCGCTGCCCAGCAGTTTGAAGATGCGATGAACGGCCGGAGCCGGCATGAGCAAGAACGACGCGAACAGGCGCACCACCAATTCCTCAGGGGCAAGGTTGTGGGATAATCTGGCGTCTTCGACGTACTCGTCGACTTGTGTACCGTGGCCAAAGACGTGGTGACCTAACTCGTGTGCACACGTCATTGCTTGGCGGCCCGGGGTACGATGACTCGAGATCAGAAGTCGGCCAGGCGACCCCTTCTGGTACATGCCCTCAAGGCTCGGAATATCGACGAACCATACCTCGACGCCATGATGACGCTCCGCAAAGTCGAAGATGCACAGCGGAAGATCGTCGGCCACGCCCGCCTGAAGACGTGCTCGAATGGCCGCACGCAGGGCCCTTCTGCCTAGTTTGTTACGAACACTCACTTGCTGCCCCCCGGGTTGTGTTTGAGCGTCTTGAGGAGACCCATCACGCGGTCGAGATCATCGGGCTTCAGCTTCGAGAGTTCGCGTGCAGCCAAGGCAATGCGGTCTTCTGATTCATTGCCGCTGGTGCCACTGGTGAGCCAAGAGGCGTCCACACCATAGAAGGCTGCCAGTTGGGCTAACTCGTCGGCAGCGACGCGCCGCCTGCCAGCCTCCATTTCGGAGACGGTGGGTCGGTGAACCCCGAGTAGCTTCGCGACCTGACCTTGCGAAAGGCCGGCCTGCTGCCGTGCTAGAGCAAGGCGGCGAGCAATGGCATTACGGACGTTGTCTTGGGAACTCATGTAGCAGCCTCTTCGATCTGGACGTGGGCCTCGACAAACTTGATTATCTCCTCGATGGAGCGAGCACAATGCTTGGCATCATCAACGAACGGGTTGAGATCGTCCGCAAGTTTGATGCCAAAGCTTTCGAGATCGCATAAAAAGCCGACGCCATCCATGCTGTCCAAACCAAGATCACCTATGGGTTTGGTGGCTCCGTCAAAATATGGGGGCGGATTCACTCCCAGTGCTCGCTTAAGTGTCGCACCCAAGGCACTGTGGACCGCAGCTTCAAATTCCGAATGGGTCATAGCCGACTCCGACTAGTGGTAAGATTATCTTACCAGAGACGCCAGCGAATGTCAAGTTCCAAGTATTCTGGACAGGTTCGCCCAATGCGCCGTTGGAAACAAAACGCGTAACCGCTTTTTCGTCTTACCATGACCAAGCGGTTCGGACGGGGATACTACGCATAAATATCTGTCGGTCCAGTAGTTACACGCTAGATGGTTCACCGGATACAAGTGCTGTCGACATTCGCGATAATCAATTCCCCGCGGGCTCCAGGTCGGGAGGTGGAGCGTTGAACATTGCTTCATCCGCGGCGGGGAGGGGGGCTGGCGCTAGGTCCGGGGGGGTGGGGAGGACTTGGGCTTCGGCGGCTGTTACGGCCTCTAGATTGGCGTTGATATTGACCCGTGCCTGCTCCACGGCTGAGGCGCGGTAACCGGCCAGGACGCTCTGCTCCAGATCGCGACGGTCCCGGTCACTCGCCAACCGCCGTGCGGGGGTCAACAGTTTGGCCTTGTCCTCTCGCGACAGGTTGGGGGCGTAACGGTATTGCTCGGGCAGGTCCGTGTTGCCCCGCGCGGTCTGCCAGATCGTCTGAGCCTGACTGCTCAACTGCATCGCCACGGCCTGAGCGGCGGCCTCCAGCACCTGCTTTCGTTGGGTCTGGGCCTGCTGGGCAGCTTGTTTCAAGGCCGGAAGACTCGCCACCAACGCCTCGTCGCGCGGGCCGACGTGGATGCGACTATACGCTTGACGCACCGCCTGATTCGTCACCCGAACCTCACGCTCCGCCTGCTCCCAAGCCTGGGCATGACTCTCCCGCCAATCCACCAGCGTCTGGAGCAGTCGGGTGGCATCCTGCTGACTCAGCCCCATAGCCGCCAGATCGGTGTTGGTCAGGCACAGCTCCTGTCGCAGGGCCTGTATCTGGCTCCAAGCGCCGGGGGCGGCAGCGAGGGCGGACGTCTGGCTTTGCCCAGTTGGTTGCTGATCCGTCGGGGTGGTCTGCGCCTGGGCTGTCGGATGGTCCGATGCGAGGTTGATTTCAATGCCCAGGATGGTGGCGGCCAGTAGCAGGATCAAAAGTTCCTTCAGGATGGTGCGTTGGCGGGTTGCGGACATGGGAGTCTCCGTGGTTGAGGGTTGGGGTCAGTAGATCATCTGTCGGGCTGTCTGCCATAGTTTCGAACGCGGCTACTGATCCCGGACGGCATAGGTCGCAAAGGGGGCGGTTCGCCATTCCCAAGCCCGGTAGCGTGAACTGCGCCCCGGTCCCTCCTAGAACCATGCCCATTATGTCCTTGACGCGGGTCTGTCTGCGGTTCAGAAGTACCCCGTCGTTACACAGCGGACAGAAACATCACCGCGTTCCTCCATTCTGAGTCAGCCACACTATGATCTCTTTATTCAAGCTCCGGTCCATCGCTCGGCCTAGCGATGTCTGCTGCCCGGCGTCGCGTGCATTGATATCCGCGCCATAACGGAGCAGTAGCTCGCCCTGCTTAACTTGATCGACTTCTCGAGCGGATGCAACATAATGTAGCGGGGTTCCCCTTGTTGCGAGCGCATTGGGATCGGCCCCGCCCTTGAGAAGGGCTTCCATGGCATCAAGAGCCGAGCCGCCCCGGCCACCGCGAACCGCTTCGATAACATCAGAGAAATACTGTGAATCCAAAACGTCAATCGTGGCCCAGTGCAGTGGCGTTTGGCCATTCTCAAATTTCGGATCAACCAATGCTCCGTGTGCCAGCAGCTCTTCGATTTGCTTAGCATTTCGATAGTAAGCCGCGATGTGCAAAGCAGTGGCCCCGCGAGTATTGCGATCATCTGGACGAGCACCGAAGGTCAGCAGAAGTTTAGTCGTTGGAGCACTCCGGGCTAACTGAAGACAGGTTACTCCCTTCTGTTTCGTATTGGCATTTGCTCCCGCCTTGAGCAGCTGTTCGACGAGCGCGACATCGTCCTGGGCCACTGCCTCGAAAAGCTTCGGATTTGAATCACTGCAGGCCGGGAGCAGGCAAAGCAACATCAGCGTCGCCAGTTTGCCGATCCAGACACCTGCCGAGACGGTAAATGTCACATCATCAGTCATGCTGAAACTATCCATGTATTGCATCGAGTACACATTATGGTGACGGCGTGGCAGGCGTTGGCCCCGGTGACGGAGACGCAGGTACGGGCTGGAAGCAGGGAAGATCCTCTTCCCACTCCCAGTCTTGGTTAATGGTCATACCGGGGCCTGGCGTTGTTTGGTTGGCAACGACACCCCCCGTTCCAGATTGAAAGCCCATTGTATTTAGAACTCTGAATTTGACGCGGATGGTTCCGGCGGTAGTGTTAACACCGATTACATTCCAATCGCCGTAATAATTGCCAATATAAGCAATATCTGCCTGGGTTCCGACCGCCCCAGAAGTAAGAGCGCCAGCGATATCTCTTGGTAGATCAAGCCATTGGCTTCCGTTCGGACGATTATCAATTGGGTTCCTCTTGCCAGTCACAGCGGACCCAACAATCGGAAATGGGCCGTTGGGGGCTTGTCTTGCATACCCGATCGCCTCAGCTCTTGCGTCATTGAGCGCGGCCTCTTGCTGAAGAACCCCCGTAAGATAGTCTCCTAAAACAAAGGAGCGGTCCGGATAGGTAGTAGCGTTCATTCCTAGCCCCCCTGATGCGAAGTCGCGCAACAGGTCCTTGCCGGTTGCAGTACTATTGGGAGCGGCTGCTGGGAAAGTTCCACCGAAGACTACTAATCGTACCGTTTCCAAATATGTCTTTTTTATTGCCGCCTGCCCAAGCTGAGTCTGTGAAAGGACTGCTACACCGGCACTACCAGCAGCGATGTGTCCCCACCCACTCCAACTGTTCCAAGACCAAAGTAAACCCGATGGGTCTAGTCCGCCATGCATCACGTGGTACGCGGCGTATCCGTTCATACCGTCGGGATACCCCAGCGGATCCCTTTGCATGAATCTTTCCACGCGGGTGTGGAGAACACGATAGCGGTTCTGGATGATCTCGCCGTTGCTGAGTTCCTCTTCATGCATGAGTCCCTGGTGTCCGAACTCGCAGAGTCCGTAGGGTCCGCCGGTGGGGCCCAGGGTGCCGGGGTTGCCGCCTGTGCCGGGGGTCCAGCGTCGGGAGATGTTTGTTGGTGCGTAGCAGTCCGGGTCGTTGGTGCCGGGGGAGAAGTAGACGGAGCGTTTGCCGTAGGGGGTGTACTCGTAGCGTTCGACGAGCACGCCGTTGGCGTTGACCACGCCCAGGACGTTGTAGTTGGCGTCCTGCATGGGGTAGAAGAAGCTCTCGCAGTCCTGCTCGCCGGTGTCGGCTGGATCGTCGTTCAAGGCGATCTGCACGAGTTCGTCGATGTATCGAAGGCCCCAGACCTGTTGTTTGAGGGTGTTGTCTGAGCCGTCGCGGGTTTCGAGGATCGACCAGCTTCCGGGGGCGTAGTAGTAGTGGTAGGTGCAGTCCAGGTTGACTGAGTTTTTGACCTCTTTGACGATTCGTCGCCCAAAGCCGTCGTACTGGCTTTCCTGCACCACGCTGCCGAGGTTAATCGCGCCGGTTGTGGTGCTATCCGTGCGCCAGGCTTTGGCGATTTGGACCATGCGATTCCAAGCATCGTAGGTGTAGGCGAATACGCCATCGTAGGTCAAGTTGCCTGCGGCATCGTAGGTGAATGCCTCATCCACGTACCCGTCGTCGGCGATGGTGAAGCTGTCCTGATGCTCGGTGGTTTCGTAGGTACCGTTCTCGTCACGGTCGGCCAGCACGACCAGATCGTCGATAAGGAAGTCCTGTCCCCAGCCGCTCCGGAAGCCGATCATTCCGCCGACTTGTGGCAACGAACTCACTGGTATGACCAGGCAGTCATTACTCTGCCAGACCACGGCACCAGCGCCGTCTTCTTGTTCGCCAGCGCGCACGCGCACGTTCGTGCCGTCGTGGGTGATGCGCATCCACAAAGTGTCATTGCCATCCACGGGTGCCATATTGGCGTGGATCCGAGTGGTACCGGTGTAGGACGCGCTCGGTGCCATCCGGCCATCGGCGATCCAGCCGTTCTGATGGTAAATCTCGATGCCATTAAGGTTGTCATTGTCGACGCCACCAAAAACGAAGCTGAAGCGGCCATAGAGATCGGTCGGATTGACGCGTCGTACGCTAAACTCAACTTGAAATCGCTCCAGATTTAGGCCCTTGATCCAAGTGGGGCTAGTTACGGAGCTGACGTCGTGCTTGTTACGCATGGTGTCGGTTAGGGAAAAGCCCTGCGTGCCACTGGCGAACTCCTCCCAGCGCCCGCCCTGCTCACGGGATTCGGCGGTGTCGTAGGCGTAGAAGATGTCGAATTGCGCCTTGGTGGTATCACTGTAGATGCCACATTTGCCTGAGGGCAAGCCATCAGTAAAGGTGTGGTTGAAGTAACTATGATAGGCGATCGACCGACTGCGAACAACAAAATAGATATCGGTCGTGTCGCCAGCTTTGGGCGATCCCTCATACGACTTTTCCAGGTTTTTGACGCCGTTGACGACATGGTAAATGCGTGACTGGTTGTGAGTGAAGCTGTGGACGTTGAGCCAATAGTCGTTGACGCTCTTGAAGCCGAAGACAAAGCCAAACTCCCCTGAAGTTGCGTCATTGTCGATTTTGAATCGTACGTATCGAGCCATTGGGCCCATGGTGTCGCCAATCAGCAGCATGGCCCGGGCGTCTGGTTCATAGTTATCCTGGTTCACCTGGGTGAACCGCATCCAACCCCCACTGTAGCCAACCGTGTCCGTTGAGCCTTCGGGCATATGCCAATTGGGGAGCGTGCCGCTGTTGCCAAAACCGTCCTCGTAGATCTTGGGCTTTGATTGGGTACTGTGGACCCGCCGGGTAGCGATCTCGTTTGCAGCGTTGAAGGTGGTGGTCACCTTGGCATCCTTGCCACGAACACCTTGTTCAATGGCATTGCCCAGAGCGTTGAGCGTCCAGCTTTGCCGACGAAGCGTCCAGAAGCTCTCGGTATCACTCTTATCGCTCTTGATCTGGCCGGCCTTGTACTGGTTGAGTCGGTCCAGGCCGTCGTAGCTGTAGACCTGGCTGGCGCTGGGGTAGGTGGGATTGTGAGCGTACTTACGGTTGGAGGCCTTGTCGTAGTCGTGGTTGATATGCTGGTA
>JBGSTK010000122.1:0-35828 GCA_041736565.1 Phycisphaeraceae bacterium | reverse complement strand
CTTCCGCCGCTGCCTCCCGATGTGCTCATCGCGCACAATCTTCACGGCAACTATTTCGATCTCCGCTATCTGCCGAAGCTGACGCAGCGGGTGCCGACGGTGCTCGTGCTTCACGATGCGTGGCTTCTGGCGGGGCACTGTGCCCATTCGTTTGATTGTCAACGGTGGCGCCACGGGTGCGGTCAGTGCCCCTATCTCAATGTGCCCGTGCGTCTGGCGCGCGACGGTTCGGCTGAGAACTGGAAACGAAAGCAAGCGATCTACGCCCAAAGCCAGCTATACGTCGTAACGCCCTCGCGGTGGCTGATGGATAAGGTTCAGGCGTCGATGCTGATGCCCGCCGTGGTCGAAAGCCGGGTGATCGCTAACGGGGTGGACCTGTCGATCTTCCGGCCCGGCGATAAGTCCCAGGCTCGCGCGCAACTTGGCATCGATCCTGAATCGCGTGTCGTGATGTTCGTGGCGGCTGCTGCTCGAACAAACCCATGGAAAGATTACGCCACGTTGCTCGAAGCCGTGGCGCTGATGGCGAAGTCAGGCGGTGCAGATGGCCAGGATCAACGCCTGCTGTTCTTGACCCTGGGCGACAACGGCGCTGTGGAGCGGGGGCACAATTTCGAGTTTCGGCCTGTTGGGTACATCAACGATCCTCGGCAACTGGCGCTTTATTATCAGGCTGCCGATCTGTATCTGCACGCCGCCAAAGCCGACACCTGCCCACTAACCGTCATTGAAGCACAAGCGTGCGGAACGCCCGCAGTAGCCACGGCTGTCGGGGGCATTCCTGAAGTGCTCCAAGACGGTGTCACCGGTGTGCTGACCCCGCCCGGTGATGCGGCGGCGATGGCGTGCGCGGCACGTCAACTGCTGGATCAGGCTACGCGGCGTACAGCCATGGGACATCGGGCAGCGGAGTTGGCACGCCGACAATTCGATGCTGCCGCGCAGGCGACCGCATACCTCGACTGGATCGACGAGATTGTGGCAAGCCGCCTTAGCGCGGGGTCAAGACGAAGCGGCAGCGGTGCGTCGGCGAACCAGACTTTTCACCAGATGCCCAAGCCGTGAGGGGTCGGCCAAACATGACCCGGCCAATGCGCAACCCGCGACAAGGATGCGCCTCTGCGAAAGCGCCTGACGCCCCTTCATCCAACGCAGGGATGCGCGGGTCCGACGCGTCGTTGGTTGGTTGCCGATCTCGGCTAGTAGTTCGCCGATGAGATGCTGGGCGTCATCGAGATGCCCCAACAGCAGGCATTGGCCGACGCGGGCTTCGTAGAGTTCGGTGGTGGCTTCTTGAATCTGGCTGCGCGTCACGCCTGCCAGTCGCAGTGCTTCGTCGGTCACGGGCCCATCATCTGTCGTAAATGGCTCAGGTATTTTCCGCACGCGGTGTTGAGCGGCCACCTGAGCGGCCAGGGTGGAGATAGCCTGCTGACGCATGTGACGCATGCTGACCTGATCGTTATGGATGCGGTAGTGCAGCAGCACATCGGGCAGGTTGGCCAGTTCCCTTCGCTCAGCGACGCGAAGCCAGAGGTCGTAGTCCTCTGCATGTTGAAACGCAGGCCGGTAGCTTCCCGCTTCAATGAGGGCTTGCTTTCGCGCCATCACCGTGGGGTGGATCAGCGGGCACTGGCGAGGCAGCGAGGCTGCCAATTGTCGCGCGCCGAGGGGCGGCGGCGGGGGTGAGATCAATCGACCATCGGCGAGCCATTTCACCGCAGTGCCGACGACCGCCACATTCGGATGCTCATCGAGAAATCGCACCTGATGGGCTAGGCGATGCTCCACTGCCACATCGTCGGCGTCCATTCTGGCGATGAGTTCGCCGCGTGCCATGGCCAGCCCCGGGTTGAGCGTGGCCACCAGCCCGCGACGCTCCTGGCGAACCAGGCGAATTCGGGTGTCGGCCTGTGCGTGTCGTGCGACAATGGCGGCACTGCCATCGACCGAACCGTCATCGATGACTAGAAGCTCAAAGTCAGTAAACGACTGTTTGGCAATACTCGCCAAGGCGTCGTCGAGGTGCCTCGCGGCGTTGAACACCGGCATGAGTACGGTGAGGCGCATTTGTTGCAAGTCTATCAGCATCAGGATATAGTGCCGAACTTGCGATAACCCGTTACGGGAGGGCCGTTTGTCCGAAATTGACCGCCAGATCAACCCTACCGGTGCTCCCGTCGAGGTTACCATCATTCTGCCTCACCGGGGCTACCGAACCTTGGCTTTGGGCATGATGTGGCGCGCACGTGAACTCGTCGTGTTGCTGGCGTCGCGCGATGTCAAGATCCGCTACAAACAGACGATTCTGGGCGGATTGTGGGCGATCATCCATCCCATCGTCACGATGATCGTTTTCACCATTCTCTTTGGGCGGATGGCCGGACTCCCCAGCGACGGAAGCCCCTACCCGATCTTCGTCTTTGCGGGCATCCTGCCGTGGCAGTTGTTTGCCAGTGCCTTGAGCCAATCCAGCAACAGCCTGGTGGCAAACCAGAACTTGTTCACGAAAGTCTATTTCCCCCGCCTGCTGCTGCCGATCTCTTCTCTGGTCGTTGCGATGGTGGACTTCGCCTTGGCGTTGTTGGTACTCATTGCACTGATGGCCTGGTACGGCGTGATGCCCACGTGGGCCGTCTTGACCCTGCCCATCTGGCTGCTGCTGGCACTGGCCAGCGCACTAGCCGCCGGGCTCTGGTTTTCGGCGCTCAACGCCCTTTACCGCGATGTCGTCCATGTCGTGCCGTTTATCACTCAGCTCCTCTTCTTTCTCACGCCCGTTGTCTATTCATCGAGCCTGGTGAGTGATAAATGGAAGCTGGTTTACGGCCTCAACCCGATGGCGGGCGTTGTCGAGGGCTTCCGTTGGGCTTTGCTACCTTCCGCACCGGCACCCGGGGCGCTGGTGGCCGTCTCGGCCTGCGTGGTGGTGGTGGCATTGGTCACCGGCCTGTTGTTCTTTGCCCGCATGGAGGACACGTTTGCCGACGTGGTCTAAAGCAATGAATGACGTGGCAATCAAAGTCGAGAACCTGGGCAAGCGCTACCAACTCGGTCAGCGAAATGCCACGACGTTGCGCGAGGCGGTCGGCCACCTTGGGCGGCGGCTGCTGGGCCGTGGCCGGAATGAAGCGGCCGCTGGACCTGTGGCTGGAGAAGAGGAATCCCGTAAGCACATCTGGGCCATCCGGGACATGAATTTCGAAATACGTCGCGGCGACGTCGTGGGCATTATCGGGCGAAACGGTGCTGGTAAGAGCACGTTACTCAAGATACTTTCGCAGGTGACCGTGCCGACACTGGGTCGCGCCGTGATTCACGGTCGCGTCGGCAGCCTGTTGGAGGTGGGCACGGGCTTCCACCCTGAGCTAAGCGGTCGTGAGAACGTTTTTCTCAACGGTGCCATCCTGGGCATGAGTCGAGCTGATATTCGTCGCCGCTTTGACGACATCGTCGCCTTCGCGGAACTCGCACGGTTTATTGACACCCCTGTTAAACGCTATTCCAGTGGTATGTACACGCGGCTGGCGTTTGCTGTGGCAGCCCACCTTGATCCTGAGATTCTCATCATCGATGAGGTGCTGGCGGTCGGCGACCTTTCGTTTCAGAAGAAATGCCTGGGCAAGATGGATCAGGTGGCACGCGGCGGGCGAACAATTCTCTTTGTCAGCCACTCGATGCAATCGGTGCAATCGCTCTGTCAATCGGCGATCCTGCTGGAAGGCGGACGTGTGTCGTTAACGGGTACGGCCACCGAGGTGGTGGGTGAGTATCGTCGCCGAACCGCGGAACGCGCGGCGCAAGGGGCCTCGCTGGCGGAGCGAACGGATCGTGGCGGAACCGGCGCGGCACGCGTTGTGGATGTGGTGGTTCGAGATGCCGATTTACGTGCGACGCAGTGGGTAACAACTGACGAACCATGCCACATCGATCTGCATTACCAGGCCAATGAGCCGGTGGAAAACATCCAGCCCGGCCTCGGCTTGGACACGCCCGGTGGCTTGCGTGCCCTGACGCTTTTCGGCGACTTCACCGGTCACGCGTTTTCGGCGCCAGCGGGCCAGGGCGTGCTGCGATGCCGAATCGAACGACTCAACCTGCGTCCTGATCGCTACTCCATCTCGGCTTTCCTGGGCAATCGCCACGGTGCCTTTGACGTCATCGAGTACGCCGGTGAACTCGAAGTCACGGACTCTTCCTACTACTCTACGGGCCATTACCCCGACGACTCGCAGGGCCCGATGATTCAGCGCCACGACTGGTCGCATCCGTCCGCCGATTCCACGCTGGAGGGTCGAGGCGGTCAATCTGCGGACACATCGATTAACCATTTGCCGATGGAGCGGCAGCAACAATGAACGATCAACCCGTCAAACCGGTCGTGTCGCCGCAGGCGGATCGCGCTGCGGAGCTTTATCTTGACCTGCTTAAAAAAACGCTTACTCGCCTGCTCTTTGAGGGGCATCTCGGCTTACTGCGCCCAGTGGCGGCCGACGGTACGCGGTTTGACCGCTGGCTTTTGGAACGCGCCAGGCGTAAACGGCAGGACCCTATGTTGCAGATTGGAACGCCCGCAGTGTTTGATGCCGAAAAACGGCGCACTGGCAGTGATTGGATACCCGATGCCGAGACGATGATCGGCCTGCTGAGGCTCGATAACATCCAGCATTGCATCACCGAGGCGCTGCGTGACGGCGTCGAGGGTGACGTCATCGAGACCGGTGTGTGGCGGGGTGGGGCGACGATTTTCATGCGCGGCGTGCTTAAGGCATTTGGTCAGGACCACCGTCGCGTGTTCGTTGCGGATTCGTTCGAAGGCCTGCCCAAGCCCAACGATGAGCGCTATCCTGCCGATGCTGGCGATACCCACTGGGCCCACCCTGAGTTGGCGGTCGGCGTTGATGAAGTCAAGCGAAATTTTCAACGTTATGGCCTGCTGGATTCACAAGTGGATTTTTTGGTGGGGTGGTTCAGCGACACTTTACCCAAGGCTCCAATTAAAAAGCTGGCTGTGGCTCGACTCGATGGCGATATGTACGAATCGACGATGGATGCCCTGACTCATCTGTACCCCAAGTTGTCGCCAGGAGGCTTCATCATCATCGACGATTTCGGTGCCGTGCCCGGCTGCCGCAAGGCCGTGACGGATTACCGCGAGGCCCACGGCATCGACGAGCCCCTGCAGGAAATTGACTGGACGGGCAAGTTCTGGCGAAAGCGATTCGACTCCGCGACCGCCTCCATCAGGGACCAGAAATAAGCCATGTCGTGGACCACGAAAATTTTCTCGGATCAAACTCGATTCCGCTGGCTGGAGCGTCGTTCCGTTGGCGCGGGTGCAGCTATTGAGGCTCGCATTGACCTACTCAAAGCGTTCAAGCCGCGCACGCTCTGCGAGATTTATCTCAATCAGCGTCGCAGCGAGTGGACCAGACTGATGCGACTCCTTCTGGATCGAGGCTTCCCCAAGCGGATCATCGAGATAGGCACCGGCCGTGGTGGATCGGGGTACTTCTGGTCACGCCTGTCGGGTCCAGGCGAGTGCGTGGTGTCCGTGGATATCGAACCGGAAGCGCGGGACTACGTGGCGATCTACAACCGCCCGGAGTCTAGCGTTAACTGTGTCACCGGAAGCAGTTTCGCTGGCGAGACAGTCAAGCAGGTGAGGCAACTGTTGGGGGAGGAGCCCGTCGATCTGCTCTACATCGACGGTGATCACACTTATGACGGCGTGAAGCGGGATTTCGAGACATACCGGCAATTCTGCGGACCCAGGACGCTTGTTGTGTTCCACGATGTCCAACCTGATTCACGTCACGCCGGTGGTGCTGCTACGGCTACGGACTCGGGCGAAGTCTTCAAGTTCTGGCGCGAATTGCGCACGCAGTACGTCCACCAAGAGATCATTGAAAGCCCGCAGCAGGATGGTTTCGGCATCGGCATCATCGAGTTCGGCAAGCCTGTTAAATCGCCCGCCAATACGCCCGCTTAACCATGCAGCCCAAGGTGTCCATCTGCATCCCGGCCTACGGTGCCGAGCCCTTCTTTCGGCGGACGCTGGCCTCCGCACTGGCGCAGGATTTCGCGTCGCTGGAGGTGATCGTTACCGATGACTCTCCAACCGATGAAGTCGAGCGAGTGGTGATTCAGGCAGGTGATGCGCGGGTTCGATATCAGCGCAACGCCAAACGTCTGGGTAGCCCCGCCAACTGGAACGAAGGATTGAAACTCGTTAGGGCACCGCTGGTCAAGATGATGCATCACGATGACTGGTTCACCGATGAGCGATCGCTTCAGCGGCTCGTGGCATTGGCCGACGCCAATCCACATGCGAGTTTCTTTTTCGCGGGTGCTTGGGTCTGCGATGCGCAGGGCCAACGCAAGCATCGACACGTCCCTCCGCCCGAAAAGGTCGAGCAGTTGCGGCGTGATCCAGCAGCCCTTTTCCTGGCTAATTTCATCGGTTCACCCAGCGAAACACTTTGGCGACACGACCCGGAAGCACGTTTCGATGAACGTCTCAAATGGCTTGTGGATGTTGATTTCTACATGCGTTGGCTCATCGATAAACCCGCACTGGCGCAGACAGACGAACCATTGATGAGCAACACCTGGGGTGCCGAACACCAAGTCACCAACGACTGCTGCGATAACCGCGACCTGCTGTTGCTGGAGTGGACCCTGGTGTACACCAAGCTGGCCGCGAGGGGGTTGATGCGCCGGCCGCATACCCGGCATATGCGAGACCTGTACCGGCGGTATGAAGTCACGAGCCCGGCTCAACTCAGGCAGGTGGGGGTGCAAGACCCGTTGCCCGGTGGGGTGCGACGCATACTCTGGTGGAATCGACTAAAGTCTCGCTTTTATGGGAGTTTGGCAGGTGCGTGATTTCTGGCGTCGTATTGTTACGCCCGCTGCCCCGAAGCCTCGCCCCGAGGGTCACGGCAAGCTCAGTTTCGCCCAATGCGGCGAAGACGTGGCTGTCGCGTTTGCTCTTGAGACGATGGGCAGGCCCTGCCAGCGATATCTGGATATCGGGGCCTCGGACCCGGTGAAGCTCAACAACACGTATCACTTTTACCGCACTGGGGCCAGCGGTGTATGCGTCGAACCTGATCCTGAATTGGCATCGCAACTGCGGGCCCAGCGTCCGCGCGACACCGTGGTGGCGGCTGGCATTGCCGCTGAAGCCGCTGGTGCCGCTGATTTCTTCGTGATGCACCCGCCCACGCTCAACACCTTTTGTCGCGAGGATGCACAGCGCCTTGCCGCGAGCGGTTTGCATGACATTCGGCAGGTCATTCGCGTGCCTCTGATGACGATCAATGAGGTGCTTCAAACCCATTTTCCTGATGCCCCGCCTGACTTCCTGTCGGTGGATGTGGAGGGCCTGAATTATGACATCATGCGGACGATGGATTTACGCCGTTGGCGACCGCCGGTGATCTGCGTTGAGACCCTGACGTACACTACCGACCGGACTTCCCGCCGCATCACCGAGATCAACGACGTGCTGATTCAAGCCGACTATCGGGTGTTTACCGACACGCAGATCAACACCGTATTCATTGCCCAGGAGCATTGGACGGTATCGTAGGTGTCGTGAGGGAGATTGACCTGCCCCTTACAGGAGCAACTGCCAAGCATGTTCAATTTTGATTCAGTCAATGGACTCCTGTGGCGATACCGGTACCGACCGGTTCTCACGAGGAATGCCCGTCGAGGTGCCCGCGTTGAATATGCGCACTTCCACCAGCAGTGGAAGCGCTATCAGAGCATGCCTGGCGCGGAGGACGTATCCGTCGATACACTATACCCCTGCCTGGAAGACCGTACCCCCAAGGCACCTTTTGATGCGCACTACACGTTTCAGTCGCTATGGGCTGCGGAGAAAATTCGCGACAGCGGCGTTGCCGCGCATGTTGACGTCGGGTCGCTGGTCTTGTTTGTGGGGATGCTCAGCATCATCACGCGGGTCATCGAGATCGACATCCGTCCGTTGGAGATCGATGCACCCAACATCGAGTCCCGGCCAGGCTCAATCCTGGATTTGCCGTTTGAGAATCAATCCGTTGCATCGCTCAGTTCGCTGCACGTCATTGAGCATATCGGCCTAGGACGCTATGGCGATCCGCTTGACCCGCAGGGCACTCGCAAAGGTTGTGCGGAGCTGGCCCGAGTGCTTGCGCCGGGTGGCAAGCTTTATGTTTCGACGCCCGTGGGACGGCCACGCGTCTGTTTCAATGCCCATCGCATTCACGATCCCACTGAAGTGCCCGGGATGTTTCCTGGCTTGCGGGTCGCGGAATTTCAGGCGGTGGACGACAATGGTCAGTTATGCCGTCGCGCATCGCCCGAGCAGTTCAAGGATGCCAAATATGCGTGTGGCATGTATCTTTTGACGCGTTAACCAGCGGTTCGGCGGCGATCGCAGGGAGCACCCACCGCATGAAGATTCTGCACTGCGTCGAGTTTTATCACCCCAGCAAGGGGGGCGCCCAGGAAGTCGTCCGTCAGTTGTCGGAGCGTTTGGTGCAGCGTGGCCACGATGTCACTGTTGCCACGACCCGACTGGCGCAGCGACAGAGTCGTCAGATCAACGGCGTGAAGATCGTCGAGTTCGATGTGGGGGGCAATTTCACCTTGGGCCTCCGCGGCGATGCGGGCGAGTTTCGTCGGTACCTGCGAGAGAACCAGTTTGATGTCGTGATGAACTACGCGGCCCAGCAGTGGACCGCCGATGCGTTTTACGAGGTGCTTGATGATCTGTCGTGCGCCAAGATCATGGCACCATGTGGGTTTTCGGGGTTGCGGAATCCCGACTATGCCGCGTACTTTGCCTATCTGCCCACGGTGTTGGCCAAATACGACCGGCTTATTTTTCATTCCGATACGTACCAGGACATTGCCTTTGCTCGCCAGCACGGGCTGGGGAAATTGGCCACCGTGATTCCCAACGGTGCCGGTGCGGATGAGTTTGAAAACGCTCAGCCCGGTTTTCGCCAGCGGTATGGCATTCCCGCGAACGTGCCCATGTTGCTAACGGTGGGCAGCCACAGCAACCTCAAGGGTCATGGCCGCAGTATCGAGGCGACGGCCTTGGCCCGCATTGGCGCTGCGGTGCTGGTGATCATCGGCAATGAGCAGACGGGTGGCTGTCAGAAGCGATGCCGATTGGGTGGACACCTCATGCGTGCTGTATCGCTGGGGCGTCGCCGCCTGCTGATGCTCGATCCGCCGCGCGCCGAAGTTGTCGCCGCCTATCACGAGGCGGATTTGTTCGTCCTCCCCTCTAACATCGAGTGTTCGCCGCTGGTCCTTTTTGAGGCCATGGCGTCGAGCCTGCCCTTCCTGACGACCGACGTCGGCAATGCTCGTGAGATCGTCCAATGGAGTGGAGGTGCTGGCAAGATTGTTGCCACCTGGCCACGCGATGATCATTTCGTCCATACCCGCCGAGGCGTGTTGGCTCGAGAGATTGAGGCAATGCTGAGGGACCAGGAACGGCTTGCCGCCATGGGCAAGGCCGGTCGCAGCGCCTGGGAAGCGAATTTCAGATGGGAAGACCTCATCATTCGGTACGAAGAGGTGTATCGGGCCGCTGTCGAAAAACGTGAGCCGAAGTTGCAGCTGTTGCCCGCGTTGGCAAACTCCGACGGTCAAAATCATTAGCTGGAGACGTGATGCTCAGAAAAATCGTCAATCGCCTGACCGGCCATACCGGGTCCTCGCAACCCGGGGCGTCGCACGCGGCCCCTCGATCCATCCATCATGACGGCCAGAAGCCCGAACTTCTGGAAACCGACAAGTGGGCTCTGTCGGCATGTATGGGTACCATCATCGATATCGTCGGGGTTCACCCCTACCCCATCGATGAGTTGTTTCTCATGGCCGCAGCGTACGAGTTCCATCGGCCCCAGGTCGTGATCGACATCGGCACCCACCATGGCAAATCAGCGCGAATCTGGTATGAATTAGGACGGCTCTGTGGTAACGACGCCGTGATCCACACCATCGACCTGTGCGACCCGACACATCCCGAAAACCCCGGCGAAATGTGGGCGAAGTTCATCAAGAATCTTCCTGTTAACAAGCACATCGGCGACGGCTGCGACACCGCGTCCGAATTGATATCACAAAAGCCAGACGCCAACTACCTGCTGTTCCTCGATGGCGATCACAGTCTCGAAACCGTCCGACGTGAGTTGAAACTGGCCGATGCCATCCAGCAGGGGTGCCTGTTGCTGCACGACACGTTCTACCAGCCCAACTCCAGCTATAACCACGGGCCGTACCTGGCCATTCAGGAGTGCCTTGGTCGTCGCAGCTTCAAGCAGGTCCTTCATCAGCACGCCGGGTTACCCGGTGTGTCCTATCTTTGTGTCGGCTGACCTCGACGCCCATCACCATGCGAATTCTCTACGTCGCGATGAAGTACGACTACGGCAAGCCTGAAAACGGCTTCGGCTTTGAGCATTACAACTTCTTCGATTCGCTGCAGCGCATGGGCTTCGACATCCTCTACTTCGACCCACTGGAGATGAACAAGGCATGCGGCAAAGAAGCGACGGCGCGACGGCTTTGGGAGGTCGTCACCAGTGAAAAGCCAGACTTGATGTTCACCGTGCTCTTCACCGACGAACTTGACCCAGCGACCGTCATGCGCATCTCAAGTGAGACCGACACGGTAACGTTCAACTGGTTTTGCGACGACCATTGGCGTTTTGACAACTACTCTCGCGAGTGGGCACCACGGTTCAATTTTGTCAGCACCACAGCAAAAAGCGCTTTGGCCAAATACCAGGCGATCGGGTACGCCAACGTCCTCAAAACGCAATGGGCCGCCAACCATTTCCGATATCGCCCCCAGAACGTGTCATTGACGCATGATGTGTCATTCGTGGGACGACCTCATGGCAACCGCGCCGCGGTGATCGAAGCGGTCGAGCGGCGAGGGGTCAAGGTGGCTACTTTCGGCGAAGGCTGGCCCGGTGGCCCGGTGGATCATGATCAGATGCTGCGGATTTTCTCCGGCTCGCGGATCAACTTGAACCTCTCCAATTCATCGGTGAGCGACGGTGTCGAAGGTCAACGCCTGCTGCAATTGGTCCAACGCGCATGCCGACGAGGAGGGCGAATCGGTAGCCGTGTTTCGGGGTTATTGACGAACCTCGTCAACCGCAGGCGAGATCCCATCGCCGATGGCGCGGACTTATACAGTCAGCAGATTAAAGGCCGGAACTTCGAAGTCCCCGCCTGCGGTGGGCTGCTGCTGACGACGCCCGCTGACGATTTGGAAACGTACTTTGACATTGGTCGCGAGGTGGTGGTGATCACGTCTCTGGCGGAGTTGATCGAGCGGGTGGGTTATTTCCTGCACCACGATGATGCTCGCCGCGCCATTGCGGATGCCGGTTTGGCACGGGTGTTGGCGGAGCATACCTACGTGCATCGCTTCACTGATCTGTTTCGGGCGATGTTTGACGATCACAGCCGACTCGACGCGGCCCTTTCACGGAAACAACTCGGCAATGTTCTGGAGGTGCAGTGACGCCCGAACCAACCATCTCGGTTTTGCTGCCCGTGTACAACGCCGGTGAGTACCTGCGCGTAGCACTGGACAGTGTCCTGAGCCAGACTCGCAGCGACATGGAAGTGATTGTGGTTGACGATGGTTCGCGGGATCACTCAGCTCAGATCGTGCGCTCCTACGACGATCCTCGCATTCAGTTCTCTCAGCAGGAGAACCACGGGCTGGCATGGACCCTCAATCGAGCCGCGGGATTAGCGCGAGGACGGTACCTGGCGCGAATGGATCAGGATGATGTGGCCCTTCCGCGACGGTTTGAACTTCAGGCGGCCTATCTCGACGCCCACCCGCGCGTTTTTCTGTTGGGGACAGCCGCGGAGATTTGGGAGGAAGACAATCCCACAGGCCGCCATCATCGGCACCCGACTGATCCGCTGGAGTTAGCCTTTGCGCAGTTGTTCGACAATCATTTCGTGCACAGCTCTGTGATGTTTCGCCGCGAGATTCTCGATACGGTGGGTGGTTACAGCACGGAGAAATCGCGACAGCCCGAAGATTTCGAGCTGTGGTCTAGGGTGGCGCGGCGGCATGAGATTGCCAATCTGCCTGAGGTTTTGCAGGTGTACCGCGAGCGTGAAGGAAGCATGTGCCGTACGGGCGTGAATCCCTACCGTGATCGGGTCGTCAACATATGCAGTGAGAATCTAGCTTTAGCCTGCGGCGTGGCTCAACCCGATCCAGCGCATCGACTCGCGGCGAATCTGGCTCATGGCGTAGTGTCAGGCCGCGTAAGCGCCAGGGCGCTGCGCGAAACTCAAGCAGTGGTGCGATTGGCGGCGGCGGGTGTTGCCGCCCACTTGGGCTGCTCGCCGAATCAACTCGATGCGTCTGTTGCGCAGTGCTGCAACAACCTCGCCCACCATGCGGCCCGCCGAACGCTGCGCGGCGTCATTGCGGCGGTGGCGCGTCGTCTTAAACGGGCGGTGCAAGTCAAGGAGCCGACCTAATGAAATGCCTCATTCTCGGTGGTTTTGGCTTTCTCGGCTCGCACCTTTGTGATGTGTTGTTGGAACGCGGCCACACCGTACGACTCTTTGACCGCTTCGAAGCGCTTCGCGATAACGTGGTGCATCTGCAAGGCCGTGTCGAAACAACGCTGGGCGACCTGGCCAATGAGGCGGCCATCCGTGAGGCGGTGGACGGGATCGACATCGTCTATCACCTCGTCAGCACGACCCATCCAAAAATCTCCAACGACGATCCGGCTTTCGATGTGGCCAGCAATGTTCTGCCCACGCTGCACCTGCTTGACCAGGTCCGCCGCAACGGCGTCAAGAAGGTGATCTTCTTTTCGTCAGGTGGAACTGTTTACGGCATTCCCCGGCAGGTGCCGATCCCCGAAACGCATCCCACTGACCCGCTGTGTTCCTATGGGATACAGAAACTGGCGATCGAAAAATATCTACAGCTTTATCATCATCTTTTCGGCTTGGACTACGCGGTGCTGCGCATCGCCAACCCTTTTGGCGAGCGTCAGCGGCCCGATCATATCCAAGGCGCGGTGACGGTCTTCACACACCACGTATTGACGGGTCGGAACATCGAGATTTGGGGCGATGGCCAAGTGGTGCGCGATTACCTTTACGTGCGTGATGTCGCCAATGCTGCCGAACTTGCCATGCATCACCAGGGCACGGTACGGACGTTTAACATCGGTGCCGGGCGGGGCAAATCACTGCTGGAGGTGATCGACGCCATTGGGGGTGTGACCGGCAACAAACCCATCGTCACATTCAAACCAGCGCGCGCTCTGGATGTGCCGATCAACGTTTTGGACACCTCGGCTGCGCATCAGCATCTCAATTGGCACCCGGCTTTCGCATTTGAGGAAGGTTTGGAACGACTCGTCGCCCATTTCCGCCGACAAAGCGATCTGGCACCGCGCCAAGCGTAGTGCTGGGCGAAATCCATCGCCCCTGAAGTCCCGTCGCGTTCTACTTCACAGTACCTGCCAGCGCCCCGCACAGCCCGTCCGCTCGTCGACTCCCCTCTGTTCCTCCGACCCCTCTGAGTTCTCCCGCCTGGTCTTCCTCCCCTGACCCGATGGGTACGAAGCGGACAGGCTGTGCGTGGCGCTGGCTCCAATGGGTGAATTGTCAAAAAGCAAAGCGAGATAGCGATGATGACGAATCCGTTCATCAAGCCATGCTGAGTTATCGTGACGTTTCCGCGCGTTAAGCTGCGTAAGAAATTTCCACGTGCAGCTTGTTTCAAAGCCTCAATATGAAAATGTGCCAACCAACCTTTCCAATATAGCCCCCGCTTCTTACACCTGTCAAGAGTTTTTTTAAGTTTGAAGTAAAAAAGTCCATCCAGGCCCAGCAACGGCTGGCGCGCAGTGGCTACCCGTACGTTGACGCGGCAGCTACGCAACGAAAAGGCCCGGCGTCGTGAAGACGTCGGGCCTTTGGGTTAGTGAAATATTCCGCGGGATCTTATTGCGACTTGGCGCCGCCGGGGCCGAAGAAGATCTTGTCGGTGCCCATGGCTCCATGCTCGTCGCCCATGCCACCACGGAGCGATTCACTGCGAGGCTTGCCGGGCTGGGTCTCGCCTTTGGCTGCGGCAGTGGCTGCACCGCCATCGCTGGTCCACATAGCCCGCTTGAGCGACAGGCCGATCTTGCGATCGTCGAGGTCCACGCGGAGAATCTTGACTTCCAGATCCTGACCGACCTTGACAATCTCCTCGGGGTTCTCGACCTTGTGGTCCGCCAACTCGCTGATGTGCAGCAGACCCTCGAGTTCGTCTTCGAGTTCCACGAACACGCCGAAGTTGGTGATCTTGGTCACCTTGCCCGAGACGATCATACCCGGCTGGTAGTGCGTTGGGATGGCCTCGATCCACGGGTCTTGCGTCATCTGCTTGAGACCCAGGCTGATCCGCTGTTTGCTCTGGTCGACTTCCAGCACCACGCAGTGGCTCGTGTCGCCCTTCTTGAGCACTTCGTTGGGGTGGGAAAGTTTCTTGGTCCACGAAATATCCGAGACGTGCAGCAAACCATCGATGCCCGGCTCGATTTCCACAAACGCGCCGTAGCTGGCGAGGTTGCGGACCTTGCCTTCGATGACCGTGCCCGGCGGATACTTCTGAGCCACCAACTCCCAGGGGTTGATCTCCGTCTGCTTGATGCCCAGGCTGATTTCCTGCTTGTCCTTGTTGACGTCGAGCACGACCACTTCGGATTCCTGGCCGACCGACAGCAACTCGGAGGGGTGGTTGATGCGGCGGGTCCATGACATCTCGCTGATGTGGACCAGACCCTCGACGCCCTCTTCGAGCTTCACAAAAGCGCCGTAGGTGACGATGTTGGTCACCAAACCCTTGACGCGGGTGTTGACCGGGTACTTCCGCTCGATGTCTTCCCAGGGCGACATTTCCTTCTGCTTGAGACCCAGGGCGATCTTTTCTTTTTCTGTGTCCACATTGAGGACCTTGACCTCGATGCGATCATCAATTTTGACGAGTTCGGATGGATGGTTGATGCGGCCCCAGGACATATCAGTGATGTGCAGCAGACCATCGATGCCGCCCAAGTCGATAAACGCTCCGAAATCGGCGATGTTCTTGACCACGCCGGTAACGGTGTCGCCTTCCTTGATCGTCGAGAGCAGTTCCTTCCGCTTGGTCGCTCGTTCTTCTTCGATGAGCTTGCGGCGGGAGATGACGATGTTACGCCGCTCTTTGTCAATCTTGAGAATCTGTGCACGAATCTTCTGGCCCAAGTACTCGCCGATATCGGCGGGGCGTCGGATATCGACCTGCGAGGCTGGCAGGAACACCGGAACGCCGATGTCCACCAGGAGGCCGCCCTTGATCTTTCGCAATACGCGGCCTTCGACTTCGTCGCCTTCGCCGTTGTTTTCGATGATGCGTTCCCAACCGCGGATGCGGTCGGCCTTACGCTTGGAAATCTGCACGACGCCGTGGTCGCCGCCTTCAACGGCTTCCAGAAGCACTTCGACGGTATCGCCGATTTCCACTTCGTCGGGGACGTCAAATTCGTTGCGGTCGAGAATGCCTTCGCTCTTGAGTCCGATCTCGACGAGGAAATCGTCACCGGCTTTGCCGATGATCTTGCCGGTAAGGATGGCGCCGGCTTTGAAGTCGCCCAGCTGCTGCATCAGCACGCTTTCCATGTCGTCGAGGGTGGAGGTGCCCAGTGCATCCTGGAGCATGGCGTCAGCTTCTGCGTCGGCGACATCGAGTTGTGCGATTAAGTTACGGTCAACCATGAAAACGGGGTCCTGTGGGGTGTTATGCCCGGCCTGCCACCATGGACAAGCAACCTCGGGCCGCGATGATGCCGCACACTGCGGGCGTCACCGCCTTGGTCAGGCCTCCAGGGTCGGCGTCAACGTGAAACCGAATCCGCTGGGGGCAGAAGAAAGATTGTACAAAAAACCGTACCCAAGAGCGAATTCCGGTTGCCGTTACTGGAGGGTTTCGGCTTCCGTGACCTTCCGCTGGCCGCTGGGGCGGGTGGCGGCTTCGAGGATAGTGGGCACGGGCTCCCCGGCTTCCACCATTCGCCGCAGGAGACGTTGCCGCATCACAGCCCGAACCTGCGTGTGCGCTTGCGAATTGATGAGGTTGGCTAACTCGTGGGGATCGTGTTGCAGGTCGTAAAGGTAGGTTTCCGTGTAGGTGTCCGCCCCGGGATTCTTGTTGCCGTTCTCGCCCTGGGCACGCACGGCGTATTTCCACCGCTTGGTGCGGACGGCGCGGCCACACTCGGCTTCGCTGATCTGCACGAAAACTTCCTCGGGCCAGTCTTCGCCCCGTCGGTGCACCAGCGGCATGATGGAGCGGCCCTGCATGGTGGCGGGCACATCGAGCCCTGCGGCCTCAAGGAGGGTTGGGGGCAGGTCCACGAGGCTGACCAGTTGTGGCAGCGAGCCACCACCTTCAAACCCAGGCCCGGCCAGAAGCGTCGGTACACGGATGGAACTCTCGTGGCAGGACCGCTTGTATTCGCTGTTGCGGGTCTTGAAATGGCAGGCGTGGTCACTGGTGAAAAGCACGATGGTGTTGTCGGCCAATCCCAGCGATTTGAGTGCGTCCATGAGTCGGCCGAAGGCTTCATCAAGGCGCTTGACCATGCCCCAGTAACCGCCGAGGTGGTGATGGGTGGTGCCTCCCTGCATGAGCGTTTGCGACTTGGCATGTTCCTCTTGAACGGCAGCGAAGGCGGGCAATGCCGCCAGATCCGGCGGAACCCAGCGGCCGTCGTACATGGGACGGTATCCATCCGGCGGGGGGTAATCATCCACGTGGTTCTGATGGTGCGGTTCAAGGTGGCTTAGAAACAGGAAGAACGGCTCATCCTTATGGGTATCGACGTAGCGGATGGCGGCATCGGTCAGCGCATCAACTCGGTAGCCGGGCAGTTTGACCGGCTGATTGTCGTTGTCGTAGACGACGGTGTCGTAGGTGTCGGAGGTATGTTCGAGGCAGTTGGCCGCTAGCCAGTACTGATATCCGCCGCGATGCTCAGCGTTGACCGGGCCCTCTGTTTTGACAGCCAAGTGCCACTTGCCGATGTAGCCGGTGTGGTAGCCCGCCTCGTTGAACCGCTTGGCCAAGGTCGTCGCATCGTCTTTGATGCCGATGCCGTTCTTCCAGACGCCGGTGGTGGTGGCGTACTGG
The DNA here is from genome assembly GCA_041736565.1 of Phycisphaeraceae bacterium. Taxonomy (GTDB): domain Bacteria; phylum Planctomycetota; class Phycisphaerae; order Phycisphaerales; family Phycisphaeraceae; genus JBBDMX01. The sequence continues at coordinate 18,586 of JBGSTK010000122.1, read as the reverse complement.
CCGGTTTGGAGGCAGGAGCGCGCCGGGCCGCAGACAGGCTGGCAGGTGAAGCTGTTGCGGACGTGCGTGTATTGCTGCGCCAATCGGTCGAAGTTGGGCGTAAGCCCCAGCGGGTTGCCGTGGATACCTGTGGAGTCGTGGCGTTGTTGATCGGTGAAGAAGACGATGACGTTGGGTTTGGCCATGGGGGACATAATACAGAATGGTCGGAATGGTCGGGCTGCCGGTGGGGTTGCATGGCGATGTCGCAGGTCGCCGGTGAATGATGATGGCGGTGGTCGCGGCGACGACGATGGCGACGGTCAATTCTCCGCGGTTTACGATGTCATTGCGCGCTGGGCAGGGATTTCCGTAAAATCAGGGCCTCACCCTCAACCGAGTTTTTCATGAACGCCGCCTCCCAGCCCCACGCACCCGCTTATCAGCAATGTATTGACCCAGACTGCAACGCCAAGTTTGGCGTCGATGAGGTCCATGTCTCGTGTCCGACCTGTGGCGCAGTCGGCAAGCAGTCGCTGCTGGATATTCGCTACGACTGGTCGAGGCTGGCGGCACCGAAGTCGATGACGTTCTTTGAGCATCGCTGGATGACCAAGGGCGAGAGCGGCACCGGCGCACTGGACTTTTCAGGCGTGTGGCGCTTCCGCGAGCTCATGCCCTTTTACCGCAGCGAGGCGGACATCGTCACCGTGGGCGAGGGTCGCACGAATCTGCAGATCGCCGACCTTCTGGCGCAACGCATCGGCATGAAGCCCGGGCGGCTGCTGCTCCAATATGAAGGGCTCAATCCATCGGGATCGTTCAAGGACAACGGCATGACGGCGGCATTCACCCATGCCCGCATGGTCGGCGCCAAGCGCGTGGCCTGCGCCTCAACTGGCAACACCTCGGCAAGTCTGGCGCTCTTCGCTTCACTGGCCGGGCTCACGGGGATCGTCTTTATCGGCAGCGGCAAGATCGCCTACGGCAAGCTGTCGCAGGCGCTGGACTATGGTGCTCGAACACTGCAGGTGCAGGGCGATTTCGACGCCTGCCTGCGACGGGTCAGGCAGATCGCTGTGGATCGCCCCGAGTTGGGCATCTACTTGATGAACAGCGTCAATCCCTTCCGACTCGAGGGCCAGAAAGCCATCATGTTCCGCGTGTTGGAGGCCATGGGTTGGGAAGTCCCCGACTGGATCGTCGTGCCGGGCGGAAATCTTGGCAACTGCTCAGCCTTCGGCAAGGCGTTTACAGAACTGCGCGAGCTGGGGTTGATTGACCGCGTGCCGCGGTTGGCGGTGATCCAGGCCACGGGTGCCAACCCGCTGTTCGAGTTGCACAACGAGCAGGGCCTGCGGTGGAACGGCGGCCGGTATGACATGGAAATGGTCAAGTCCTACTACCGCAAGCAGGACAAAGAAAATCGCCATGCCCACACGATTGCCAGCGCCATTGAGATAGGTCGGCCTGTGAATCTCGCCAAGGCTCTGCGGGCACTGGATGTGATGGATGGCGTAGTTCGCCAAGTCGATGACGAGACCATACTGGAGCACAAGGCGATGGTGGGGCGGTGGGGCTTTGGCTGCGAACCGGCGAGTGCCGCCAGTGTGGCGGGGGCGCACATGCTCGTGAAGGAAGGCGTGATTTCGCCCGACGAGCGAGTGGTGTGCATTCTCACAGGCCACGTGCTCAAAGACCCGGATGCAACAGTGAAGTATCACACGGGCGTGGACATGAAGGCGATGCAGGAACAGGCACCACGCAGCGAGCCGCATGGCAAGCTGTCGATGAAGCCGATCCCCGTGCCGGATGATCTTGATGCGATCATCGCAGCGGTGGGCGTATCCCCCCAGGCGGTCAGCGCCGAAGATGGCCAACCGACCGGTCCCGGCAAGGATCCGCTGCGGCATCTCCCGGTGAGCGAGTATTGAACTCAGCATCGCTGCGCTCGACGGGCATCGAGGTGTGGAGCTTTCGCGGGTTGCGACTCGACTAAGGCTCGAATACTTTCATAGACAATTCTGGAGACAAACGATGACTATTTCCCGCTGTGTTGTTCCCGTTGTTGCCATCATGGCCTTGTTCACCGTTACTGCGGCGCTCGCGCAGGACGCGGCGCTTCAGGAACCTTCACCCCAACAAGAATTCAAACAACTGCTGGCGGATTTCCAGGAGGTTGAGCGACTCGAATCCGAGCGCAAGGCAGCTGCGGCGGATATGGACGTGAAGATCCGCAACAACCAGCGACTCATTGAAGATCTGCGCAAAGAAGGAGGTATGTCGCAGCAGGAGATCGACCTGGCCAAAAACTACCTTGAACATCTCCGCGATCAGATCAAGCAGTACGAAGCTCAGATTACGCAGGTGGAGGCGCGACTCGCCATCGCCAACATGGCGGCTCCGGACAAGAAGATCAAGGCTGACGCGCTGCAGGCGGAGACTGAGGAACTCAAAAAGCAGGCCGAAGAAAAGCGGCGACCCGCAGCCGAGAAACTCAGCGCGTTTCGAAAAGAGATCGAAGGGCGAGGCAAAGCTCTTGAACAAGTGCTCAAGGCGAGCTTCCGCGATGGTTCGGGCGACTTCGCGGACGTCAAAGTCAAAAATTTCAACTTCGACTACGATCGGGCGTTTATCAGTATTCACTGGCAAAAGGAAGGTAAAGGCTTTGTCTGGGCCCACGTGCGAATTCGGCCAGATGGGGGCACGCAGCTCAGCGAGAAGATCGCGGACAAGTACCCGATGCAATCGGCAAGCACCGACAGCCTCTGGCTCTGGACCGGGAATCACCAAATCGCGTTTGTCGCCAGCGACGCCTCAGCACGCGACCGCGCCAAACTCGAAGCCGCGGTGCAGAACCTCATCGACCTCGATGCGCTGGGGGCATTGAAGGCAGAATGAACGGGTCGGAATCGCCTAAACGGGCTTGACCGCGGGTGGGGCGGTTCGCAGGTCGCGCAACCGTTGACAACCATTGACGTATGATGCTGCCTGCTTGATCAACCCCGGCGCACGGAGGCGTCCCCCCTTGGAATCGGCCCCCCAAACTCAATCCCGATCGCCTCGCATCATCGCCCTGATGAACCAGAAGGGCGGCGTCGGCAAGACGACTACCACCGTCAATCTCGGCGCTGCACTGACGCTCCAGCGTCAACGCGTGCTGCTCATCGACTTGGACCCGCAGGCGCACATGTCGCTGCACGTGGGCATCAACCCCGATGAAACCGAACAGACGCTTTATCACCTGCTCACTGATGACGCTGTCAACGCCAGCGACTTGCTTCATGAGGTGCGTGATGATCTTTACGCATTGCCTGCGGAGGTGAATCTGGCGGGTGTGGATTCCGAACTGGCGCAGGCAGCGGCGGCGGGGCAGGCCCAGCACATCCTGCGTGACAAGGTGCGTCCGATCCTGTCGTTTGGTGCCGACGGTGAGCCGTTTGATTTTGTCCTCATCGATTGCCCGCCGAGCCTGGGGTTGCTGACGATCAACGGTCTGGCGTTGGCTAACGAAGTGTTCGTTCCGATGCAGGCCCACTTCCTTGCGCTGCAGGGGCTGTCGAAACTGCTTTCGACGGTAAACATGGTGCGTCAATCGCTCAACCCCAACCTCAGTGTCACTGGGATCGTCCTGGGGCTCCACGATGGCAATACCGTGCTGGCTAACGAGGTCATGGGTGATCTGGCGGGTTTTCTTGAAGCTGCGCGACCGATGGATGTTCCGTGGAATCGCGCTGAGGTTCTCAAGCCGCCGGTGCGTCGAAATATCAAATTGGCGGAGTGCCCGAGTTTCGGCCGCACCATCTTCGACTATGCCCCGCTGTGCCCGGGTGCCCAGGACTATCGCGCCTTGGCGCAGTCGGTGCTGGCAATGAAGAGCTAGAACAGAGGCGCACGACCCGCTTCGCATGGACGCCCCAAACCCGACATCCCCGTTGCAGACCAAGGCCGCACGTTGGGGCCTTGCGATCTATTGGCCGGCGCTGATGATCGCCACGCACTGGCCGCGGCTTGATCTGGGCGAAACGATCACAGCTGTCAAGCCCGACAAGCTCATGCATTTCGCCGCGTTTGTCCTGCTCACACTGCTGCTGATTAACGCCCGGACTCTGGGGACCGGCTTGCGACCCACCGCCAACCTCCTCTGGGCGTGTCTTATCGCCGCAGTCTATTCAGCCATCGACGAATTCACGCAAGGCTGGTTTCAGCGGACACCTTCACTGGCGGATTGGAGTGTCAATATTCTGGCGATCGTTGCGGTGCTGGTGGCGCAGGGCATTACTCAAAGCCGCTGGCGGGGAGAGACCGTCACGATCTGGCTCTGTCGCGCCGCGTTGTTAATCGTGGTGCCGTTGGCAGCGGTGATGGCGCTATCACGGGGTGGCACGCTGTCAGAACTGGTCGTGCCGCTGTTGCCGAGTTTCGGCTTGAGTGTGACGGGCGACAAACTAGCGCATTTCTTTGCCGCCATGATTCTCACCTGGCTGCTTTACGGTGCCGCGCCGTTTGGGCCGCGCCGTCGATTGCTCAACGCCGCGCTGGCTTTAGGCATCGCAGCCCTCACCTCCCCGGTTGTCGAGTACCTGCAGATATTCGTCCATCGCCGATTTGAAGTCGATGACATAGCCGCCCATTTCGTAGGCATGGGTGCGGCGTTGGTAATAGGTCTGTTGCTGGTGGTGGTGCGCTGGGTCGCGCATCCCGCTCGCAACGCGGGGGTCATGGCACATTGGAACATCGAGGCCGTCGAAGTTGAATCGTCCGCTGCGGGTCTTCCAACGCCATCGTCTCCATCGGCTCTCGATCCCAAGGGCAACCCCAACCCCGCTCCCGCCCGCCAGCACTCGTTTGTTGGCGCTGCGATGGTCGTCAGTTCCCTGACGCTGCTGTCGCGCATCACCGGGTTGGTGCGCGATGCCTACCTCATGCGCGCCTTTGGACTCAGCGCCATTGCCGATGCGTTCTGGTTCGGCTTCGCCATGCCCAACCTCTCGCGCCGCCTCTTTGGCGAAGGGGCCATGACAGCCGCGTTCATTCCCGTCTACACCGATTTGCTCAAGCGCGACCCGGTGTTGGCCAAACGTTTTGTAAGCCTTTGCGCTGCTCTGACGCTGATAGTCCTGGGCGTGATGACGATCATTGGCGAACTGGTGCTGGCGGCAATTCTGACGGGCGGAGCATGGAGCGGCGATTCGGCACTGGCCATACGCCTGACCATGGTCATGCTTCCTTACATGCCACTGGTCTGTCTAGTCGCGCTGTTTGGCGCGGTGCTGCAAGTCCACGGCCGCTTCGCGCCCTCTGCGGGCATGCCCATTTTTCTCAACGTCGTGATGATCGCCGGTACCTGGTGGGCGGTGAGCGGGTTGAGTGATCCCATCGCTCTGCGTCAAGGCGTCATGCTCGTGGGCATCAGCGTGGTGCTGGCCGGTGTCGTGCAGGTTGTGACGCAACTGACAGCCATGGTCAAACACAAAAGCCTGACGCTGGTGATGACGGGCACAGCTCAAGCCTTTGGCACCTTCTGGCGCAATTTTCTGCCGACCTTCCTGGCGCTGGCAGTCTTTCAGATCAACACGTTCCTCGATCAGATGATCGCCATGGGACTATCGCCCAAGGGCAATGGCGTCGCGGTGGTGGTGGTGGGCGAGCATATTGTCGAGAAGCTTCACATCTTTGGCCGGTTGGTGCCGTACCCCATTGAGCAAGGCGGTCTGGCGGCGCTCAATGGGGCTCAGCGGCTTTACCAGTTTCCGCTGGGCGTTTTCGGCCTGGCCATTGCCACGGCGATTTTCCCAGCACTGGCGCGCGCTGCCGCCGAGCCAGGTATCGCCGGTCAACGCGGCTTCCGCGACATCCTCCGACAGGGTTTGCGACTCACCGTCTTCATTGGCCTGCCCGCCAGTGTGGGCCTGATGCTCGTGGGGCTGCCGTTGTCCCGTGTCATTTTTGAACGCGGTGCTTTCACCACCGAAGACTCGTACCGCGTGACCGCCATCCTCATCGGCTACGCCCCAGCCATATGGGCCTACTCCATGACCCATGTGTTGACCCGTGGCTTCTACGCCATGAAGGACGCACGTACGCCCATGGTTCTGGCGGTGCTGATGGTTATGCTGAATGTGGTGCTGAACCTCACACTCATCTGGCCCCTTGGGGCGGCTGGTCTGGCGTGGTCCACCGCCATCTGCGCCATCGTGCAGTGTGGCCTCATGCTCTGGATCATGCGTGGCTACATCGATGAGCCTATCGACCGCAGCGTCCTGTTCTCCTGGCTTCGCACCGGAGTGCTGAGCCTGCTGATGGCCGCGGCACTCATTCCGCTGCTGGTGGCCTATCCCCCCGGGTCGTTGACCAAGGCCGGTGCCCTGGCGGAACTCTCAATCATGTTGGGACTGGGTTTGAGTGTGTACCTGGGCGGAGCCTGGCTGCTGCGTAGCCAGGAAATCGACTGGGTCCTTAAACGCCGCCGTAGGTGAGCTTCTGTGAGTTTCGGCATTCCTGCGGAGGCGTGGTATGCGCGGAACTAACCCAATAAACAAAATATGACGAGACTATGATTGCGGCACTGGGTTAAGGGGTTCCACATGTCCACACCGCAACCGGCGGCGCGCAAGCGCCTGCCCGTCAAACCGTCCGAAGAAAATCTCCGCAAACAGGCCGAGCGCCGCGCCAAGCAGGACGCGATCCCGCTGGCCGAGGCGCAACACGCGCTGGCATGCGAGTATGGTGCGCGCAATTGGCCAGAGCTGATGCACGTCGTCGAGGTGATGAACCGCGGGGCCGATCAGCTTACCAATGTGAAGCGCGAGATCGAGTTGCTGCCCAAGGCTGTTCGCGCGAGAAACGTCGCCGAGGTTCGTGCTATCCTCGCGACGGGGCAGTTTACGCAGCACGACCTCGACGCCGCTCTTGCCCACGCCGCGTGGTACGGCGGCGATGCTCCCGATGTGATCCGCGATCGCAAGGAGTTGTTCGACCTGCTGCTCGACCATGGTGCCGACCCCGATGGACAGTACGGCAGCGCGTACGGGCCGATTGTGCTCGGTTGCGGGGAGTGCCTGTCGGCTGACGGATTGCAGTGGCTTATCGACGCCGGCTGCAACGTCACGTTCGGACCAGTCGAAACGAAATACGGCGAGTCGTTCCCACTGGCGACGTGGCTTGGAACGTATGAACGCGGCCGCAACGATGCCAAGCACCGCGGGATCGAAATGCTACTGAAGCACGGCGCGCACGTGCCGGCTGACCTGCACCCGGCGGTCCTCGCGATTCATCGCGGCGATGTCGACGTACTGGCGCGGCAGATCGACACTGAGCCATCGCTCCCTCGCCGACGCTTCCGCACAATGCCCTACGGAAGTGGGAATATGCGGTTGGACGGTGCCACGCTCCTGCACGTCGCCGTCGAGTACGGGGAGGTGGATTGCGTCGATCTCCTGCTCGACCGCTGGATGGAGCCCAATGCCCAGGCAGACATCATCAACGGCATCGGCGGGCAGACACCGGTCTTCCATGCAATCGCGACGAATCAGGGGAAGAATCTATACACGCTCGAACACCTCGTCCGCCGGCTCGGGTACGCGATTGAGGGGCATCGCAACCGCGCTACGTTCCGCGTGTACGGCACGGTGTACGACACGCCGATGAACCCGATTGAGTACGCCGAGCGCGTCAGCGGCGAGGACACGCCGGCGTGGCGCCGCGCGACGCCCCGCGACTTGGAACTTGTGCGGTCCTTCATATGGCCGGGGAGCAAGCGGAAGGTCCCCGAAGACAAGACGCCGGTCGAGCGGTTGCAGGAGGCCTGCCGCGCGGGTGACTTCGACGCGGTGAAGCAACTCATCGAAGCAGGCGAGGTGCCGAAGGAGAAGCTGAACCTTGGCATCGAAGGTTGCGCCATGACAAAGCGCGAGGACATTGCCCGATATCTGATCGATCGCAGTGCCGACATCAACGCTGACTACATCGACAATTACGGCCCAGTGCTGCTGGGGTTCTGCGAATCGCTCGACGACGAGGCGGTGGAGTTCCTGTTGAAGCTGGGTGCCCGCGCGGATTGGCAACGCCGACCGTCGTCGAAGTACCCGGACCACAGCACGCCGCTGCGCATGACGTGCGAAACGTACGTCCGTGGGCGAAACATTGCCAAGCACCGCTTGATTGACCTGCTGCTGGCCGCCGGCGCGACGCCCGAGTTGGAGTTTCCCGAAGCGGTCATGGCCATCCACCGGGGCGACGCAAAGCGGTTGCAGGAACTGATTGACGCCGACCGGACGCTCGTTCGAAAAGACAAACAGTTCATCGCCTCGTTCGACTTTGCCGACGAGCCCCGCCGCGCCCCTGGGACGCTTTTGCACATCGCCGTCGAGCACAACGAGATCGCGTGCATCGACACCATCTTGAGCAATTACCGAAGCTGGGACGATTCGGACATCAACGCCCGCGCCGAGATCGTCGACGGGCTCGGAGGCCACACCCCGCTCTTTCTCGCCGCCCACTCGTGGATGGGCGTCGGCTATCCGACATTGCAGTACATCATCCAGCGCGTTGGGCAATACATCGACACAGGTGTCGTCGCGAAGATTCGCAAAGACGCAAAGCCGGTCGATCAGACTGTGATGGACTACGCCGGCGAGCGTGAGCGAAAGGTTCTTGAGCCGTTAGATCGGAAGACGCAAATCCGTCGCGCAATCGAAGCCAATGATGTCGCGACGTTCGTGCGGATGCTCGACGAACACCCCGACCTCGTCACCCCGGGGTTGTGGCCCACGGTGATCCACAAAGCCAAGTCGGTGGAGATGACGCGCATCCTGCTCGACCGCGGCGTCGATCCGAGTGCCTGCCCCGCTCCGCGCAAGCCGCTACATCTGGCGACGTACTACTCGCTGGCCGACATCGTCGAGCTATTGATCGAACATGGCGCCGACGCAACGTTTCTCAACCCGCTGGGTGAACGTCCGATGGATCTGGTCGACGCCTACGAGCCGCGGCCGATCGGTGACGAGCAAAGCCTGCGGACGCGCGAAGCACTGATCCGGGCCGGCGCGATCTACGACATTCACACAGCGGTGCGGACTGGCGATGTCAACCTGGTGCGGCCGCTGCTGGACGCCGATCCCTCGCTGGTTCACACGCCGCAGCCGTGGAACCCGCTGTTCACCGCTGCGCGAGCCGGTAGGTTGGAGGTGGCCAAACTCCTACTCGAGCGTGGCGCGAACGTGAACGGCTCAAACGACAAGGGTAACACCCCTCTGTGGTTCGCCTGCCAGTCATCGGCACCCGCGGCGGATCGAATTGAGATCGCCAAACTGCTGCTCAATGCTGGTGCGGACGTGAATCGTCGTTGCGAGGACGGCACCACGGCCATGCACTTTGCCGCCTGGCGCGGACCGGCGGCGATGGTGAAACTGCTGCTCGATCACGGCGGCCGACAGTGGCTCGGAGACGACAAGGGTAAGACCGTCATGGACCATGCCCGCGAGTCGTCGGTGAACCCCGACAAGGAAGCGACGGTGCGATTGCTGACGGAGATCGACTTTGGCGACGAGCACTTCGCACAGGCCGTCGCGATGATCGATGCGGGCGATGTCGAGGGGCTGAGGCGGCTGCTGGCCGCGCATCCTCACGTCGTGACGATGCGTGTCACCGGCGACAGCGCGATCACGCGGGGGTATTTCACGCAGCCGACGCTGCTGCATTTCGTCGCGAACAATCCGAATCGCCCGGCACCGATGTCGCCGCGAATTTTGGAGATCACACAGGCGATTCTTGACGCCGGCGCTGAAGTCGACGCCGCCACACCAAACGAAATGGGCGGCACGACGCTGGCGCTGGTGGCTTCGAGCGAACCTGCCAAGCAGGCGAACATGCAGGTTCCGCTGATCGAGTTGCTGGTCCGCAACGGCGCGAAGCCCGACCACGGATTGCTCGCGGCGATTGTGCATCGCTATACCGACGCGGTGGAAGCGATGCTTCGCTTGGGCGCCAGGCACACCCTCGCTTCCGCCGCCGGGATGGGGGATAGCGATGCAGTGCGGCAATTTCTGAAGGACAAGCCTTCCGACGCCGACAAGCTGCGTGCGATGCACGTCGCCGCCGTCAATGGCAAGGTCGGCCCGGTGGATACACTGCTGGATGCCGGCGTCGACATCAACGCGCGCCTGCTCCGGCCGTTCGAGCCGACGGCGCTGCACGAGGCGGCGTGGCACAACCATCGACGGCTCGTCGATCGATTGCTCCAGCGCGGAGCGGACCCGACGATCCAGGACACGCAGTACAACGGCACGCCCGCCGGCTGGGCGCATCACGCGGGTCACACGGAGTTGGCACAGCATCTGCAAGAGGCGATCCCAATGGTGCAGGCAATCGCCGCGATGCGGCGAGGGGATGTGGAAGAGCTGATTCGTATGTTGAAAGAGCAGCCCTCGCTCACCTCCACGCGATTGAACGGTCGCACGCTGCTGCACATCCTTTGCGATTGGCCGGCGAACATGCCGCGATCCAGCGACAGCGCCCGCGCGCTGGTGGCCGCCGGGATCGACGTCAACGTCCCGCTCCATCAGGACACCGATCACCTCTCCCGCGAATGGGCCCACAACGCCACCCCCGTTCACTGGGCCGCCAGCAGCAACGACGCGACCGAGCTTTGCCAGACGCTGATCGACCTCGGCGCCGATATCGACGCAACAACGGCCAATGACGGAACCACGCCGCTCGTGAATGCGATGCACTTCAACATCACCGGCGCAGTCCGCGTGCTGCTTCGCGCCGGCGCTCGGACCAGCGTGATTATCGCGGCGGGGCTGGGCGATCTGGCGATGGTGAAGTCGTACTTCAACCCGGACGGGTCACTGAAGCCCGGTGCGGGCGATCCTCCATTCAAGCACACCGACGTTCGCCGCATCCTGTCGCAAGCGGTGAATTTCGCGGCGATGTACGGGCACGATGCGGTGATCGAATTCCTCGCCGCTCGTGGCGCGCCGCTCAGCGATGTCGACACGTTCGTCCGAGCGTTCGCCACACCGCTCCACCGTGCCGTCAATCGTGACCACCTTTCGACAGTCAAACTTCTGCTCAAACTCGGCGCGGATCCGACCGTGAAGGACCCTCAGTTCGGCGGCGACGCGCTCGACTGGGCGAAGCACAACGGCAAGCACGAGGCCGCGAAACTGCTTGAAGCGCTGGAGGAGATAACCGGATGATCAAACAATCACAACCCATCTTCGCGGTCCGCGACGCCAAGGGTTGGCCAGAGGTGCGTGTCTTGGGGATTTAATCGAATTGGTGAAATATTATTGAAAATGCGGTTGTAAATATTGCATTTCGGGGCGATCAGAGGTATCTTGACACGATGTCGTGTCTCTGATGGTCAGGGCGGAAGATGGGGGATTTCGCGGTTCTTTGGGGCAGCCGGAGCGTGAAAAGCACGGTTTGCCGGGGAGGAATGGCACATGTATCACCGCAAAAGTAAAGGCCTGAGTTTCACGTCCCGGCACCTGGTGGCAACTTGGGTGACGGTGTTCACGCTCACGGTTATCACCGTCGTTTGGCAGTTTGTTTCGTACTTTTTCGTAGGCAGTGCCAGCGCCGTTCTTGGCGAGCCCATGATGCTCTTTCTCCTGCCCGCGGGGGTACTCCTTGGCGGAATGGTACTGGTCCCGCTGGCGCTATTTCCCGTGACGGCGGGGGCGGAGTTCATCTGCCGCCATTTGCTGCGGCTCAATTACCTCTTCCAGATCCCAATTGGGATCATGCTGGGGCTGGTTTACGCCTATTGCGCCACCTTGGCTGTGTTTACGTACCAGAACTCCGCGGATGCCGTGTCCCTGGCGGCGAAGTGGTACGTGCCCGTTTGCCTCACGCTGGCTGGACCGTTGGCGTTGTACTGGAGCGTGTTGCGAACATCCGGTCGGATGATGCACCTGGGCCGTCGTTTTCGCAGTCGCATCGTCGGCGGCACCAGCCCGGCAGCCGGTGCGATGTAAGCCCGGAAGTCTCCGTTGTTATCCCCAAACATCGCCCGGTCAAAAGAGATTGTGTTGTCCTAAAAGCTAGGGCGCGTTATACTCATCAGTCTGACCTCAGGACTGGGGTCTTCCTCCGCCTGACTGGCCGCGCTGCGGCTCGTTAATGTCCTCGTCATCCCTACCTAAACGGTGACGAACACCCTCGGAGTCTCAGAGCCCCGTGTTTCGGGACGCCCAGCCGCTCCCGCTTATTCGCTCTCTTTATGGAGCTTCTCCTATGCCAGAAAATCGTCCCCGTGTACTGATCGCCAAGCCCGGTCTCGATGGCCACGACCGCGGCGCCAAGTACGTCGCCCACATCCTGCGAGATGCGGGTTTTGAGGTGATTTACACCGGCATTCGTCGCACGCCTGAGCAGATCGTGGAAGCCGCGATCCAGGAAGACGTCGCCGCCATCGGCTTGTCGCTGCTTTCAGGTGCCCACAACGTCCTTTTTAAGAAGGTCATCGACCTGCTTAAGGAAAAGGACGCGGGCGACATCAAGGTATTCGGCGGTGGCGTGATTCCTCCCGGTGACATCCCGGGGCTCAATGCGGCTGGCATCGCTGCAGTCTTCACGCCCGGCACACCGGCCAAGACCATCATCGAAACCCTCGAACAAATGCTGGCGGTCAAGGCCTGACCCCCGGCCCATGCACGCCTCGGCTTCGAGGTTGAGACTTGGCGACCCCCGTCAGTCCCCCGCACGTAGCGCATCGGTGAAGCAACTGGCGACCGACATCCACCCGCTGGTTTCCGCTTCCCGTGCCGATCCCCACCAAGCCCCTTTGATCTCCCGCCCATGGCTTCGAGCATTCCCCAACTCATGCAGCAACTTGCCGCCGGTCAGGAACCCGGTGCCAAGCCCGCCGTCGCCACCCGCGCTGCGGCCAAGCTCATGAGTGCGCTGGAGAATGATCCGACCCGCGTGCCCGAGCTTTTCGTCGGTCGCGCCGGCGAGCAGACAGCCCGCGATGCATCGCCCCGCTTGGTGTTGGGCATTACCGGGGCGCCGGGCAGCGGTAAATCAACCCTCACCGATTCGCTGGTCGCGGCCTATCGCCATCGCCACCCACAGGGCAAGGTCGGCGTCATTGCAGTCGATCCCTCCTCACCCTTCACCGGCGGGGCGGTGCTGGGCGATCGAGTCCGCATGATGCGGCATGCCACCGACCCCAATGTCTTTATCCGCTCGATGTCAGCCCGCGGACACCTCGGCGGCCTATCGCTGGGCGTTCGCGGCGTGTTGCACGTCATGGCCATGGCTGGCTGCGAATTCATCATCATCGAAACCGTCGGCGTCGGGCAGAGTGAAGTCGAAGTCGCCAACGTTGCCGACCTGACGCTCATCGTCTTTGCCCCCGGGCAAGGCGATTCCATCCAGCTGCTCAAGGCGGGTCTGATGGAGATCGGCGACATGTTCGTCGTCAACAAGGCGGATCGCGCCGGGGCCAACGAACTTCACAACCAATTGCTCACCGTCCTGAAACTCGGGACGATCGACGACCAGTGCGGAGCTCATCACGGCATCGGCCTGCCCAAAGAACACGCGGAACTCGATCCAGCCGCATCGCCGGAACTGGGCCTGATGCGCAGCGGTCGGCTCCCGGATGTGCATCTGGTTAGCGCCCAGGAACAAACCGGGCTCGAAGAGTTGCTCGACGCGGTGGAGCGACGAGCCAATGAGCAGGGGGGGCTCTGGCGCAAACGTCGCGGCGCGTCGCTCAATGAGGAAATTCGCGAGGCGGTGCTTGAGGAAGCACGCCGTCGCGTTGAGTCCGCGCTGGGTCGCAATGGTACGATGCATGGGCAAGTTGCCCGCGTGTTGTCCGGCGAGGTCAGCATCCGGCAATTGACTGATGAACTGCTCGAAACAGCCGTGCAGGGGGTCCAGGACGCTGAGCCCAGGCCGCCGGGCTAGCACTCGATGCCGACGCCGCTGGCCATGCCGACGCTGAAGCCGATCCCGACACCGCAGTGAATCCACCCCCGACAAAGCCCACAAACGAATCACTTTCGCCACGAGGTAACAGAATGAACAAGACGACAAGTCCCATCCAGGAAGCAGCCGCCAAGTACGAGGGCGCAGTCAACAAGACCATCAACAAATTCCCCGAGCAGAAAAAGCAATTTGAGACTGTCTCGGGCAAGCCGGTGGATCGGCTGTACCTGCCCGATGCTGACACGGCGGAGACCTACAACGCCAAGCTCGGCTTCCCCGGCCAATATCCCTTCACACGTGGCGTCCAGCCCACGATGTACCGCGGCCGGTTCTGGACCATGCGGCAGTATGCCGGGTTCGCAACCGCCGAGGAATCCAACCAACGCTACAAGTACCTGCTCGCGCAGGGAACCACCGGCCTGTCCGTGGCATTCGACCTGCCCACGCAGATCGGCTACGACAGCGATGATGCGATGTCCACCGGCGAAGTCGGCAAAGTCGGCGTCGCCATCGATAGCCTGGCGGACATGGAAACGCTCTTTGACGGCATTCCGCTCGACAAGGTCAGCACCAGCATGACCATCAATGCTTCCGCGGCTGTCCTGCTGGCGATGTACATCGCTGTGGGCGAGAAGCAGGGCGTCCCCGCCAGCAAGCTCGAAGGCACGATCCAGAACGACATCCTCAAGGAATACATCGCACGCGGAACGTATATCTTCCCGCCCAAGCCCAGCCTGCGGGTCATCAGCGACATCTTCGAATACTGCACCCGCAACGTGCCAAGCTGGAACACGATCTCCATCAGCGGTTACCACATTCGCGAGGCTGGCTCGACGGCAGCGCAGGAAATCGGCTTCACTCTGGCCGACGCCATCGCCTATGTCGAAACCGCCATCAAGAGCGGCATGAAGGTCGATGACTTCGCCCCACGTCTGGCGTTTTTCTTCGCCGCCCACACCGACGTGTTCGAAGAAGTGGCCAAGTTCCGCGCCGCCCGCCGACTTTACGCCAAGATCATGCGTCAGCGATTCAACGCCGAGAACCCCAAGAGTTGGATGCTTCGCTTCCACACCCAGACCGGCGGCGTGACACTCACGGCCCAACAGCCCGACAACAACGTCGTTCGCGTCACCCTCCAGGCGCTCTCAGCAGTGCTCGGCGGAACGCAGTCGCTCCACACCAACTCCAAGGACGAAGCCCTGGCGCTGCCCACCGAGGAAAGCGTTACCGTCGCCCTGCGAACTCAGCAGATCATCGCCCATGAAAGCGGCGTGGCCAGCACCATCGACCCGATGGCGGGAAGCTTCTACGTCGAACGCCTCACTGACGAGCTCGAAGCCGAGGCCGAGGCCATCATCGCCAAGATCGACGAAATGGGCGGGGTTGTTGCCGCCATCGAGCGCGGCTGGGTTCAGAACCAGATCGAACAGTCAGCCTACAAGTTCGGTCAGAGCATCGAGACCAACGACCGAGTGATCGTCGGCGTCAACAAGTTCCAGGCGAAGAACGAAAGCCTTAACCTCAAACTCATGAAGATCGACGAAGAAGTCGCCGGTCGTCAGATCGCCAAGCTCAAGGATGTCAAGGCACGTCGTAATAACGCGAAGGTCACGGCTACTCTGGCCGCAATCGAGCAGGCGGCACGCGGCAGCGGCAACCTCATGCCCCTTATCCTCGACGCCGTCCGTGAATACGCCACCATCGGTGAAATCTGCAACACGCTCCGCGGCGTGTTTGGCGAATATACCGAGACCTTCAACTGAGTTCGTTCGCCCACCACAACCATCATCAATACCAAGAGAGTCTTTCATGAGCGCACAAGCCCAAGCCATCAATCACATTGGCATTGCCGTCAAGTCCATCGATGCTTACCGCGAGTTCTACGAAAAGACGCTGGGCGCGAAGTTCGAGGGCATCGAGGAAGTCGCCGACCAGAAAGTCAAGGTCGCCTTCTTCACCGTCGGTCCCGTTGGGCATGAAGTGCGACTCGAATTGCTGGAGCCGACGACGCCCGAATCGACGGTAGCGGCTTTCATCGAAAAGCGTGGCGAGGGGCTTCACCACATCGCCTACACTGTGGCCAACATTCAACAGCGACTTGATGCACTCAAGGCGGGGGGCGTGCGGCTGATTGACGAAAAGCCCCGCGCTGGCGCTCATCACACGCAGATCGCCTTTTTGCATCCCAAGAGTTCCTGCGGTGTGCTGACCGAGTTGTGCCAACCCGCTGAGACCCACTGAGGCCGGCACAAGAAATCCCGCCCGAAGCATCCTTCATAACCAAACGCCTAAGGTGACCCATGGCTGAAACCAAAGAAGCAACGCAACCCGTCAAGCTGGATAAAAACGTCAACGCGGAGAAGCCCGCTGCACCTCACACCATGAAGGAGCGGATTGCGGACCTGCGCCAGCGTCGCGAGAAGATCAAGGCCGGCGGCGGCAAGGATCGGCTCGAGAAGCAGCGAAAGAGCGGCAAGCTCACGGCCCGCGACCGCATCGACCTGCTTCTGGATCAGGACACCTTCCAGGAAATGTACGCCTTTGCCACCCATCGCTCGACGAATTTCGACATGGCTGGGAAGGAGCTTCCCGCCGATGGCGTGGTCACTGGCGCCGGCGTGGTTGCCGGCCGTCTGGTGCACGTCGCCAGCCAGGACTTCACCGTTTCGGGCGGCGCGGTCGGTGAAGTGCATGCCGACAAGATCGTCGAAATGAGCAAGAGCGCCCTGAAGACCGGCTCGCCGCTGGTCATCATCAACGACTCGGGCGGTGCTCGCATCCAGGAAGGCATCGATGCCTTGGGCGGTTACGGCCGCATCTTCTATCACAACACGCTGCTCTCGGGCGTCGTGCCTCAGATATCGCTCATCTGCGGCCCCTGCGCCGGTGGCGCAGCCTACAGCCCGGCCTTGATGGACTTCATCATTCAGACCCGCCAGGCACAGATGTTCATCACCGGCCCATCAGTCATCAAACAGGTCACCGGCGAGGATGTCAGCGCCGAGGCGCTGGGTGGCCCGGATGCACAGATGACTTACTCCGGCGTGGTGCACTTCGTGGCTGAGGATGATCGCGATGCGGTTCGCATCTGCCAGAAGTTGCTCTCCTTCCTGCCTTCCAACAACATGGAAGATCCGCCGCGGGTCGAATGCCCGGCTCATGTGGGTGTTGATGACTCGATTGCCGACATTCTGCCCGACAGCACCCGCGCTGCCTACGACATGCACGACATCATCGCCAAGCTCGTTGACAACGGCGATTATCTTGAGGTGCAGCGCACGTTCGCCCAGAACATCATCATCTGCTTCGCCCGCTTGAACGGTCGCACCGTGGGCATCATCGCCAACAACCCGGCGCACAAGGCTGGCGTGTTGGACATCGATAGCTCCGACAAGGCAGCGCGGTTCATCCGCTTCTGCAACGCCTTTAACATTGCTTTGGTCAATCTGGTGGACGTCCCTGGATTCATGCCGGGCGTCGAGCAGGAGTACGGCGGAATCATCCGACACGGCGCCAAGCTGCTGTTTGTTTACTCCGCGTCGAGCGTACCCAAGGTCACCATCATTCTTCGCAAAGCGTACGGCGGGGCGTACTTGGCAATGTGCAGCAAGGATCTGGGCGCTGACCGCACTGCCGCCTGGCCCACCGCTGAGATCGCGGTGATGGGGCCCGAAGGTGCCGCAGGCGTGATCTTCCGCAAGGAGATCGATGGGGCTCAGGACAAGGTTGCCAAGCGTGCCGAGATGATCGAGCTTTACCGCGACGCCTTCATGAACCCGTATGTGGCCAGTTCGCGGCGGATGGTCGATGACGTCATCGAGCCGGGCGAGACGCGCATGTACCTCATCGCCGCGCTGGAGTCACTGGTGAATAAGCGTGAATTGCGACCCGCCAAGAAGCACGGTCTGATGCCGCTGTAATCGACTCCGCCAAGGTGACGCCGTAGCGCGCAGCTAGTTCCCCACACAGCCGACACGTAGCAACTGAATCTGATCCCGAAAGCCAACCGACGAGGCCCTCATGATCGCGATAATTCCAACAGTGCTGGCCGTCACATCCGCAGACCCCGGCGACGGGGCCATCAGTCTGGGACTGAGCCTGATGGTGGTGGGCATGAGCGTGGTGTTCGTTGCGCTTATGCTCATCGGCGCGATTCTGGGTCTGTTGGGCAAGCTGATGGGCCAGGCCCCGACTGACGACGAGACGCCGGCCCAAGGCGCAGCCGTAACGTCGGCGACGGAAGCCCCGCAGACGAGCATGGCCACGGGGCTGGACGATCCGCGGCTTGTGGCCGTTATCACGGCGGCAGCCACGGCGGCAATCGGTTCGCGAGTTAAAATCCGCCGCATCGTCAGTGCCACGCAAGGTGGCGGCGCATGGTCGGCGATGGGTCGATCGGCCATTCACACCAGCCATAATTTGCGAGGGTCGCGCCGTTAATGGCGTGCCTGAGACAACAAACTTCCGCGTTTCAATCCTGAAACGCTTGCATCCCTAGCCACGAAGGACCCGGTATGAAGCTCCGAATCACAGTTGAAAGTGTCGCTTATGAAGTGGACGTTGAAGTGCTGGATGACGCAGGGATCTCACCTGTCGCCGCAGCTCCTTCGCCCATGCCCGCCTCCCGGCCTGCGGCTGCCCCCGCGGCCGCACCGGC
>JBGSTK010000109.1:0-6533 GCA_041736565.1 Phycisphaeraceae bacterium | reverse complement strand
ACCCACCGCCTGCTCTGCCGCAATCTGCGTCACACGGCCATCCTTCCAAAACAGGGCATAGCCCCGACCATTGTGCTTGAGCAGTCAGCTTAGCGAAAGTCGTAGTCGAAGGCGATCAGCCCGACGTTGCCGCCGCCTCGACTGGCGCACTGCCGGCCGGAGGCTCTGAAAAGACAGGGGGGAGATACTTCGAGTGGAGCCGGCGCAGGGCGTCCAGTGCCGACTGATCGTCGACACTGTACTGCAACTGCTCCTGAAACCAGTTTAGTCTTGCCTTACATGCGTCGATGACCTCGCCCCAGGTCTTGGCCCACACTTTGATGCGGCCGGTTTCGCTCTCATAGCACAATCCGCGAGGCCGGTCGCGCTGCGTCCCTTGTTTTCGGCCGGAATCCTTCATCTCCTTGCTGATCACCCAGAAAACCCAGCGGGTATCGGTTTCGCGGAATCACGGATCGTCCGCCACCGCATCGGCGTAGCTCTGTGCCTGCATCAGAATATCGCGGTCGATGTGTACGGACGGTCGCTTTAGTTCAATGACCAGATGCTCACGTTTTTCCGCCTGCGGCAAAGGTATTCGCCGCGATAGCATCAGGTCTACGATGCCCCGTGAGCCATCTTCGCGTCGGACGGTGGTTTCGTCGTCGCATCGTTGGCCAAGCAGATGAAGGTGGGCGGCCAGCACGTCATTGAGGCTTTGGTCGCTAGCGCTGAGAGCGAATTCCTCGCCCCAGAGCCAGGTATGGTCCTCAAGAATCTTGTGGAGCTGAGTCCTCTCCTTGAGCTGCACCTGTGAGATGGGGTGATGAATCAACAGGTCAAGTCCACGCAGGAAGTCGAGACGACCGGTCACCAGCTTGGACGCGCTGATGATTGCGGCCAGCGATGTTCGTTTCAAAAGTTCAACGAGGTCAGCCTGCTTCTCGGCGGGGAGGCCCAGGACTTCTGTGAAGATGATCTGGACGTCCTCGGGGCTTTTCTCAATAGCCTGCCGGAGCAGCCGCATGGATAGCTTCTTACTTTTCGTGTCCGACTCATCGAAATCCGGCAGCGCTTCGGCGAGTTGGAGGGCAACTACATCGAACACCTGTCGCTCGGTCTGCTCGATCAGACCCTTTGCGTCGCCGCCGTACGGATAGATGCCGTCCTTTTTCCATCCGTCTACAACGGTAACCGCCGTTTCCGCCGCTCGACGACGGAAATGCTCCTTCATCTTTTTCTTGGCCGCATCCACAACCTTACTCAGGTCGGGATGCAACTCGCCCATGGCAAACGCGCCACGGCCTTCGAGATCGGGAATCAGGTCCGACGACAAATAGGCGGTAAAGTTCCACCCAGGTGCCTTGATGCCGGGAGGTACTTCAGTCCTGGCGAAGCCGCTTGCGTCGCACAGAAACAGCGCCCGTTCTGTCGGCACTGTCCACTCGATGACACTGAGACTGGCGGTGAAGGATCGCCCATCCTCAACCACGATCGGATCAAGCTTATAGGTGTTGGCGTGGCTTTCAACGCGGCAGGGATCGACCTTCTCGTCTTCGATCTCGATGGTTACCTTGGGGTACTTACGGAGGTAGATCGCCAGTCTGCGAGCAAGCTCGTCGGCGACCCTAGTCGCGTCGGACAGTGAATCCACGCCGTCCCGAACGTCGGATATTTCAACGCGGGTGCCGGTTCTTGCACTGGTTGCATCTTCCGGTTCGCCGACATCGAATCGGTTGAGTGAGGGACGTTTGCCAACGATACGAAATGTCTTGAGGCTGCCGTTGGTCTGCTGGTAGGTGCTGTGCCACACAATACGGTTGCCCAGCGAAAATGCCTTGAATCGCCCCTTGCCTTCCTGGCCATGTAGCAGCCGCTTTTCCTTCTGTGATACCCGCCTGTCCTTTTTCCACGACCCGCCCAGTTTTCCAAAGTAAAGAATCGCGTCGTTGTGTTCGATGCCGTGGCCGTCGTCGGCAATGACGATGCCCTCGGTGCCACCCAGGTGGTTGCGTTTGTAGGTGATCGATACTGTCTGCGCATCGGCATCGACCGCGTTCCAGATTAACTCCGCAAGCCCAAGCACGGGACGGGTAGCCGCTTCGCGCTCGAGATGGTCGGGTTGGACGGCGAGTTGGACCTGCATACCGCCATTGTGCCGGGGAATGGGTCCGCCCACAAGCGCGGGGGCAGCAGCACAACGGCCCGTTCAGCCGATTCCTTCCAATATCAAAAAAGGTTTCGGGCGTGCGATACAGCGATCGGCTTCGCGTACATAGTGCACGAGCCCGCAAAAAACTCTGGCTCTACAAGTGCCCTCGTGGCGGAAAAAGCCTCGACCCATGGCCAGCGATGTTTGCGAAGGCGTTTAGTGATCCAACGTGTGGTGCGTAGGGCCTGCTCTTCCTGTGAAAGATTCTCAAGAAGCTCTGAGAGCCGATCGATCAACAACACCTCTTGGTCGTTCAGGGCCCCGATTTCGTCTCCCCGGAGTCCTTCAATCTCGTACTCGTCGGAGGCGAGGGGGAGATTTGGCTCCATCGTCGGCCACGATTTGGACATTTGGGCCAGGTCGAATTCGAACCGCATGCTTGAAGGAGTATGTGGGGATGGCTTGGCCCATACCTTCAGAATGGACTTGCCCAAGCAGTCTTCCGCCAACATGTCCACGAGAAATAGCATATAGGGCAACCGCTGGCGAGGGATCGGGTCCAGCCGTTGTTCAAGTTCCCTTTCGACGGCAAATAGTCGATTCATGGCCGCCGAGCGATCCGCAGTATGGCCTGCCAAGCAAGACCTGACATGGTTGAACCACACTTTGGGGAGGGCTTCAGCCGCCTCACGGGCGCGACGTTCCTCCAAGGAGGCTTCAAATCGCTGCAATACAGCCGGTGCCAGTTCATCTCGTTTACGCTGCACCAGACATGCCATCCAAATCGAGTCCTGGCAGGCCCGAATCAGGTTGTCGTGAACGTCATCCTGAAGAGCGCCGGCTTCGTAGCGATACAGCGAAGCGGGGCTCATTCCGAGCACCTTGGCGAAGGCTTCACGACTTAGGTCGTACTGCTCACGGATCTCTCTGATCTGCTCGGGCGTGAGCATGTTCCGCTTAGCGCGGTAGGCGGCATAGAGGATTGCCATGCTGTCCTGCGTCGGGTCCGGCTGCACATCATCGCAAACGGAGCAGACCATGCACGGCAGGTCGGCGGTGATCTCCACACCGCGGATCTGATGCGTTTCTCGATGCAACTCACGCCGATATTCCCGGTCGTCGTTGCACTGGTCGCAGAAGGCTGTGATGATTTCAGGTTGAGTCATGGCGGTTGGCGGCCGGGTCAAGACCAGCGTTTGAAGGACCAGATCTTAGGGATCAGCCTGTTCTTCGCAGTTCCGTGGGGTCGCAGACCGAGTTTGACGTAGGCGTCACAATTGCCGGGGATGGGGTAGCGGAAGATCACGATGGAGCCATCAGGACGCTCATCATCGGGTTCGGGGCCGCGGTGGGCTTGAGTCGCGATAAGGTCACCCTTGATTATCTCCCGCACCATCGTCTCGTTGAGCCCCAGATCACCCAAGTCCGTTCGCCAGTCCTTGCCGCCCCATTTTAGGTCGTAAGGGCAGTTGGCCATAGCGAACCTGAACCCACGCAGGAACTCTTCAGGCGATTTTCTCCATAAGGGCTGATTCCCACTTTCCGCCATAAGTCTACCATATGAGAGAGTATCGTCAAGTGAAACGGGGCATCTTTAGTGTGAAAAGTCAAGGTGTGGTAAGCAGTAACCGTAATGCTGCCAATACTCTACGTGGATAAACCCGATGCACGGCCATTCCCAGCCAGTATCCTGCCTCCTCGCGACTCATCTTCTGAATCCCCTCGGAAACAGCTCGGATGCGGTCAGAACTGCGCATCGGCGCTAGCGCCCGGAAGAGCAGAGCAAGGTTCAGGGCTAGGTCTTCTTCGAGGTCGAAGGCGGCTTCCTGCCCCTTGGGTAGGTTGGGCAAGCGGATGCTGCTATCACGCAACAGTCGCAGTACCCGGGTTTCGATCATGGCCAAAGCGCGACCGCGAAGCATGGCCGTGAGTTCAGGCTGGTGCAGGCGGGGGCTCGCCGTGGTCGGGAGTTGCCAGACGGACAGCTCCATGTGCCCGCTGCCCAAGCCTAACGCACGAAGTTGGTACCGCGGCCGGGCATCTGAACCCGGCTTATTCGCCGTCAATGGTCGAGCAGTGGTGGCAGGCATGGTTGGCTCTAATCCTTCGACGGTGCAGCGGCGCGGGCTTCCACGTACGCCTCACCACTGCCGTATTTAGTCATGGCTTTAATGAACTCCTCCGCCTTGTCGGGCAGAGTGCTCAGACCATCGCTGAACGTCAGTGCGTACTGGGCCTCAAACTGATGGTCGGTCGCCGAGCGGAGTTGCCGGAGGTGTTTGAGAGGATGGGGGATTGGCGCCACCCAGCATCGCTTGGGCGGCTTGCTCCATGCTCACTCTCACCGGATCGTCCGACAGCCTTGCGTAGATCGCCGTCGCCCGCTGATCCCGATGGCCGAGTGATCGACCGATGACCAGCAGTGAAGCGCCCCCGATGGCTTGCCATGCGCCCATGGTTCGGCGTAGATCGTGGATGCGAAGGTCGCTGATATCGGCACGTTGGAGAATTCGACGCCATGCCTGGGTGGGTTGTCCGATGTGGCCTCGCTTGCCTTTGTTTCGAATGACGGGAAAGACATAGTCGCTCATCGGCTCATCGTCGCTGGCGGCGGCCTGGGCCTCGGCATAGCGGCGGGAGAGGATGGCCACGGCACCATCGACCAGGGGCAAGGGCATGGGCTTGCGGTTCTTGCTCTCTGCGGCGGGAATCGTCCATCGCTTTTCGGCCAGGTCGATATCCGCCCATTTCATCGCCTGCACGTTGCCTCGTCTGGCTCCAGTCAGCAGCAGCAACTTGAACAGGTCGGGGAAGGGCGGCTCCTCCTGCTCCACTGCGGCGAGGAACCCGGGAAGCTCATCTGCCGAGAGAAATCGCTCCCGGCTCGCCTCGGGGAACATGTCAACGCCAATAACGGGGTTCTTGCCTTCGTAGCCGTGGCGCTTGGCGGCATAGGCAATCAAACGTCCGAGATATTGGGTGATGCGGTTGGCGGTGGACTTGCCACGGTCGCGGCCTAGCTGGGCGTGCAGGGTCGCGGCGACGTTGGGGGTGATGGCCGATAGGCGGCGAGTCTTGATGCTTGCCAGAGCCTTCCACAAGCTAGCCTCGGCTACAAGGGTCTTGGGGGTGCTGCGTAGCTTGGCGTGGTGCTCGTGGTAAAGCCCGTGAAGTTCGTCGAGGGTCAACTCACCTCGCTTCTGGCGACGCTCGTCCGCTGGGTCACGCCCAAGCGTGATGTTTTTGACGAGGTCGGCGGCACGCTTGCGGGCCTGTTCGATGGTGATGGCGTCGATGTCGCCCAGCTTGAGGCGAACGGGCCTGCCATTGACCTTCTTGTATAGGTAAAACGCCTTGTGTCCCGATGACGTGGTGAGTATGGCCAAGCCGGGTTGCTTGTCATCGTAGACCCATGTCTGCTTGCCGGGCCGGGGCTTGACGTTGGCCAGCTGGGCGACGGTGAAAACGAAACTACGCGGTGGCTTGCGGGTGGTGTCGCTGGCGAGTTTGAGGGCGTGTCTTGGCATCGTTCATTATTCCTGCTGAATGTTGCTGATGAATCCCGTTGCTACCTCGATGCTACCGCGTGGGTCAATTTTGGTCAATCTTGCGGTAGCATCGCGGGTCGTTATCGTACGGGAAATGCCGGAAATATCAATGCCGATCAGGCTTGGTCAAGCTGAATCATAAGGCGGTATTTCGTTCTTCCAAGCTGAATGTTGAGGGTTCGAGTCCCTTCGCCCGCTTTCACGCGGAAGTTTGTTAGACGCCAAGGCCGGTGACCACCCTGTGTTGCGGTCTTGCGGATCATTAGCCGGTGCCCCGAGTTCACGTCTCGACTTGGGCGACTCCCTCGCCAAACGTAACAACGAGCCTCGGCTGAGCGCCACGAGTGGCCGATGCTGCGCGGTCCCGATACACTCAGGGGCGTCGGATGTGACGCCTATTTCGAGCCTGGATCGCCGGTGACCTACTTGCTCGACCTTCATCCCGTTGGCACTATTCTGGAGCGAAGCTTTGCACGCTGTCCCCGATTCTTCGGCTGCTGCCCCGCGGCGGCTGCGATGTGAGCACCTCGTCAACCCGATGGCGGTGCATGAGCGGCGTCCCCGGCTGTCGTGGCAGATGTCCGATCAGCGGCAGGTGCAGGGCGCCCGCCAGAGGGCCTATGAACTGCAGGCAGCGAGTTCGGTGGAGCGGCTCAACGCGGGCGATGCAGACTTGTGGGGCACGGGCGAGATCGCGGGGGATGCGTCGCATCTGGTGCCGTACGACGGTGCCTGGCCCGGCTCGCGCTGCAGGGCCTGGTGGCGCGTCCGCGTGCGGGATGAGCAGGGCGGTTGGTCGCCGTGGAGCGAACCTGCGTGGTGGGAGTGCGGCTTGACCGAGCGGTCCGACTGGC
>JBGSTK010000096.1:0-3885 GCA_041736565.1 Phycisphaeraceae bacterium | reverse complement strand
CGCGACGGCATGGTCAGCCGCACCGTCCTGCCGGCCAATCCGCCCCAGGTGCTCTACGCCCTCACCGACCTCGGCCGCTCCCTCAGCCAGCCCATCCAGGCCCTCGGCGACTGGGCCCGAGCCCACCTCGACCAGATCGACGCCGCCCGGGCGGCCTTCGACGGGCGGTAGGGGAGGGGGCGTCTGCGCCAGAGGCGCACCTTGCTTTCGCTCCAGACACACGACATTCGCATGCCGAATGGGCGCGGGATCGCGTTCGTTGTGCCCCTAGAGGCCGGTGGACGGGCTGTGCTCCGAAATGGCGCACCCAACCGAGCGTTGCTGTAGCGACCAATGACCTGTAGTTGTGCTGAGTACCGAGTGCGGTGGGCGGCTTAAGCGCCAGAAGACCAACCTTCAAATGGAGGGGCCGGTGGCGGACACGACAAACAAGCTCAGCATCTACCTCATCAAGGCCGGTATTGCCGATGCCGCTGTCATCAAAGAGGGCGTTGTTTCTTCAGAGATTGAGGGGGTTGGCACATTCTTTGGGGCGGACTCACATGCCGTTGCCCCCTCTTGGTTCAGAAAGTTCTTCGGTGCCGGTACGCCAAGCCCATTTCACCTTCTCAGCGCCAGCGCCAAAGGCGTCTTGCTGCTGAAGCGGGTCTTCGAGGGGCAGGAGCGGCACTTCGCCATCGTGTTTGGGACCGGGCGATTTCTTCTCAATGACGGCGTCGTTGAAGAAAGGGTCGGGTTGAAGATCGTCCTCAATACAATGGTCGAAGATAGCTTCCGCAGCGTTGATCGGACGACGTTAGGATCTGCGCCGAAGCAGAGCCGTGAACAAACCAGCCGTGAGAGCGCAGTCGGCGGCTTTGGAATCGATATTGAGCAGGACCTTGTCCGTTCTGTCACGGCGCGCTCCAAGGACAAGCGTTTCGGTAAAATGATCACCGGCCGGGACTCGCTGACGGTGTCTGCAAAGTTCGATGCTCAAGATATTGGGGATTTGCTGGACCTCATGGTCACTCAATATGACAGCAAGTCCTATCAGACGGACTATGATTGGATTGATCAGATCGCTGACGTCCGCGATCCGACGCGACGCGGCGCACTGACGAACGACCTGCTAGTTCGCCTCAACACCGGCAATTTTGACAACATCTGGATGGCTGCTCCCGATATCATCGACTGGGTGGATATCAAAGAGTTCAAGTACGGGGCGGGGAAGAAGGCGCCCCACACCGCTGATCTCGATATCGAGGAGTTTGTGGCGTCCCTGCAGGGAGACGAGATCGATCTTGATGCCCTGAAGTCCAAGTCTATCGTCGCCATTTCATCAAAGGACGACAGCGTAGCGGATCGGTGGAACGCCTACCGATGTATATATGCGGAGACCACCATTGATGGAAGAGTCTATATTCTGAACGATGGGCGCTGGTACGAAATCGCCAAGACGTTCGCGGATCAGGTCGAGGCTGACTATGCCGCGATCCCCAATGCCGATCTCGAGCTACCCAAATATGATCACGACGGCGAGGGCGATTATAATGAAGCGGCGGTCGCGGCTACGACAGGAGCCTGCTGCATGGACCGCAAGCTAATCCAACACGGCGGCGGCAAGAGCAAGATCGAGTTTTGCGACATACTTACGGCGGACAGGAAACTCGTCCATGTGAAACGCAAGAGCGGCTCCTCCCAGCTAAGCCACCTCTTTGCGCAGGGCGCGGTAGCGGGAGAACTGTTTGTTGGGGACGCTCAGTTCCGAGAGAAGCTAAACGAGAAGTTGCCGGAGGCTCACAAATTTGCTGATGCGACGGTGCAGCCGGATCCGAAGCAATACGAGGTTGTCTTTGCGGTGATCGGAGGTAGCGGCAATGGGGGCTTGCCGTTCTTCAGCAAGGTTACCCTCCGAAACGCCCGCCGTCGGCTGATGAGTTATGGGTACAAGGTTAGCAAGCTATTCGTCGCAGCCAACGAAGCTGTCGATGATGGCGAATAGGGCTGGTTTAAGCCTCCAGGCACCTATCGGCGGCGGCCTCCTGAGGCCGTTGCAGCTCATACAAAAATTTATATAATGCGATTGGCCCTCCGCGGGGGGGCGAATGGAATATCCTCGTCATGCAGGTCCATGTTCGAAAGCTCGAAGGCAGCTGGGATCTCGGCTACGCACTCAGCAAGCATACGCTCTCGAGCACCTACGTAGGCGACGACGAATATGGGCATCCTCGGTTCGACACGACGCGCTCCGAGCCAGGCGAGGCGCTATACCAGCTTAAGTACCGAGCCGATTGGGATCAGGTGCAACCGCTTGCGGCGCAGGTGCGCCAAACACTGTTGCCGTTGTTCGGCGACATCGGGCTCATCATCCCAATGCCCGCGTCAACGGTGCGCGCTCGTCAGCCGGTCAACGAGATCGCCAAGGAACTCGGACGACTGACCGGCAAGCCGGTGTTTGACGACATAATCGTCAAGGCACCCGCCCCGGAGGGCAGCCCGCAGCTCAAGAATCTGCACGGCCGCGAGGCGAAGGATGCAGCATTGGAAGGCCGCTTTAGCATCAATCCGACCATCACCAACAAAGGATGCTGGAACGCGCTCGTCTTTGACGACTTGTTTGACACGGGTGCCACGATGGACGCCGTGTGCAAGACGCTGCGCACCTACAAAAAGATCAATCGCATATACGCTGCTTCGATCACATGGAAATAAAGCATGACGACAGTCTTCATCGCCGGATCCATTTCCATTAGCCGTTTGCATAAGAAAGTGGCCGACAGGATCAACAAAATCGTGGCTTCGAACTTCAATGTCGTGGTCGGCGACGCCAACGGCGCGGACACGTCAATTCAAGAATGCCTTCAGCGATATCAGGCCAGTAAAGTAACTGTGTACTGCACCGGGGATGCACCTCGAAACAATGTCGCCGAGTGGCCGGTCAACAGAGTCGTCTCGAAAGCCAAGGCTGGCACTCGCGCCTTTTTCACCGCCAAAGATCTAGAGATGGCTCGGGCTAGCGACTACGGCCTGATGGTCTGGGACTGTAAGAGCATAGGAACCCTGAGCAATGTCATAGAACTTCTTAAAGAGAATAAGAAAACCGTAGTGTTCGTTAACAAAAGCAAGGATTTCATTAACATCTCCGACGGTGGCGACCTAGAGCGACTGGTCGCCTTCATGTCGGATCATGCTCGAGCGAAGGCGGAAGAAAAAATTGACCTCACTGCGAAGATCGCGAACATTGTGAAAGAGCAACTATCGGGCGGTAACGGTGAGAAATATCAGACTTTGCCTGAGCCGGCGAAAGAACGTGAGTCTGGCCCGCCCCCCAAGACAATCAGCACACTAAGCGAGAGTGCAAAGCTGCGTGCTGCGCTCATGGCGGCTCTCAAAGACCATATTTCCCGTACGCATTTGAGCCAATCTCAGGCCGCCAAAGTCTTCGGTGTGACCCAGCCGCGGATTTCCGATCTCACTCGAGGCAAGGTAGACCTGTTCGGCCTCGATGCCTTGGTCAACATGGCTGCTACCGCTGGCCTGCAGGTGGAGATGCGCATTCGAGACTCTGAGGTCGC
The DNA here is from genome assembly GCA_041736565.1 of Phycisphaeraceae bacterium. GTDB lineage: Bacteria > Planctomycetota > Phycisphaerae > Phycisphaerales > Phycisphaeraceae > JBBDMX01. Next base: position 328 of record JBGSTK010000096.1, on the reverse strand, counting down.
AGTCCGCCATCTTCGCCCAAGTGAGGGAAAATCACTCCGCGCAATCGAATCTCAGCAGTAGCCTTACGAGTTGGGAAGGGTCTGTAGTCAGCTTAGCTCACCTGTCCCCGCTAAGCGGAACTTCTTAAGGTCACCAATGAGCCCAGAGCCGACGTCACACGCGCCGCTGTGGGCTAAAATCCTTGACTTCCGGCTTTCCACGTGTTCTTGTTTTGTTCATGTCCGACGCCGCTGAAGCCATGGCCGAACGCCACCGTCGTCTGCTCGTGGAGCTGACGGAGCTGGGCATGGGCGTGGCGCGGGATCTGGCGGGGCGTCTGGCCGCCGC